>JACQBG010000038.1 GCA_016194585.1 Gemmatimonadota bacterium
TCGCGCTCATGGTCGGCGGCATCGGCGTGATGGCGATCATGATGGTGTCGGTCACGGCCCGCACCCGCGAGATCGGCGTGCGCAAGGCGCTGGGCGCCACGCGGCGCGACATCCTGCTGCAGTTCCTCGTCGAGGCGGCGACGCTCACCGGGATCGGCGGGCTGCTCGGCATCGGCGTCGGGCTCGTCGCCGGCCGCGGCGTGACCGCCCTGATGAACGTGCAAGCCGACTTGCCCTGGATGTACACCGGCATCGCCGTCGCCGTGTCGATCGCCATCGGGCTCGTCTTCGGCGTGGTGCCCGCCCGGCGGGCGGCGCGGCTCGACCCGATCGAGGCGTTGCGCTACGAGTAGCGCAACGCAGGGGGAGGGAAAGGGGGAGGGGGAGGGTGCTACGGCAGGGGGAGGAATGAGGGGCAGAGGACAGGGGCGCGACCACGACCGGCGGGTGCGCCCCCGTTTCCTCGCCTGTGCCCTGCCCTGTGCCTTAGTCCAGAATGGCGCTGGTGTCCGGGAACGAATGAATCGCGAGAGCTACTGCGCAGAAGTGGCAGCGGCTGGCGTACGCCACCCGCTTCTCGCATACGAGAGCGCGAGCAGCAGGAATCCGAGCATCAGACCGACACCACTGCGGCCATCCCATACCGACCACTGCTGCCCGAAGATGAAGAGCGTGCCCAAAGTGTACGTCACGGCGAGCCCTCGTACGGCCCCACGGCCGCCAGGGGAAGCAAGCCAGTCACGCGCGGTCCAGAGGAAGACTGCCAAGACCAGCGCGAATACGGCATAGACGCGAAGAACGCCGTACACCGCCCACGGTGCGCGCGCGATGCCGAAGCCTTCGAGCAACTCGCGCGGCTTCACCAACGCGGCGCAGCCGAGCCCGAAGAGCATCAGCACATTCGAGTGAATGACCGAGCGAAGATCGAAAGGGGGCCAGGCAGCGGCAGTGGACTTCATTCTGCTTCTCCGTTTCAAGGTCCATATCAGCGCGATTCCTCCGACCGACCACCGCAGCTTGCGCCATCCCCCGTTGATGCTGTGCGCCTCGGCGCTCAGGGCGTCCACCCACTCGCGCCCCTCGGGGCCGACGCGCGAGGCCAGCCAGCCGACGAGCTGTTGGGCTGCGGATTCCGCTACGTCATCGAGTAGACGAGGGATGGACATCACCGAAAGCCTTCAGCAGTCCGCAGCTGGCCGGCACCTCGCCCGCGCGCGCCTTCCGCAAGTTTCGCCCGCGCAGCCTTCGCTCCCTTCCCGGTCAATCGATACGTGTGTCGCGCCGGACGCCCAGGCAGTTCCGGCTCCGCCCATTTCGTCTCGAGCCACCCCTGATCGGCGAGACGCACGAGGATCGGGTAGAGCGTGCCCGACTTGAGGCCCGCGAGCTGACTGAGCGCATACCCGTAGTGCCACGACCGCGGCGCCTCAAGTAGCAGTTCGAGCACGGCGAGCGTCTGCGGCGACGTGTTGGGGATACGAGGCATGGCAAACTCTACATATTCGGTATTTGAAGCGCAAGAGCCGGCAAGCGGACAGGGAAGGGAGAGCGATGGCTCCCCCTCCCCCTCCCCCTTTCCCTCTCCCTCCCCCTGGCCGTTGCCACCTACTGCTGGCAACGCCCTTTAGGATCCGGCTTCGGCTTGTCGACGAGCGGCCGGTGGTCGAGATCCGCCACCCGCACCGCCATGTCGTACATCAGGTTGCCGACGCGCGCCATGTGATCGTACGCGATGTACTGCGGCTCGTCGGTCACCTGGTGGTAGTCGCCGTGGAGTCCGGTCGTCGCGAACACCACCGGGATGCCGTAGCGCGCGTAGTTGTAGTGGTCGCTGCGGCAGTAGATGTTCTCGGGATGCCCGTTCGCGTCGAACTGATAGTCGAACCGGAACGGCATCTTCTGTGCCTTGTTGACCGTCTCCATCAGGTCGCCGAGCTCGGTGGAGAGGCGCCGCGAACCGACGAGTTGCAGATAGTCGGGGCCGCCCACGGGGAGGTCGCTCTTCTCGCCGCGACCGACCATGTCCATGTTGAGCTGCGCGACGATCGAGTCGCGCGGCACCGGCGGGTGGTCCGTGACGTACTGCGAGCCCCAGAGCCCGTTCTCCTCGCCGACATGCCACACGAAGAGCAGCGACCGCTTCGGGCGCTGCGCCTTGGGGAGCTTCGCGAACCGCTCGGCGATCTCGAGCACCGTCACCGTACCCGATCCGTCATCGTCGGCACCGTTGCTGATCGAGTCGAGGCGCACCGGGCGCAGCTTGCGCACGCTGTCGAGGTTGATGTGGATGTTGCGCACCGCCTCCATCTGTTCCGGCGACGGCTGCTGCCCGCGCGAGAGCATCCCGGTGATGGCGTACCGCGCCTCGTTGTAGAGGTGCAGCGAGTCGTGATCGACCGGCGTGCCGGCGCGCATGCCGATGTGGTCGTTGTGCGCGCCGATGGCGACGTACTCCCCCTTGAGCTTCGGGTCGCTCCCCTGGAGGATGCCGACGACGTTGCGCGCCGGCACCGGCGCCTCATCCATCTTGAGCGCCGCCTTGATCGTCCGCCCGGCCATCCCCTTGGTCGCCTGCGACACGGGCACCCCAAGCAGCGCCTCGGCCGCCTTGGCCGTGATGCTGAGCGTCATGGCCACCGACGGCGCCGGCGTGAGCGCGCCGAGGAAAGTCATCCCCTGCCCCGGACGCGGCCGCCCGGTGACGGCCAGTTGCGGCGGGAGCTGCTCCCCGACGACCGTCGCGATGCCGGCGGCCTCGGCGAGCGCCGCCGCCGCGCCGCCACCGCGGCCGCCGAACGCACCGAAGCGACCACCGCGGCCGCCGCCCGCCGGCGCGGTCATCACGACGAGCTTGCCACGCACCTGCTCCGCCGTGAGCGGATTCGCCGTGTCACCCTGCGGCCCGCCGAAGATCACCTCCGCACCGTCGATCGGTCGCGGCTCGCCACGGCCGCCGCCGGCGGCGAAGTCCTTGCCGTAGGCGAGCGTCGTGCCTCCGACCGTGATCGTCGAGCTGGCGTCCATCCAGCGCTGTGCGACGGGCACGTTCTGGAAGAACCCGCCATTGTCGCCGGCGGGCTTGAGCCCGAGCCGGCGGACCTGCGCCTCGATGTACACCGTCGCCTTGAGGTGTCCCGGCGTGCCGGTCTGGCGCCCCATCATGGAGTCGTCGGCGAAGATGTACAGCCGGGTCATGAGGTCGGCCGCCGTGATGGCCGCGGTGGTCGGCGACGGCGTGTGCTTCAGGGGCAGCGCCTGCTGCGCGAGGGCCGCGACCGGGAACAAGGCGAGCGCGCCGAGCATACGTGTGAACGACACGAATCGGTCTCCGTGGGGTATGGAGTTCAGGTGCGCCTGGCGCACCGGAGGACGTCTGGAATGAGGTACGTTCGAGCGGGCGGACCGTTGGGGATATCCCACACCCGTGTCACGCTGGGTGCTAACGTTTCCGGCGCCCAAGCCGTTATTACGTGGTCGCGGCCAGCCGCCGCGCCTTTCACGCAGTCCTACGGAGGATGGAGCATGAGGAAGTTTCTTGCGATTGCCGCGATGTCGTTGGTGATGGCGGGTACGGCTGCCGCGCAGGGCGGTGGCGGCGGGATGGGTGGCATGCAGATGGATCCGGCCCAGATGCAGCAGCGCACCTTCGACCGTCTCTTCAAGGACATCACCGTCACCGACGCGGTGAAGACGAAGGCGATGGACATCATCAAGAAGCACCAGGGCGAGATGGCCGCCATCGATCCGCAGGCCGCCGATCGCCGTGACCAGATGATGCACCACCGCACGGCGATGCACACCGAGCTCAAGGGGCTCCTCACGAGCGACGCCGACAAGGCGACGTTCGACAAGAACGCCGCGGCCCCGATGGGCCGCCGTGGCGGCGGACCGCCCCGCTAAGGGACAGCACGTCCGCGAAGCGCGAGCCGCTTCGACGCGAGAGGCCGACGGGCGACTGCCCGCCGGCCTCTTTCGCGTCCGGTCGCGCGGCACGCGCGTCGGTGCACGCGCGCCGGTGCATGCGCGCCTCGCGGCGCCGTCACTTCCCCCGCGCCGTCGCCTTCGCCGCCATGCCGTCGATGAACGCGGGCGCGACGAGTTTGAGCCAGAGCCCGATCTTCCCCCGCAGCGTCATCACCAGCTCGCGCCGGCGCGCCGCCGCCGCCGCGATCGCCGCGCGAGCGCAGACGTCGGGCGCCATCGCCGCCTGCAGGTCGATCGGCACGTGCCCCAGCGGCGCGCCGCTCGCGCCAAGGTTGCGCCCCTGCGCCCCCGTGCCGACGAACCCGGGATCGACGAGCGTCACGCTCACCCCGCTCCCCCGCAACTCGATGCGCAGCGAGTCGAAGAAGCCGGCCATCGCGTGCTTGCTCGCCGCGTAGCCGCTGCGCAACGGCACCCCCGTGCGCCCGGCGAGGCTCGAGATGCAGAGGATGCGCCCCCGCGACGCCGTGAGGTGCGGCAGCGCCGCGACCGTGCAGTACACGGCGCCGAGGTAGTTCACCCGCATCACGCGCTCGAAGATCGAGAGGTCGGCGACCTCCGTCACCTTGGCCCACATGCCGAGTCCGGCGTTGTTGACGAGCATGTCGAGGCGGCCGTACTTATCGAACGTTCGTTCGACAAGGGCGCGGCACGACGCGGCGTCGCCGACGTCGGTGGCCACGACGAGCGCCTCCCCGCCGGCCGCCACGCAGGAGCGCGCCACGCGCTCGAGCTCCTCGGCACGGCGCGCCGCGAGGGCGAGCCGCGCCCCCTGCGCCGCCAGCTGCAGCGCCAACTGCTCGCCGATCCCCCCCGACGCCCCGGTGACGATCACCACCTGGCCGCGGAAGGGCGCGCTCATTCGTCGGTCGCCGCGATGACCTGCACTTCGATCTGGTAGCCGTAGTGCAGGTCGTTCACCGGCACGACGGCGCGCGCCGGACGGTGTCCGCCCATGATGCGCGTGTAGGCGGCGTTCACTCCGCCCCACAGTTCGCCGTCGCTCACGTAGATCGTCACCTGCAGCGCGCGATGGAGCCCGCTCCCCGCGGCCTCGAGGATGGCCTGCACGTTGCGGAACACCTGCTCGGTCTGCTCCTCGATGGTGCCGACGTGGTGCGCGGCCTGCCCGGGGGCCATGGGGAGCTGGCCGCTGACGTACACGAGGCCGTTGTGGACGACGGCCTGGGAGTAGTGGCCGCCGGGGGTGGGGGCGTGTCCTGTCTCGATGAATCGCATAGGACCAGTGGGAGTGGGAGGTGGCGTTGCCGAGAACTTAGCGCGGGCGTTCGATCGTCGCTCGGGGCCGACGCGGCGTCAGGGGAGCGCGTGAGGCGTGAGGCGGCTGGCATCGGCGCTGGCCGCCTCACGCCTCACGCGCCCGCCTCACGCGCCCTCAGTTCTCGCCCAAGGGCGGGCGGCGCCCCTATCTTTCCCCCATGCCCTTAGACGCGCTAGCAATCTTCGCCCACCGCGACGACGCGGAACTCACTTGCGGCGGCACCCTCGCCAAGCTCACACGGCTCGGCCACAAGGTCGGCATCGTCGACCTCACGCAGGGGGAGATGGGGACCCGCGGCTCGGCCGCGATGCGCGCCGAGGAGGCGAGCCACGCGGCGGCCGTGCTCGATATCGCGGTGCGCGAGAACCTCGGCCTCCCTGACGCGGGGATCACCAACACCCCCGAGACGCGCGCGCTCGTGGCGAACGTCATCCGCCGCCTCCGGCCTCGCCTCGTGATCACGCACGCGCCGCGCGGGCGGCATCCCGACCACAAGGCCACGCAGGCGCTGGTGCGCGACGCCTGCTTCGTCGCCGGGCTCGCCAAGGTCGCGCCGGAGCATCCGCCGCATCGCCCGCTCAAGATCCTCCACGCCATCGCGTTCCGCGAGGACTACGCGAAGCCGACGTTCGTCGTCGACATCTCCGACGACTTCGAGACGAAGCTGCGCGCCATCCGCTGCTACGGCTCGCAGTTCGACGGCGCCACGCAGGCCGGGGAGATCTATCCGAACGGCGAACCGCTGTACGACCTCGTGCGCCACCAGGCGGCGCACTACGGCGCGCTCATCCGCTGCCGCTACGGCGAGCCGTTCTTCACCTTCGAGACGATGAAGGTCGACGACCCCATGTCGCTCGACGTCGCCACGCTCTAGCCCACTCCCCCCATGTCCGACGTCAACTACGGCTCCTATCTCGCGCTGGACGACCTGCTCGCGCTGCAGCGGCCCCGTTCCACGCCGCAGCATCCCGACGAGCTGCTGTTCATCGTCGTGCACCAGGCGAGCGAGCTCTGGTTCAAGGTGATCCTGCACGAGTTCGAGTCGCTCGTCGCGCACCTCGCGGCGGGGAGCGCGCCGCTGGCGCTGCAGTCGATGAAGCGCATCAACGGGCTCGTCGGCATCGTGAGCAACGAGCTCTCGGCGCTCGACACGCTGCCGCCGCAGCGGTTCGCGCAGTTCCGCGGTTATCTCGGCGCCTCGAGCGGATCGCAGAGCGTGCAGTTCCGCGCCATCGAGGCGGTGAGCGGATTGCGCGGCGAGCACTTCATGCACGCCATCACCGAGCACGGGCCCATCCCGCCGCTCGTGCAGCGCGCGCTCGACCGGCCGACGCTGCAGCAGCTCTTCCTCGACATGCTGGCGTCGAACGGCGTGCGGCTCGAGCAGGTGTACGCCGACGACCGGCACGCGACGTATCAGCTGCTCGCCGAGGCGCTGCTCGAGTACGAACAGGGGTTCGCGCGGTGGCGCTTCCTGCACGTGCAGCTCGTGGAGCGCATCATCGGCCCGGGCACGGGCGGCACCGGCGGCACGCTCGGCGCGCGCTATCTGCAGAAGACGATCAGCCAGCGGTTCTTCCCCGACCTGTGGTCGGTGCGGGCGAAGTTCTTCGGGGGCGGGGCCGCGACGCCGTAGCGCGGCGGCGGCCCGCCGGCCTGCCGCCGCTACGGCAGCCCCAGCCGACGGGCCCGGTTCCCGGCGAGGATCCCCGCCGCGACGTCGTACACGGCGTGCACCGCCATCGCGAGGACGAGCGTCCCCGTGTGCCATACGAGGGCATGCATCACGAGCGCGATGGCGAACACCGCCACGGCGCTCTTCCGGCCCTGCGCGGCGTGCGCCGCCGCGAAAGCGAGCGCCATGACGATGGCCGCGATCTTGGGCGCGCCGGTGGCGTGCCAGAGGATCTGCATCCCCACGCCGCGGTAGACCGTCTCCTCCGACACGCCGGCCACGATGGCGACGGCCACGAACAGGGCGCGTTCGAGCGTCGTCCGCGGCATCCATGAGAAGACGGCGAGGCGCCGCTCCTCGTCGGCGTCGCGCGTCCATCGCAGCAGCGCCCGGATGGCAAACAGCGCGCCGAGCGCCGCCACGGCCAGCGCCACCTCGCGCGCGCCGACGGGCGGCGTGGCGAAGACGTCGAATCCGAACGAACGTCCGACAGAGAACGCGATGCCGAACAGCAGGGTGAGCGAGAGCAGCGATTGGGCGAGCATGCTCACCCGCGATGGCATCGCGCCCTGCGCCCGGAGTTGCCGCACGCGCCCGGCGGACCGGAGCGCCATCACCGGGATGACGACGATGGTGGCGACCGCAAAGAGCAGACTGGGCCAACCGGGGAGGTGCATGTCGGGACTCGGCTCCGGCGCTTGACGGCGCGGCCACGCGGCGATTGGTTCGGCGGGTGGCGGAATGTCGGCCGAGCGCGGCCGCGCGTCCAGTCCCTCGAGCCCCTTCGATGCCCGAACTCCCTGACGTCACCGTGTACGTCGAAGCGCTCGAGCGCCACGTGGGCGGTCGCGTGCTCGAACACGTGACGGTGGTGAGTCCGTTCGTGCTGCGCAGCGTCGAGCCGCCGCTCGCGGCGCTCGAGGGTACGCGCGTCACGGGGGTGCGGCGCATCGGGAAGCGCATCGTCGTCGGGTTCGAGGGTGACCGGTTCCTCGTGATCCACCTCATGATCGCCGGCCGGCTCCGCTGGCACGCCAAGGCGCCGAAGCTGAACCGCCGCCTCGCGCTCGCCGCGTTCGCGTTCGACGCGGGCACGCTCGTCCTCACCGAGGCGGGAACAAAGAAGCGCGCCTCGATGCACGTGTGCGCCGGCGAGGACGCGCTCCGCGCCTTCGACCGCGGGGGCCTCGAAGTGCTCGACGCGCCGTTCGAGGCGTTCGACGCGCGGCTGCGGAGCGAGAATCACACGCTCAAGCGCGCCCTCACCGATCCACGGCTCTTCAGCGGCATCGGCAACGCCTATTCCGACGAGATCCTGCACCGCGCGCGCCTCTCGCCGCTGCAGCTCACGTCGAAGCTCGACGGTCCCTCGAGCCAACGGCTCTTCGAGGCGGTGCGCGCCAGTCTCACGGAATGGACGGCGCGACTCCGCACCGAGGTCGGCGCCGGTTTTCCGGACAAGGTCACGGCGTTCCGCGACGGGATGGCCGTGCACGGCCGGTTCCGCCTCCCCTGCTTGGACTGTGGCGCGCCCATCCAGCGCATCCGGTACGCCGACAACGAGACCAACTACTGTGCAGCCTGCCAGACGGGAGGGCGGCTGTTGGCCGACCGCGCCATGTCGCGGCTGCTGAAGCAGGACTGGCCCCGCTCGCTCGACGAGATGGAGCGCGACGACGCCCTGCGCGCCGAGGGGTGAGGTCGGGGGACCCCCGCTTCCGGGTCGGCTATATTTCGCACATGGCCAGTCCCATCTATCTCGACCACGCCGCGTCGACCCCCGTGCGCCCCGAAGTGCTCGAGGCGATGCTGCCGTACTACAGCGTCCGCTTCGGCAACGCCTCGAGTACGCACCGCTGGGGGCGCGAGACGCGCACGGCAGTGGACGAGGCGAGGGAGCGCGTGGCCGCGTGCCTCGGCGCGCACCCGGACGAGATCTGCTTCACCTCGGGCGGCACCGAGGGGGACAACCTGGCGGTGCTCGGCGCGTGGCGTGCCACGCGCGCGTCGGGACGACGCGCGGTCGCCGCGAGCCCGATCGAGCACAAGGCCGTGCTCGGCGCGATGCACGAATGCGCCAAGGAAGGGGCGGAGGAGCGAGTGCTCGCTGTCGACGCGACGGGAACCGTGGACCTCGCCGCCGCGCGCGAGCGCATCGGCACCGACACGGCCGTGGCGAGCGTGATGTGGGTGAGCAACGAGATCGGCACGATCCAGCCGATCGCCGAGCTCGGCGAGCACGCGCGCTCGGTCGGCGCGATCTTCCATACCGACGCCGTGCAGGCGTTCGGCAAGATCGGGATCGACACGCGCACGCATCCGTACGACCTGCTCACCGTGAGCGGCCACAAGTTCGGCGCGCCCAAGGGCGTGGGCGCGACGTTCATCCGTCGCGGCGTCACGCTCGAACCGCTGTTCTACGGCGGCTCGCAGGACCGCGGGCGCCGCCCGGGCACGGAGAACGTGGCCTTCACCGTCGCGCTGGCCACGGCGATGGAGCTCACGCTCGCCGAGCACGAGCGCGAGGGGGCGCGGCTCAAGGCGCTGCGCGACCGGCTCGAGCGCGCCATCGTCGCGGCGATCCCCGACACGGTCGTCTTCGGCCGCGGTGCCGCGCGCGCGCCGCACATCCTCAACGTCGCCGTGCCCGGGGTCGACAGCGAGTCGCTCCTCATGGCGCTCGACCTGCAGGGGGTCGCCTGCTCCGGCGGCTCGGCGTGCCAGAGCGGGAGCATCACGCCGTCGTACGTCATCCTCGCGCTCGGCGTGGGCCACGAGATCGCCGCCGGCGCGATCCGCATGAGCGTCGGCGCGCTCTCGACCGACGCCGACATCGACCGCGTCGCCACGCTCTTCCCGCAGCTCGCGCTCAAGGCGCGCGAGCTCGCGTCGGCGTGACCGTGATGACCATTCGCGGCGCACGCGGCGCGGCGTGGTAACGATGCATCGCCCCACGAAGCCGCGCGTGCTCGTCGCGATGAGCGGCGGCGTCGACTCGAGCGTCGCCGCAGCGCTGCTCGTGCGCGAGGGGTGGGACGTCGTCGGCGTGACGATGAAGCTGTTCGAGGACGGCCACGCGCTCCCCGACCGCCCCTGCTGCTCGCTCGACAGCACGAGCGACGCGCGCCGCGTGTGCGAGAAGCTCGGCGTGCCGCACTACGTACTCAACATGGTGGACCACTTCGGCCGCGACGTCATTCGCGACTTCGTGGCCGAGTACGCGCGCGGCCGCACGCCCATTCCCTGCGTGCGGTGCAACACGTTCACGAAGTTCAGCGACCTCGTGGCGAAGGCCGACGGCATCGACGCCGAGTTCGTGGCCACCGGGCATTACGCGCGCGTCGTGGACGGCGAGCTGCACCGTGGCGCCGACGACAACAAGGACCAGACGTATTTCCTCTGGGGCATCGACCGCTCGGTGTTGCGACGTCTGCTGCTCCCGGTCGGCACGATGACCAAGGTGCAGACGCGGGCCATCGCCCGCGACCTCGGCCTGCCGCGCGTCGCCGACAAGCCGGAGAGCCAGGAAATCTGCTTCGTGCCCGACGGCGATTACGTGACGATCCTGCGGCGCGAGCTGCCGGCCGATGCGCCGGCGCTCTCACGCGGCGCCATCGTGACCGTCGACGGCACGGTCGTCGGCGAGCACGACGGATTCGCGCAATTCACGATCGGGCAGCGCCGCGGGCTTCCCGGCGGCCACGCTGAGCCGCTCTTCGTCGTCGCGCTGCGGCCGGAGACGCGCGAGGTGGTCGTCGGTCCACGCGAGGCACTGCTCGGCCACTCCGTCGCGGCCCGCGAGGTGAACTGGCTCGTCGGCGAACCGCCGCGCGTGGGCGACACGGTGCAGGTGCGCGTGCGGCATCGGGCGCCGCTGGTCGAGGCCCGCGTCGTGCGGTTCGACGGTGGCGAGATCGAGTTGGCGCTCGCGGCGCCCATCTCGGCCATCGCGCCGGGGCAGTCGCTCGTGCTCTACGACGGCGAGCGTGTGCTGGGCGGCGGGTTCATCGAGGCGGCGCGGAGTATCGAGCCGCAGCACGCGGCGCGGTCCTGATTGGTTTCCCAACCCCGGGAGGGTGCGATGGTGTCGGGCATTCGCGCGTTCGCCTCTACGGCGGGCGTTCTGTCTCTGCTGGCGGTCTCTTCATCGCGGCCGGCCGGCGCCCAGCGTCCGGCCGCCGCCCGGCGTCCCGCGCCCGCAGCCGCCGAGCGCCCGTACTTTCCCGAGCGCTTCGACTGGCAGCACAAGACGCCGGCGGAGGCCGGCATGGACGCGGCGACGGTGGACGACGCGGTCAAGCTCGCCATCGCGTATGAGAGTTCGTCGACGAAGGACCTGACGATCGACCTGGCGACGACGTTCGGCGCCCGCGAGCCCTACGACACGCCGATCGGGCCGGTGAAGGCACGCGGCGCGGCGAACGGCCTCATCACCCGCCACGGCTACATCGTCGCCGAGTGGGGCGATCCGAAGCGCGTGGACATGACGTTCAGCGTGACCAAGACGTTCCTCACGACCACGATCGGGCTCGCCTGGCAGCGCGGACTCATCCACGACGTCATGGACTACGCGCGCGACTACATGCCGCCGGGCGTGGACCTGTTCGACGCGCCGCACAACCAGAAGATCAAGTGGGACGACCTGCTGCGGCAGACGAGCGACTGGCAGGGGACGCTCTGGGGCAAGCCCGACTGGGCCGATCGGCCCGAGGGCGCGAAGCCGTCGGACTGGCCGAACCGCGAGTTGCATGAGCCCGGCACGCACTACAAGTACAACGACACGCGCGTGAACGTGATGGCGCTCGCCGCGCTCGAAGTGTGGCGGCGGCCGCTCCCCGACGTGCTCCGCGACGAGATCATGAACCCGATCGGCGCGTCGTCGACGTGGCGCTGGTTCGGCTACGACAACTCGTGGGTCGAGATCGACGGCCAGAAGATGCAGTCGATGACGGGGGGCGGCCACTGGGGCGGCGGCATGTTCATCGACGCCTACGACATGGCGCGGTTCGGCTACCTGTTCCTGCGCAACGGCACGTGGAACGGCCGGGAGATCGTGTCGCCCAAATGGATCGCCATGGCGCGCACTCCGGGCCCGGCGAACAAGGACTACGGATTCGCCAACTGGTTCCTCAACACCGATCGCAAGCCGCTGCCATCGGCGCCCGAGAGCAGCGTCACCTTCCGCGGCAACGGCCAGAACATCATCTACATCGACTGGGACCACGACATCGTCGCCGTCATCCGGTGGATCGGCACCACCAAGCAGCTCGATGAGGTGATCGGGAAGATCGTGGCGGCGGCGAAGTAAGAGCCGTCACACCACGCGCCGCCAGCGGCGGCGCTCCGAGGCGGCGGGGCTCAGTACTCGAGTCCCGCTGCCTTCGCGAATTCCTTCATCAGTCGCTCGGCGTCGGCGGAGAGCTTGGCCGGTACCATCACCTCGATCTCGACGATCAAGTCGCCGTGCTTCCCTTCCTTCTTGATGCCGTGCCCGCGCACGCGGAATCGCTTCCCGGTGGGCGTGCCGCCGGGGATCTTGATCGACACGCGCTTCTCGTCGAGCGTCTCGACGCTCACCTTCGAGCCGAGCGCCGCCTGCGCGACGTTCACCGGCGCCTTGGCGATGAGGTCGAGTCCTTCGCGCGACCACATCGGGTCGTCCTTCACCTGGAAGGTGACCATCACGTCGCCATTCGCGCCGCCGCGATGGCCGCGGCCACCCTGCCCCTTCAGCCGGATCTTCGACCCGGTGTCGACGCCGATCGGTACGTTGATGAGCAGCTTCTTGTGTGAGCGCTGTTCGCCCGCGCCGCCGCAGGTGCCGCACTTCTCGCTCGGCACGCTCCCCTTGCCGAGGCACGCCGGGCACGGACGATTGACGGCGAAGCCACCCTGTCCGAACGAGATCGAGCCGCGCCCGCCGCATTCCTGGCACACGGTGATCTTCGCCCCCTTCGCCGCGCCGCTGCCGCGGCAGGTGCCGCACTCCTCGGTGACGTCGAGTTCGATCGGCACCTTGCCGCCGAGCGCGGCGACCTTGAACGGCACCTCGAGCGTCGTCTCGACGCTCTGTCCCTGCTCCGGCCCGCTGGGACGTTGTTGGCGCGCGCCGGCGCCGAACATCGAACTGAAGAGGTCGCCGAGTCCGCCACCGAGCCCGCCGATGTCGAACTCGTCGAACTTGTAGCTCGCGCCCGGCCCGCCCGGCGGCGCGCCGCCACCGCGCGGCGCGCCGCGGCCGCCGCGTGGCGCGAACCCCTCGAACGCGCCGAGCCGGCGCATCTCGTCGTACTGCTTGCGCTTCTTCTCGTCGCCGAGCACCTGATATGCCTCGGAGATCTCCTTGAAGCGGTCGGCGGACTTCGTCGCCCCCTTGTTGGAGTCCGGGTGGTGCTCCTTGGCGAGCCGGCGATACTGCTTCTTGATCTCGTCCGCGGTAGCCGAGGACGGGACGCCGAGCACGCTGTAGTAGTCTTTCTGGGCCATCGGCGTCAGCGCCCGCTCAAGCCGACGCGCCGTCGCCCGCCGGCGCCGACCACTGCTTGACGACGACCCGCGCGGGACGCAGCAGCATCCCGTTGAACACATAGCCCACCTGATACACCTGCGCGACGAGGTGGTCCTCGTCGGCGCTCGCCGCGGGCATCGTGCTGATCGCCTCGTGCACCGCGGGATCGAACGGCTCGCCGGCCGGATTCACCAACTCGAGGCCGTGCCCGGCGAGCGACTTCAGCAGCTTCTTCTCCACCATCTCGGCACCCTGCACCACCGCGGCGCACTCCACCTGCGACGGGTCGACGTGCGCGAAGCGGCCGAGGTCGTCGAGCGGATCGAGGATGCCGCGGATCAACAGCTCCATCCCCTTCAACTCGGCGCCTTGCCGTTCGCGCACCGTGCGCTTGCGGAAGTTGTCGTACTCGGCGGCGAGGCGGAGATACTTGTCCTTCTGCTCGGCGAGCTGGCTATCGAGCGCGCCGAGGATTGCCGCCGCGTCGGCGGCGCCTTCGGCCACGGGGATGGCGTGATCGAGGTCGGCGCCGTCGGGGCGCGGATCGGGCGTGGTCGGATCGGTCTGGTCGGTCATCGTCTCTAAAGTTCGTCGTTCGGAGTGACTCCGGGCAACTATAGGGCAACCGGCGTGCCGCGCGCCGTCTGCCGAGTTGTCAGCCCGGAGCGTCCCTGAGGGCACTACGGTCGGGGAAGGCGGCTGTTTCGGCGGAGGGCGCCCCCTGCAATTTCGGCCGCTCGACACGAGATTGTGTGGGTTCGCGCAGTCCGACCCCCGCCACCTGGACGCCCCCGATGCCGCCGTTCATGAGACTCTCCTCGCGCCTCCTCACCGGGTTGGCGTTCGTCACGTCGCTGGGCCTCGCCCAGGGGAACGCCGCCGCGCAGGGCGACCCCGCACTCGACTTCGTGCGCCAGGCGCGCCAGCTCAACAACCAAGGGAAGTTCGACGACGCCCTGGCCCTCTACGAGAAGGCGGAGAACCTCTCGCCGAACCTGTACGAGATCCACGCCGGCATGGGCGTGACGCTCGATCTCAAGGGGCAGTACGAGGAGGCGCGCAAGCACCTCGCCCGGGCGATCGAACTCGCCTCGGCGCAGCAGAAGGACGGCGCCCTCCGCTCGATGGCGATGTCGTACGCGTTCGAGAGGAAGGGGCGCGAAGCGGAGAAGTACGCGTCGCAGGCCTACGACAACCGGCTCGCGACCAACGACTTCAACGGCGCGGCCGAGGTCGCGAACGAACTGGCGCGCATCCTCATCGAGTCCGACGACCTCGACGGCGCGGCGCGCTGGTACGCGAAGGGGCACACGACGGCGCTGCGGCAGACGGCGCTCACCGATTCGGCCAAGGACCTGTGGGAGTTCCGGTGGCTGCACGCCGAGGCGCGCATCGCGGCGCGGCGCGGCAAGCCGGCCGAGGCGCAGGCGAAGGTCGCCGCCGCCAAGGGAGTGATCGACCACGGCCGCATCCCCGACCAGGCGCGCTTCCTCCCCTACCTCACCGGCTACGTGGCGTTCTACGGCAAGGACTACAAGGGGGCGCTCGAGGCGTTCCAGAAGGCCGACCAGCGCGACCCGTTCATCCTGAGCCTCATCGCGCAGTCGTACGAGCACCTCGGCGACAAGGCGCAGGCCACCGAGTACTGGCACAAGGTGCTGGCGTTCAACCAGCACAACCCGACCGGCGCGTTCTCGCGGCCGCTCGCCGTGCAGCGGCTCAAGTAGCGAGCGCGCGGCGGAGGGCGTTGAGCGCCGTCTGGGCGGCGCGCTCGCGGATCTCGGCGCGGTCGCCGATGAGGTTCGCCGTGAAGGTCTGCGCGTCGTCGCCGATGGCGACGGCGAAGCAGACATGACCCACCGGCTTCTCCGGCGTGCCGCCGCCGGGGCCGGCCACGCCGGTGACGGCGATCGCCACGCTCGCGCCCAGCCGCTCCCGCGCGCCGAGCGCCATCTCGCGCGCCGTCTCCTCGCTCACCGCGCCGTGCGCCGAGAGCGTCGCCTCGCGCACGCCGAGCTGTGACTGCTTGACGGCGTTCGCGTAGGCCACCACGCCGCCGAGCAGCACGTCGCTCGACCCGGGGATGGCGGTGAGCCGCGCGCCGAGCAGCCCGCCGGTGCAGCTCTCGGCGAGGGCGAGCGTGAGATGGCGTTCGCGCATCGTCTGCAGCACCACGGCGGCGAGGTCGTCGACGCCTTCGCCGTAGACGACGGGCCCGATCCGTTCGCGCAGCGCGGTCGCGCCCCGCGCGAGCAGCGCGTCGGCCTCGGCGGCGGTGCGTCCGCGCGACGTGAGGCGCAAGTCCACGCCGGACGTCTGCGGGAGGTACGCGAGCGACAGGCCGAACGGCGCCTTGGCGAGTTCGCCGAGCTTGTCGGCGAGCGCCGACTCGGCGATGCCGGTGGTGCGCAGCGTGCGGGAGCGGATGACGGTCGGCGCGGAGGTGGCTGCGGCGAGGCGCGCTTCGATGCGCGGCATCAGCGCGTCGGCGAGCATGCCGCGCATCTCGCGTGGCACGCCGGGGAGCATCGCCACCCAGCGGCCGCGCGCGTCCTCGAGCCAGATACCCGGCGCCGAGCCGTGGTTGTTGACGAGGATCTCGCACCCTTCGGGGATCATCGCCTGCTGGAGGTTCGACTTGGGGAGTTCGCCTCCCCAGCCGCGCTTCAGCCAGCGCGCGCGCAGGCTCTCGACGATCGCCTCGTCGAGGCGCATCCCGCGTCCGAACAGCGCGGCGATGGCCTCCTTGGTCATGTCGTCGGCGGTCGGCCCGAGCCCGCCGGTGGTGATCACCGCGCCGGTGCGGTCGAGCGCCTCGCGCACGGCGGCGGCGATCTCCGACGCGTCGTCGCCGCACGTGGAGCGGCGGACGATGGCGACGCCCCGCGCGGCGGGCGCGCGCGCGAGGTGCGCGGCGTTGGTGTCGACGGTGAAGCCGAGGAGCAGTTCATCACCGATCGTCACGACTTCTATCTGCATCGAACGCGACCGCTGCGGGTGTGTCGTGGCCCGTTGACGGCGAACCGTGGACGGTTCACCGTCCAGGACTCGCCTTCGCGGTGAACACATGCCCGAACCGCAGCACGTACACCGCCATCGAGTAGATGGTGAGCGCGACGCTGGCGATCATCGAGATGGCGCCGACGGCGCCCGTGAACACGGAGAAGAAGTCCCAGCCGAAGCGGTCGCGCGTGTCGGCCGCGTCGGCGGTGGCGACGAAGAACCAGAAGAACGCGGCGCCGATCCAGATGAGCTGGAAGATCGTCTTGAGTTTCGCCGAACCGATGGCGGCGATCACCACGCCGCGGCGCGCCGCCATCTGCCGCATGACCGTCATGGCGAGCTCGCGCCCGAGCACGATGAAGGCGACCCACCAGGGAAACGGCAGCGTCCACGTGGTGTTGGGCAGGGCGAGCACGAACGGATAGTGCGCCATCACGTCGCGCGGCGGCACGTACTGGGTGAGCCAGCGCAGCAGTGGGTCGGACTCCGGCGCCTGCAGGTAGAACATCGGAACGAAGGTGCCGAGCAGGAGAAGCTTGTCGGCCAGCGGGTCGAGCATCTTCCCCAGGTCGGTGACCATCCCCATCGTGCGCGCGAGCACGCCGTCGTAGTAATCGGTGACGGCGACGAGCAGGAAGAGCACGAACGCGGCGAGCCGGTACCCCGGGTCGGCCTGCAACGGCAGCCAGACGAGCAGCGGGGTGAAGAGGATGCGCCCTACGGTGAGCCAGTTGGGGAGGTTCACGGCGGAGGCCGGCGTTACGCCAGCGTCTTGAGCACGAGCTTGCTGACCGCCCGGAGCGTGTCGAAGACGCCGTCGCCCGTCACCGCCACCGCCTCGAAGTAGGTGGCGCGTTCGATCCACTCGCCCGTGGGCAGCTGTTCGATCAGGTTCTCGCCGGCGTGGTACGGGTCGGGGGTGACGCGCTGGCGCGCCGCGTCGGCGAGCTCCCACCCTGGGTTGAGCGCCGCCTGCAGGTCGGCGAGCGGCGCCGCGTTCGGCAGGTCGCGTTTGTTGTACTGCAGCACGAACGGCATCTTCGTGAGGTCGTACCCGTACTCGGCCATGTTGTCGTACAGGTTCTGCATGGCCTCCTGGTTCGCCTCCATGCGCTCCACCTGCGAGTCGGCGACGAACACGATGCCGTCGACCCCCTTGAGGATGAGCTTGCGCGAGGCGTTGTAGTACACCTGCCCCGGCACCGTGTAGAGGTGGAACCGCGTCTTGAAGCCGCGGATCGTGCCGAGGTCCACGGGGAGGAAGTCGAAGAACAGGGTGCGTTCCGTCTCCGTGGCGAGCGAGATGAGCTTGCCCCGCGTGTCGGGCTTCACCTTGCCGTACACGACCTCGAGGTTCGTCGTCTTGCCGCCGAGGCCGGGGCCGTAATACACGATCTTGCAGTTGATCTCGCGCGAGGCGTAGTTGATCATCGACATGGCTGTGTCTCCTTATCCGAACAGCTTGTCGATCTCATCTTCGGCGCCGGCCAGGAGGCCGGGAGCCTGCGGCTGCCCCGCCGCGCCACGCGAGAACACCTGCTCGAAGAGTCTGGTGAGTTCGTGCACCGTTTCCTTCAGCTTGAGGCGCACGAGCCCGAGGGTCGTGCGGTTGTCGAACAGCGCGACGAGGATCACCCGGCGCGCGACGTCCGCGAGGTACATCGATTCCTTCTCGCCCTGATGGAACAGCGAGTTGAAGTCCTGCTCGCCGATGAGCTTCGCCAGCTGGTCGTTGGCGCTGAAGTCCGCCGCCGTCAGCGTGGCGAACGCCGTCGGGTCGAAGTCCGGCTGCTCGCCCACGGTGGCGACGAGCTGCCCCGTGCGGTCGACGAGCAGCGCGCACCGCGCGTTGCTGTCGTGGAGGAACTTCTGGAGCGTCTGCGTGATCGCTCCGAAGTCGTCTTCGGTGAAGGACCAGCTCGCGGAGCCGACGCTCATGCAGTGCGCATCCGTTTGAAGGGTCTCACGTCATCGCTCGCCGCGCCGCGAACGCCTGCGCGATCGTCACACCGTCGGCGTATTCCAGGTCGCCGCCCACCGGCACCCCGCGCGCGATCCGGCTGACCGTCACCCGGGCCGGCGCGAGCTGCTCCTGAACATACAGCGCCGTCGCGTCACCTTCGAGCTTGGGGTTGGTCGCGACGATCACCTCCCGGACCCCCCCGGCCGCCACCCGCCGCACCAGCGCCTCCACCGTCAGCTGCTCCGGTCCCACCCCGTCGAGGGGCGACAGGCGCCCCCCGAGCACATGGTAAGTGCCGCGGAACTCCCCGGTGCGCTCGATGGCCGCGATGTCGCTCGCCTCCTCCACGACGCAGATCAGTGCCGGGTCCCGTCGCGGGTCGGCGCAGACACCGCACACCGTCCCTTCGGTCAGATTGTAGCACCGCTCGCAGGGATGCACACGCTCCACCAGCGTCGCCAACACCTCGGCCAACCGCTTGCTCTGCTCCGCCGGCTGCTTGAGCAGGTGATACGTGAGCCGCAACGCCGACTTCCGCCCGATCGTCGGCAGGCGCGACAACTCCGTTACGAGGTCGTCGATGGCCGACACGCTAGAACGGCAGCTTGAACGGTAGCGGCAGGTCGAGCCCGCCGGTCACCTTCCCCATCTCCTGCTGCGCCGCCTCGGACGCCTTCTTCTGGGCATCGCTGACCGCCGCCGCCACGAGATCCTCGAGCATCTCCACGTCGGCCGGGTTCGCGACGCTCGGGTCGATCGACACGCGCTTCACCTGCCCCTTGCCGTCGGCCTCGACCTTCACCATCCCGCCGCCGGCGGCGCCGACCACGGTGACGTGCTCGAGCGCGTCCTGCATCTGTTGGATGCGGGCCTGCATCTCCTGCACCTGCTGCGCCATCTTGAGGAAGTCCACCATCCCAGCCAACCGCCAAGTCGAAGTGGTGAAGTAAGTTACGCCACTCGCGCAGGCGGTGGCAACAGCGCTCAGTCGAGCAGCCTGAGGTCGAGGAGATCCACCGCCGCGTCGAGCACGGGATCCCGCTTGCGGAGCATCGCCACGCGGTTCGCGATGACGTCCTCGGCGGTGAGGCGCGAGGAGCGCGCCTCGCCGGTCAGCTTCACGCCGATGCGCGTCGCCCCGTCGAAGATCGAACGCACGGCCTTGAGGATGACGTCGTGGCTGCTCTCGATGGCGGAGCCGAGGGCTTCGGAGCTCACGCCGATCGTGATGACGCCGGCGGCGGTCACGGCCAGCGGGGCGCCTTCGGCGAGGGCGCTCGCCACGACGCCACGGCCCGCGGCCCGCACCGCCTCGACGACGTCGTCCCAGTGCTCCGAGAGCCGGTTGATGTCGAGGGGCTGCTGTTTGCGCGCCGCGGGCGCGGCGTCGGCGATGGGAGCCGCCGATCGCGCCGATCCGTGGATTCTGGAACCGCTTGCCCCTTCACGCACTCGTGGCGGCGGGATCTCCGCTGGTTGATCCGATCGAGAATGAACTTCGCCTGGAACCGACGACGCGCTGTTCGCACGCGCCCCTGCCGTATCCGCAATCACCTGCGAGCGCCCCGCATCGACGGGCCGCGGCAGCCCCGCCCCCGGCGCTGCGCCCGCCGCGCGCACCGGTGGCATCTGAGGCCCGCTGTCGGAGAGCATCCCGGGCCGCGCCCCTTCGGCCGCGGCCCGTCGCGTGCCGCCCCCGCCTGCGGGCAGCGCAGGCGCCGCACCGCCGAGCCCGCGGAGCATCTCCTCGAGGTCGAGGGTGCGGTCGAGCAGGGCGAACCGAACGAGCAGCGTCTCGAGCAGCATCTGCGGCTGGCCGCTGCGGCGGAAGTGCGGCTCGATCTCGACGATGAGCGTGAGCATCCGCAGCAGGTCGCCGCTCGTGAACTTGTCCTTGCGCGCCTCGAGTTCGCGGCGCAGATGCTCCGAGAGTTCGGGCACGCCGCCACCAAGGACGATCGCGAGCTGGGCGCGCAGCACGTCGCCGAAGCCGGCGAGGAGCAAGCCGAAATCGACGCCGAAGTCGGCGAGGCGGGCCACGGCCGTGAACACGTCCCCGGCGCGTCGCTCGCCGACGATGTCGAGCAGGGCGACGTACTCGTCCTCGTGCACGAGGCCGAGCGCGTCGCGCACCCGCTGGGTCGTGACCGCGCCATCGCCGAGCGAGAGCACCTGGTCGGTGAGCGAGAGCGCGTCGCGCATCGAGCCGTCGGCGGCGCGCGCCAGCATGCCGAGCGCGTCGTGGTCGGCCTCGATCCCCTCGGCCTTCAGCACGGCAGCGAGGCGTTCGCGCACGTCGGCCGGGCCGATGCGCTTGAGGTCGAACCGCTGCACGCGCGAGAGCACGGGGGAAGCGCTCTGTGCGATCTTCTGCGGCTCGGTGGTGGCGAACACGAACACGACGCGCGGCGGCGGCTCCTCGAGGATCTTCAGGAGCGCGTTCCACGCCTCGCGCGTGAGCATGTGCGCTTCGTCGATGATGTAGACCTTGTGGTGGTCGGGGCCGCTCGGCGCGTACATGGCGCGCTCGCGCAGGTCGCGGGCGTCGTCGACGCCGCGGTTCGAGGCGGCGTCGATCTCCACCACGTCGAGGCTCGCCGAGCCGCTCCAGATGCGCGTGCACGATGCGCACTCGCCGCAGGGCTCGCGGTCGTCGCGCCGGTTCTCGCAGTTCAGGGCCATCGCGAGGACGCGGGCGAGGGTCGTCTTGCCGGTGCCGCGCGGCCCGCAGAACAGATAGGCGTGCGCGATGCGGTCGCTCGCGATCGCGTTGCGCAGCGTGGTCGCCACGTGCGACTGCACGGCGACGTCGGCGAAGCGCTTGGGGCGGTACTTCCGTGCGAGGGCGAGCGACATTGCCTCGAATTTAGCGCACGCCCGGCCTTGCGGTCAGGGTCGCGCCCCCTTGACGGCGCGCGCCGCAGCCCGCTAACCTGACCGCATGCCGACGCGCCGCGCGTATTACTACGCCACGTATTACTTCCGCCCCCAACCACGGGTCGCGGCGGTAGACGTTCGCGCGCACGCCTAGCGGCGCACCGACACTCTCCGCAATCGCCGAAGCCCGTGGATGATTCCACGGGCTTTTCTCGTTCCCCCCGCTGCTTCGTTCCGAGGACCCAGTCGTGATCATCATCGCCCGCACCGCCCTGCCCGGCCCCGAGCTCGACGGCATCCGCGAGTTCGTGGAGCGCCATGGACTGCGCACGCACGTCTCGCACGGCACCGACCGCACCGTCATCGGCTGCGTCGGCGACGCGCGCGCGATCGACCCGCACGCGGTGCGGGCGCTCCCCGGCGTCGAAGAGGTGATCCCCGTCCGCAAACCGTACCGGCTGGCGTCGCGCGAGTTCGTCGCCGGGCGCACCGTCATCCCGCTCGGCGACCGGCGCGGCACGCTGATCGGCGGGCCGCAGCTCGTGGTCGCCGCCGGGCCCTGCTCGGTGGAGGGGCGTGCGATGCTGCTCGAGACCGCGACGGCGGTGCGCGCGAGCGGCGCCCGGATGCTCCGCGGCGGCGCCTTCAAGCCACGCACCTCGCCGTGGGTGTTCCAGGGACTCGGCGTGGAGGCGCTCGAACTGCTCGCCGAGGCACGCGCCGCCACGGGGCTCCCGGTCGTGACCGAGGTGATGGACCCGCGGCAGGTGGAGCTCGTCGCGGCGCACGCCGACGTGCTGCAGATCGGCGCGCGCAACATGCAGAACTACGCACTGCTCGCCGAGGTGGGCCGCGTCCGGCGCCCCGTGCTCCTCAAGCGCGGACTCTCGGCGACGGTGAGCGAGCTGCTGCTCGCGGCGGAGCACGTGATGGCGCAGGGGAACCGCGACGTCATCCTCTGCGAACGCGGCATCCGCACGTTCGAGACGGCGACGCGCAACACGCTCGACGTGGGCGCGGTGGCGGTGCTGAAGCTCGAGACGCACCTCCCGGTGATCGTCGACCCGAGCCACGCGGCTGGGCGCGCCGACCTCGTGGCGCCACTGGCGTTCGCCGCGGTCGCGGCGGGCGCGGACGGGCTGATCGTCGAGGTGCACCCGCGGCCGAGCGAAGCGCGTTCCGATGGCGACCAGAGTCTCACGCCGGCGGTGTTCGACGACCTGATGCGCGCCCTCGCGCCGTTCGCGGCGGCCGCGGGGCGCACGCTCGACGACGAGGCGCCGCGCGAGCCGCGGGCGCGCGTCGCGTGACGGCCGCACGGCAGGCCGACCCGGTGCTGGCGAAGCTGCGCGCCGACCTCGAGGTGCTCGACGGCGAGATCGTGCGGCTCGTCGCCCTGCGTGTCGAGACGGCGCGCGCGATCGGCGCGCACAAGCGCGCCGCGGGCGTGCCGACGCTCGACGCACCCCGCGAAGCCGCGGTCATCCGCCGCGCCGCCGCCGCGGCGCGCGACGCGGCACTGCCGGAGGAGCCCCTGCGTGCGATATTCTGGCAGCTGGTGGAGCTCTGCCGTCGCGCACAGGAGGAGGTTTGATGCTGGAGAACGACACGGTCGCCATTCTCGGACTCGGCCTCATCGGCGGCTCGCTGGCGCGCGACCTCTCCCAGCGCGGGGCTCGCGTGCTCGGCTACGACACCGACCCCGCGGCGATCGTCGAGGCCCGGAAGGCGCGCGCGATCCGGGCCGCGATCGGGGAGGACTTCGAGGCGCTGCGCACCGCCACGATCGTGGTGCTGGCCGTGCCGGTGGACGTCGCCCCCGCCCTGCTCGAGCGGGCGTCGCACTTCCTCGACGCTGCCGAGCTCGTGACCGACGTCGGCAGCACCAAGCTCCGCATCGGCGCGGAGGCGTCGCGCGTGGGCGTGCGCACGCGATTCGTCGGATCGCACCCGATGGTCGGCGACCACCGGGCCGGCTTCGGCGTGTCGCGCATGGGGCTGTTCAGCGGCGCGCGGGTGTATCTGTGCCCGTCCCCCCAGTCGGAGCCGGCGGCGAAGACGAAGGCGCTCGAGATGTGGCACGCCGTGGGCGCCGACGTGCGGTGGACGACGCCGGAGCGGCACGACGGCGAGGTCGCGTTCACGAGTCACATGCCGCACCTCGTCGCGGCGGCGATCGCGCGCACCATCGAACACGCGGGGCACGACGCCACGGCGCTGGGGCCGGGCGGACGGTCGATGACGCGGCTCGCGGAGTCGTCGCCGGCGATGTGGCGGGCGATCGTCGCGACGAACCACGAGGCGATCGCGCGGGCGCTCGACGCCTGCATCGTCGAGCTCGAGACGGTCCGCGACATCGTCGGGCGGTGCGACCAGGACGCCGTCGTGCGGCTGTTCACCGAGGCCGGCGCGTGGAGCGAGCCGCCGGAGACCCCGTCGCCCGCCACGAAGCGCGCGGCCTCGCGGGCAGCGAGGGGTACGGATCCCGCCGCGGCGAAATAAGCGCGGGGGGGCATCCGGCTCCGCCGGACGACCCCCCGCGCCAGTGTCCCAGGCCTGACGGTGCGACGTACGACATCGCGTACCGTTGCTTCCTTTCGGACCTGGCGGAGTTGGCGCGCGGGCGCCCACCGGGACCTGGGACACCAGAAATATAAGCGGGGGGCCGCGCCAAGTGGAGCGGCCCCCCGTCTCGTCCCGGCCCGCCGGGCGCGGCGCGCTACGCGAGGATCGGCTTCAGGATCTCGACGGCGCGCTGCATCTCCGCCATCGTGCCGACGGAGAGGCGCAACTGCGTGTTGAGCGGCGGGAACTGGCGCCCCACGGCGACCCCCTTCCGGAGCGCATCGGCCTTGAACGCCTTCACGTCCTTGCGGATGTCGATCATCAGGAAGTTCGCCTCCGACACGCCGACGGCGTAGCCGGCGCCTTCGAAGAACTTGCGCGTGAACGCCTTGGCCTCGCGGTTCTTCTTCTGCTCGTCGGCGATGTGCGCCTTGTCGGCGACGGCGACGGTGGCGCCCGCCAGCACGAGCTGGTTCACCCCGGAATCGAGGATCCACGGGCTCAGCTTCGCGAGCGCCTCCGGACGCCCGACGGCGTAGCCGCAGCGCATGCCGGCCATGCCGAACACCTTCGACATCGTGCGCGTGACGATGACGTGCGGGTTCTGCATCGCGAGCGGGATCGCCGTGGCGTACGTCGGATCGTCGACGTATTCGTGATACGCTTCGTCGACGAGGACCGTCGTCTCGGGCGACGTGCGGCTCACCTGCTCGATGAACTGGGCTACCGCCGCCTTGCCGTGCACCGTCGCCGTGGGGTTGTTCGGGTTGCAGAAGTAGACGAGCCCCGCTCCCTTCGCCGCGTCGGCCATCGGCTGGAGGTCGAGCCGGAGCTTCGCGTCGACCGGCACGGCACGCACCGGCGTGCCGAGGAACTTCGCGTAGTTCTGCGACGACTCGAACGTCGGCGACGCGACGACGAGCGCCCGGTCCTTCGAGGTGAGCGCCTGCACGGTGATGCGCAGCAGCTCGCCGCTGCCGCAGCTCAGCAGCACGTTCTCGCTCTTGATGCCGTGGGTCTTCGCGATCGCCTCGCGCAGCGCCTCCTCCCCCTTGAACGGGTAGCGGTTCGCCTCGGCGAACGCCCCGCGCATCGCCTCGAACACGCGCGCGCCCGGCCCGTTCGGGTTCTCGTTGCTGTCGATGCGGATGACGCCTGGCGCCGACGCGGCCATGCGGTCGGCGCGCCGTCCGGTGCTCGACTGGAACGCGTAGAGCGCTTCGCGCCCGCGTCCCTGCACGAGGGGAAGGGCGATGACGCCGGCGCCGCCGGCACCGAGGGACGCGAGGAACGCACGACGTGAGACGGGCATCGCAGACTCCGGTCGAGGGGACAGCGCCGAAGATAGCGCGCGAGCGGCGTCACGGCCAACGGGGCGGGCGCGCCATGCGATGGCGCGGCGGGCGGCTCAGTCGGCGAGCCCGCGCCCCTGCACCGTCATCATCGTCCCCTGCAGCTCGAGCACGTGCGTCTCCGCGCCGTCGGCGGCGACGGCGTGCACGGTGCCGCGGCACACGGTGACCGTGCGGCCGCGGCGCAGCACGCGGCCGCGCGCCACGAACCGCACGCCCTCGGCGGGCGCGAGCAGGTTCACCTTGAACTCCACGCTCAGCACGGCCGCGTCGTCGGGCATCAGCGAGAGCGCGGCGTATCCGCAGGCGCTGTCGGCGATCGCCGCCGAGACGCCGGCGTGCAGGAACCCGTGCTGCTGCACGAGGTCGGCGCGGAAGGGGAGCGTCAGGTCGACCTCGCCGCCCGCCACATGCGTGAGCTCGGCGCCGAGCAACCGCATGAACGCCTGCTTCGCGAAGCTCGCGCGGACGCGGGCCTCGGCGCTCACGGCTTGGTGACCGGGCCGCCCTCGGCGTTCCAGGCGCGCCAGCCGCCCGCCATCGAGAAGACGTTCGTGTAGCCCATCTGCTGCAGCGTGTCGCCGGCCAGCGCCGAACGGAACCCGCCGCCGCAGTAGAGGATGATCTCCGTGTCCTTCTCGGGGATCTTCTTCTCGATGTCTCGTTCGATCACGCCCTTGCCGAGGTGCACGGCGCCGCGGATGTGCCCTGCGTCCCACTCGCGGTCCTCGCGCGTGTCGACGAGCACCGCGTCGGGATTGGTGCGCATGCGCTCGCGCGTCTGGTCCACGGTGACCTCGCGCACACGGCGCTTGGCGTCGTCGACGATCTTCAGGAACGCAGGGGAGTGGTCCATCGGCGGGGAAGGTAAAGGGATCAGGAGAGGACGTCGCGCAGGACCATCGCCGCGCGCTCGACCTGGGCCGGCGTGACGTCGAGGTGCATCACGGCGCGCACGCGCGTGGGGAGCCAGATGGAGACCTTCACGCCGCGCGCCGCGGCGGCCCGCGCGACGTCGGCGCTGTCGCGCCCGCCGGCGAGGTCGATCATCACGATGTTCGTGTCGGGGCGCACGACGCGCGCGTGTGCCGCTTCGCCGACGATGGCGGCGAAGCGCGCGGCGTTCGCGTGGTCGTCGCCGAGGCGGTCGTAATGGTGGTCGAGTCCGTAGAGTGCGGCGGCGGCGAGGACCCCCGACTGCCGCATGCCGCCGCCGAACCGTTTGCGCGCCTCCCAGGCCCGCTCGATCACGTCGGCGGAGCCGGCGAGCGCCGCGCCGACGGGGGCGCCGAGCCCCTTCGAGAACGACACCATCGTGGCGTCGGCGAGGGCGGCGAACGCGGGAAGCGGCGTGCCCGTGGCGACGTTCGCGTTCCAGAGGCGCGCGCCGTCGAGGAGTACGGCGAGGCCGAGCGCGCGCCCCTGCGCGGCGATCGCGGCGAGCTCGTCGACGGGGGTGACCATGCCGCCGGCGCCGTTGTGCGTGTTCTCGAGGCAGAGCAGCGAGGTGCGCGGCGCGTCGCGGCTCGGGGCGCGTTGGGCCGCGGCGAGAGTCTCGAGCGTGATGCGCGGCGCGCCGCGGATGAGACGCGGCTGCACGCCGGCCAGCGCCGCGGCGCCGGCCATCTCCCAGTTCACGATGTGCGAGTCCTCGTGCGCGAGGACCTCGGTGCCCGGCTGCGAGAGCGCCCACAGGCCGGCCTGGTTGGCCATGGTCCCGGTGGGGAAGAAGAGCGCGCGCTCGGTGCCGAGCATCGCCGCGACGCGCTCCTCGAGCCGGCGCGTCGTCGGGTCGCCGTCGAGCACGTCGTCCCCCACCTCGGCGTCGGCCATGGCGCGGCGCATGCCGGGGACCGGCTTGGTGACGGTGTCGCTGCGGAGGTCGATCGGCTCGGTCATTGGGTGGCGCGGGAGAGGCGTTCCTGCACGCGGTGCTCGTGCACCTGCGACACGAGGGCGCCGATGATGAACATGAGGGCGGCGTAGTACACCCAGAAGACCACGACGATGATGGCCGTCATCGTGCCGGTGTACAGCGAGCCCGGGTTGAGCTGGCGGGCGATGGCCGTGAAGGCGCTGCGCGCGAGTTCGAAGAGGATGCCGCTCGTGAGCGCGCCGATGAGCGCCTGCTGCCACCGCACGACGCGGGCCGGGAGCGTCTTGTAGACGGCGAAGAAGGCCGCGACGAGCAGCACGAAGGCGGCGACGCGCCCCGCCACGTAGATCACGGGGCGCATCACATACTCGTTGTGCAGCCCCCACTCGCTCAGCACCTCGACGCCGCTCGACCGGGCGAGCGCGATGTAGGCGCTCACGCCGATCCAGGCGACGACGAGCGCGGCGGTGACCACCGTCGCGCCGACGTCGAACAGCTTGCCGAGCAGGATGCCGCGGCGTTGCGGCTCGTCGAAGACGCGCGCCAGCACGGCGCGCATCGACGCGAAGAGGCGCGTCGAGAACCAGACGAAGGCGACGGCGCCGAACAGCCCCGCCTTGCCGCGCGTCCGCACGACGTCGTGGAGCACGGGGTCGAGCAGCGAGCCGTCGCCGCTGAACGTCGTCGGGAAGAGCTGCTGCAGGAAGTCGGCGACCGCCGTGTCGGAGGCGTTCGGCGACTTGTTGAGCACGTAGCCGATCGCCGAGGCGAGGAGCAGGAAGAACGGCACGCCGGCGAGCAGCATGTCGAACGCCACCCCGCCGGCGAGGAAGAGCACGTCATCGCGCCCGAACTTGTGCCAGATGCGCGACACGTACTCCCATACGACGGCAAGCGGCCCCGGCGCGCGGGACGCGCGCGCCGGGGCCTCGATGCCTGGCGTCTGGGCAGACGCCACGGACGACTACTGCTCCATCACGATCAGGAACTTCGACGCCGCCCAGAACTTCTCGGCGTTCGTGATCTTGAGGCCGCCCTTGATGCGGCCGTTCTTGTCGGGTTGCACCTCGAGCCCCGAGACGTCCTGGAGCGACACGAGGTGATAGGTCTTGTCGGCCTTCGGGAACGCGATCTCGGAGACCTTCGTCTTGTCGATCGCCGTGAAGTCCGACGGCTTCAGGTCGCGCGCCGGCACCTGCGACTTGCCGATGCCGAGGAGTCCGCCCTTCTGCTCGATGATCTTCTTCTGGAGCAGCTCCTCCTTGGTGCCGAACACGTAGTACACCGTGTTGCGCTCCACGGTGAGCGAGTCCTTCACCGTCGTCAGCTGTTCCTTCTCCGTGGCCAGCGTCGCCTTCTCCTGCTTGAGGACGACGTTCTCCGCCTTCGCGGCGGCGAGCTGCTCGTTGAGCTGCGCGATCTCGGCCTTCTGGTTCTCGATGATCGCCTTGAACGACGCGATCGTCGTGTCGTACGCGGCCAGCTGCGCCGTGAGCGACGAGTTGTTCGCCGTCATGTCGGCCACGCGCTTGCGGCTCGCCGAAAGGCGCGCCTCGCTGTCGTTGAGCCGGTCGGTCAGCTCCTTGATCTTCGTCTTGATGGCGTCGCGCTGCTGCGCGGGGGTCAGCGTGCTCTCCATCTCGCCGGCCTTCCCCTGCACCGGCTTGCCCGCGTTCCGGTCGCGCACCTGCGCGAGCTCGGTGTTCACGTCGGCGATGAACTGGCTCGTCTGCATCACGTCCTTGAGCAGCGAGTCCTTCTCGGCCGAGATGGCCTGCACCTGCTTGAGCGTCTTCTCCAACTCGGGCTTCGAGCGGTCGCAGGCGACCACCGCGAGCACGGCGAGCATCACGAACGATCTCTTGAACATGGTGTGACCTCCGGGGGATTGCTGCGGCGCCGATCGTCGTGGCGGCGCCGTCCAGTACCGCTTACTCGCCAGCGTCCGGATCATCGGGAGCCGCCGCCACGCCGGGGCCCCCCTCCGTCGGCGCCATGCGATGCATCGGCGCCACCTTCACATACTTCGCCACCGCGGCGGCGGTTCCACCCACCGCGAGCTGCGTGAACAGGAAGCGGAACTTCTCCTCATAGGCGGTGTCCAACGCCGCCGCCTCGGCCGGCCCCAGCGACCAGAGCTGCCGCTTGAACGGACCGATCGCCTTCTTGCGGCTCTTGTAGAAGAACTGCTCGTCGGAGTCCGTCGCCTTGCGCTCCTCGGCCGCGTTCACGCGCAGCCACGCGTACATCTCCTCCCGGAGCGCCGGCGGGAGGTGGTCGTACAGCATGTTCTGGAATCCGGTCGCGAGATGGATCTCCGCCGTCTCCGCCTTGGGGAACGCGTTGAACGCGCCGTCGGGGAGCGTGCTCGCGCCATGCTGCACCGCGCCCGCCAACCCGTACTCCGCGCGCGCCACCTTGCCGAGCGCGTCGAGCGTGTTGATGTCGAGCTTCACCTCGGCGATCGACCCGTCGGCGAGCACGACGCCGCCGTGCGAGGTGCCGCTCTGCACGCTGATCTTCGAGAGTCCCACCATCCCCGGCGCCTCGCGCGCCAGCGTGCGCACGTAGCCGTCCATGAACGCCTTCAGCTCCGGCACGGTGGAGTTCGACGTGCCGACCTCGCCGATCTCGCCGCCGAGGGAGATCGTCACCCCGGCCGGCTCGAGCGAGCGCACGTAGCGCGTGATGTCGACGCCGACCTCGTAGTTGAGCCGCTGCTGCTCGTCGAGCGTCGCGTGCGACAGGTCGACGAGCGTCGACGTGTCGATGTCGATGTTGAAGAAGCCGGCCGTCACCGCCTCGAGCGCCAGATGCTTGACGTTCCCGACCTCCGTCACCGGGTCGGCGGCGTACTTCTTGGCGTTCACCTGGAAGTGGTCGCCCTGGATGAACACCGGCGCCCGGTACCCCTCGCGCAGCGCCGCGGCGACGACCACGGCCACGTATTCGGCCGGGCGCTGCTCGGTGTACGCGATCTCGGAACGCGCGATCTCGAACAGGAAGGCGCCGGCGTCCATCGCGATCGCCGTGCGGAAGATCGCGCGGGCGGTGTCGTAGGTGCGTCCGCGCACGTTGATCGCCGGCACGGTGAACCCGCCGCACAGTCCCTTGCCGCGGGCGATGTACAGGTCGTGGATCGACGCCGACCGCACGCCGGCCGCCTGGCCGAGCTCCCAGATCGCCCACCGCGCGAGCTCCTTCTCCGCGTCGGCGCCGAACACCGCCTGGCGCACGAGCGCGTCCATCAGCGGCCCCTGCAGCGCCGCGGCGTCGTGAAGGTGCACGTCGCCGTGCGTGATCGTCGCGGCAGGCGCGAGCAGGGCGTTCAGGGCGGAGAGAGCGGTCATGGATCGGTCGCGAGAGTCACGTGCGTGGACGTCCGCCGGCGGACGGCGCCCGAGCGGGCGCATGTTGGCCCAGCTTTTCAATTTGCCCGCGTGGCAGGGCTGAATCAACGGCTCCGCACGCCCCACCCCGCCCAACCGCGAGGGTGGGTGACCGTTCAGCGGCGCCGACGGGGGTTCAGACCACCCAGTGGCCGCCTGACGGTGCCGCCGCTCCGGCTGCCAACGAGGCCTTCGCCAGCACCTTGCCGGCCTCGACGCCGGGCTGGTCGAGGGGGTTCACCCGGTAGAGCGCGCCGGCGTAGATCGTGGCGTGCATGAGGAACATCAGCAGCGAGCCGACCCCCTGCGCGTCCACCCGGTCGAGGGTGATCGTCTGGTTGGGGCGTCCCGCGCGGGCGAGCGCCTGCGCGGTCGCGGCGCGTTCGGCGTCGAGCAGCGCACCGAGCGAGTGCCCCCCCAGATACGCGAGCTCGGCGAGGTCCGCCGGCGGCGCGGGGATCCTCGCGTCCACGTCGCGCGCCCCCTCGGCGAGGAAGGTGACCGTCTTGTCGGCCGGGCCTTCCATGTACAACTGGATCTGGCTGTGCTGGTCGGTCGCGCCGAGCGCCGCGACCGGGGTCGGCCCCACGGACGTCCCTGTCGCGTCGATCTTGCCGAGACTCTCGGCCCAGAGCTGGGCGAACCAGGGCGCGATGTCGCGCAGCGCGTCGCTGTACGGCATCATCACGTGGATCCCCTGTCCGTGGCGCGAGTGGGCGCGCCACTGGAGCAGCGCGAACACGCCCGCCGCGTTCACGGCGAGGTTGCTCGACGCGGCGCGCTGCACGATCTCGCGCGCGCCGGCGAGGAGGGCGGTGGTGTCGATGCCGACGAGCGCCGCCGGGAGCGTGCCGACGGGGGTGAACACGCTGTACCGTCCGCCGACGTTCGCCGGCACGGCGAACGCCGGGATCCCCTCGCGCGCGGCGAGCGGGCGCAGCAGCCCCTTGGCCGGATCGGTGACGAACACGAGGTGGCGCGACGGCGCGAGCTTCGCGGCGTCGAGCCGTTCGCGCACGATCAGGTACTGCGCCATCGTCTCGGCGGTGCCCCCCGACTTCGAGATGACGAGGAAGAGCGAGCGCGAGAGGTCGAGCGCGTCGAGCCGCGCGACGATCGTGCGCGGGTCGACGTTGTCGAGCACGTGCAGACGGGGCCGGCCGCCGCGCGCCGCGGCGCCGCGCGCGTTCCAATCGGTGGCGAGGAGAGCCGTGCGCAAGGAGATCGCGCCCAGCGCCGACCCGCCGATACCGAGCACGACGATGTCGTCGAAGTGCCCGGCGCGCTCGCGTGCGAAGGCGAGCACGCGGTCGTGTTCGCCCGCCTGCGCGTCGAGCTCGGCGAAGCCGTAGCGGCCGGCGGCGGCGTCGCGGGCGATCGCCTCGTGCACCTGGGAGAACCGGCCGTTCAGTGCCTGCCATTCGTCGTCGCCGGGGCCGGCGGGGACGTGCGGCGCCATCATGTTCGTGAAGTCGAGATGCAGGGTCATGCGTCCACCGTGACTTGGAGCCCGTCGAACGCGGGCGCGATGCCGGCGGGGAGTTCCGCCTCCAGCTCCGCGTGCGCGTCGTTGTGGGTGAGATGGGTGAGGAAGGTGCGCTCGGCGCCGACGTGCCGGGCGACGGCGATCGCCTCGCCGAAGCTGAGGTGCGAGGGGTGCGCGGTGTGGAAGAGCGCGTTGAGCACGAGCACTTTCACGCCGGCGAGTTGCGCGAGCGCGACGTCGGGCACCGACTTCGCGTCGGTGACGTAGGCGACGGGACCGATGCGGTAGCCGAACACGCGGAACGTGCCGTGCGGTACCTCGACGGGGAGGACGTCGAGGTCGCCGATGCGGGCGACGCGTCCCGGCTCGAGCACGTGGGCGGCCGCTTCGGGCTTCAGTCCGCCGGGGAGCGGCTGGATGGCGTCGTCGAAGATGTACGTGAACCGCCGCGTGAGGCTCGCCATCGTCTCGGCGGGTCCGTAGAACGGCAGCTTGCCGGCGCGCTGCGACGAGATCGCGCGGACGTCGTCGAGCCCGTTGGTGTGGTCGGCGTGGTCGTGCGTGAAGAGCACGGCGTCGACGCGCGCGATGCCGTTGGCGACGAGCTGGAGGCGCAGTTCGGGCGGCGTGTCGATGAGGAGGCTCGTGCCCTTCGACTCGACGACGGCGCCGACGCGCGTGCGCTTGTCGCGCGGGTCGTTCGAATGACACACGGCGCAGCCGCAGCCGATCTGCGGGACGCCGAAGCTGGTGCCGGTGCCGAGGAAGGTGAGCTTCACACCGTCTCGATCTTGAGCAGGTTCGTCGCCCCCGGCGTGTCGAAGGGGACGCCCGCCGTGACGACGATGCGGGCGCCGGCCGCGGCGAGGCCGCGGTGCGCGACCTCCGACTTGGCGATCGTCGCCATCTGCTCGTAGGTGTCGCAGTGCGGCACGAGCACCGGCACGACGCCCCAGACGAGGGCCAGCTGGCGGTACGTGCGCTGGCTGTCGGTGAGGGCGACGATGGGCACGCCCGGGCGGCGCGCCGCGACGACGCGCGCCGTGAAGCCGCTCTTGGTGATCACCACGACGACCGGCGCGCCGATCATGCGCACGGCGGTGACGGTGGCCGAGGCGATCGTCTCCTCGGTGTTCGCGGTGCCGGGCTGCAGGCGGTCGAGTCCGAGGCCGCGCGAGACGGGGAAGGTCTCGGCGGCGGTGATGATGCGGTGCATCGCCTCGACGGCGAGCACCGGCCAGGCGCCGGCCGCCGTCTCCGCGGAGAGCATCACCGCGTCGGTGCCGTCGAGCACGGCGTTGGCGACGTCGTTCGCCTCGGCGCGCGTGGGGCGCGGGTTCTCGATCATCGACTCGAGCATCTGCGTGGCCGTGATGACGGGGCGGCCGTGGCGATTGGCGAGCCCGATGATGCGCTTCTGCGCGAGGGGGACGGCCTCGAACGGGAGTTCGACGCCGAGGTCGCCGCGCGCGACCATCACGGCGTCGGACGCGTCGAGGATCGACTCGATGCGCTCGAGGGCACTGTCCTTCTCGATCTTGGCGACGATGAGCATCCCCTTGGGGAGGAGCTTGCGCATGTCGGCGATGTCCTCGGCGCGGCGCACGAAGCTGAGCGCGAGGTAGTCGAGGTCCTGGGCGACGGCGAACTGGATGTCGGCGAGGTCCTTCTCGGTGAGCGAGGGCGCGGAGACGTCGACGCCGGGGAGGTTCATCCCCTTGTTCGACTTCATCTCGCCGCCGTGCACGGTGCGGACGCGCACGCGGGGTCCGTCGATGGCGAGCACCTCGAACTCGAGGAGGCCGTCGTTGACGAGCACGCGGCCGCCGACGACGACGTCGTCGGCGAAGTGGTCGTACGTCACGGGCACGTCGCCGGGGCCGGCGATGCTCTCGTGCACGAACGTGAGCTCGGAGCCGTCGGCGATCTCGAGCGGCGCGCTGAGCACGCCGATGCGGATGCGCGGCCCCTGCAGGTCGCCGAGGATGGCGATCGGGTGGTCGACGTCCTTCGCGACCGACCGGATGGTGGCGATGGTCGCGGCGTGCTGCTCGTGGGTGCCGTGCGAGAAGTTGATGCGCGCGACGTTGAGCCCGGCTTCGACGAGCGCCCGGAAGACGGCGGGGTTCGTCGAGGCGGGGCCGAGGGTGGCGACGATCTTCGTGCGGGGGTCGGTCATGCGGGTCGCTGGACTGGAGGACGGCGATTCTGGGCGGGTTGTTTCGGTCCCGGGATGGCCCGAACAACGCCGCAGATTGGCGCGGATACAACAGGCACGAGGCACATGAAAGGTACCGACCGCGCGCCCTGGACGCACTTCCCCTCCATCGACCTGACGGGGGTGATCCTCGGCGCATTCTTCAAAGTCTTCAACGCGCTCGGGCACGGTTTCCTCGAGCGCGTGTACGTCCGCGCGCTCGCGCAGGAAATGCGTGAACGGGGACTTCGCGTCGAACTGGAAGTCCCGCTCGACGTCTACTACGGGGAGCGGTGTGTCGGCACCTATCGAGCGGACTGCGTCGTCCAGCGCCGCGTGATCCTGGAGATCAAGGCGGTCGATCGGCTGTGCCACGCGCACCAGGCGCAGCTACTCCATTACCTGCGATCAACTCCCATCGAAGTCGGCTTGCTCCTGAACTTCGGCCCGCGTCCCGAGTTCCGTCGCCTCGCGTTCTCGAACGCGCGCAAGGAGCGGCGATGATCTCCGGGTAACGCCTGTAGTATCCGCGTGGATCCGCGGCGTCGTCGAGGCAACGTTCACCCCTTCGCCGGCACCACCTTGCGTCCGAGCGCCGTGGCCTTCGCCTCGAGCCCCGCGATGAGCGTGTCGAAGCTCTTCTGGAACGACGCCAGCCCCTCCACCAGCAGCTGATCGGTCACCGCTCGCAGGTCGATGCCGACGGCGGCGAGCGCGGCGAGCTGGGCGCGTGCCTCGGCGACGTTCGCGTCGACGGTCCGCGCCACGGTGCCGTGGTCGCGGAAGGCGTCGAGCGTCGCCGGCGGGAGCGTGTTCACCGTGTCGGGTCCGACGAGCGACTCGACGTACTTCACGTCGGAGTACGCCGGATTCTTGGTGCCCGTGCTCGCCCAGAGCGGACGCTGCACGCGGGCGCCCTTCGCGGCGAGCGCCGCCCAGCGCGCGCCGGCGAAGCGCTGGCCGAAGAGCGCGTACGCCAGCTTCGCGTTGGCGACGGCGGCCGTGCCGAGCAGCGCCTGGGCCGCCGGCGTGCCGATCTTCTCCAGCCGCTTGTCGACCTCGCTGTCGACGCGGCTCACGAAGAAGCTCGCGACGCTGGCGATCGACGAGAGGTCGCCCCCGGCCGCGGCGCGATCCTCGAGCCCCGACAGGTACGCCTCGATGACCCGATCGTGCGCCTCGACCGCGAAGAGCAGGGTCACGTTCACGTTGATGCCGTCGGCGATGAGGCGGCGCAGCGCGAGACAGCCTTCCGGCGTGCCCGGCACCTTGATCATCACGTTCGGCCGCGCGACCGTCTTCCACAGGCGATGCGCTTCGGCGACCGTCGCGGTCGCGTCGTGCGCGGCGCCGGGACTCACCTCGATGGAGACGTAGCCGTCCCCGCCCTTCGTGCGGTCATACACCGGGCGGAAGATGTCGCACGCCGCCCGCACGTCGTCGGTCTCGACGAGTTCGAACCACGCCCACGCCGACCGCTCGCCCGCCGCGTCCTTGAGCTGCGCGTCGTACGCCGTGCCCTGCGCGAGCGCCTTCTCGAAGATCGTCGGGTTGGACGTCATGCCGGTGAGCGCATCGTCGCGCAGCCGCCGGACGAGTTCGCCGTCGTGCAGCATCGTGCGGTCGATGTAGTCGAGCCAGATGGACTGGCCGGCGGCGTGGAGCGCGTGGAGGGGAGTCGACATCGGGATCGGGCAGGACGGAGAGTGGGGGTGCGGACGAACAGCAGGTGGACGGTGCACGGTGCACGTGCACGGTGAACGACGCAGGGTGAACGGATCACCGAGAACGATGCGCCCCTGACAAAGCTAACCGCTCGAGGCCTCGCGGGGTGCGTCAGCGTGAAGCCGGCCGCAGTCGACGGTGGCTGCCTCCGTCGCCGCGCTATACCGCGCCAGCGATCGTGAGCACCATCAGCGTGTCGAGCTCCGCCTCGCCTCCGAACACGAACGGCACCTCGCCGACCGCGACGAAGCCACATTTCTCGTAGAACCGACGGGCACGCGCGTTGTGCTTCCACACGCTCAGCCAGATCGCATCGTGGCCGGTGAGCGCCGCCCGTGCCACGGTCGCGTCCATGAGGGCCCGCGCGAGACCCTGCCCATGCCATGCCGTGCCCACGTAGAAGCGCTCGAGCTCCACGGGAGCCCGGGCCGCGACCTCCGGCGGCGCGGCGTGGCGCCGCAGCACGGCGAAGCCCGACCACGCCCCTCCGCGGTCGAGCGCGACGAGCGTCTGCCGCGCGGGATCGGCCAGGTCGGCGCGCTGGAGCGCCTCGCCGAAGCGCTCGCGCACGTGCCGCGCGAGCCGGGCCGGCTCGTACGTGTCGCCGTAGGTGGCCAGGAAGATCTCGCGCGCGAACCGGGTGAAGTCCGCGGCGTCGGCCACCGCCGCATCGCGTATCGTCCAGGGGAGTTCCATCGGCGGGGAAACTAACCTGCCGACGGCGTTCGCGGACGTGGCACGCGTGGGCGCCCGCCGGCGGACACCATGGATGCGCGTGACGCCGAACGGATAGATTGCAATTGCCGTCCGCGGGTCCCGATCTCCCCTGCCCCGTCCCCTCGTGCCCCACCGCATCCTCGTCACCGACGAGATCTACCCCCAAGGCGTCGCGCTGCTCCGCGCCGTGCCGGAGTTCGTCGTCGACGTCTCGCCCACGCTCGCGCCCGATGCGCTGCTCGCGCGCATCGCCGACTACGACGCGATCATCGGCCGCAGCGCGACGCGCATCTCGGCCGACCTCTTGCGCGCCGGCACGAAGCTGCGCGTCGTCGGCCGCGCGGGGGTGGGGGTCGACAACATCGCGCTCGACGTCGCGACGGCGCTCGGCATCGCCGTCATCAACGCGCCGTCGGGCAACACGATCGCCGTCGCCGAGCTGTTCTTCGCCTCGATGGTGGGGTTGCTGCGCCAGCTGCCGCGCGCCCACCAGTCGTTGCGCGAGGGGCGCTGGGAGCGCGCCGACCTCATGGGGAGCGAGCTGCACGGGAAGACGCTCGGCATCGTCGGACTCGGCCGCATCGGCAGCGAGGTCGCGCGGCGGGCGCGCGCGTTCGGCATGGAACTCATCGGCTACGATCCGTACGTGAACGCCGAGCGGTTCGACGGGCTCTACGTGCGGCGCGCCGCCACGCTCGACGCGCTCCTCGACGCGGCCCAGTTCGTGACGGTGCACACGCCGCTCAACGAAGAGACGACCGGCATGATCGGCGCGCGCGAGCTCGCGCGCCTGCGGAAGGGCGCCGTCGTCGCCAACCTCGCGCGCGGCGGCATCGTCGACGAGGCGGCGCTCATCGCGGCGCTGCGCAGCGGGCACCTGGGCGGCGCCACCGTCGACGCGTTCACCAAGGAACCGCTCAAGGGCGACCACCCGTTCCGCGACGTGCCCAACGTGCTCCTCACCCCGCACATCGGGGCGAGCACGGCCGAGGCGCAGCGGAACGTGGCCGTGGACGCGTGCGAGGCGGTGCGCGACGCACTGCTCACCAACGAGCTCTCGCGCTCGCTGAACGTCGGGGAGACGGGGGGCGATTGGGCCGCGCTGCAACCGGCGCTGCTCGTCGCGCGGCGCGCCGTCGCGGTGGCGCGCGCCATGCTCGCCGAGCGCGGCCACCGCGCCATCGACAGCATCTCGTTGCGCCTCGGCCCCGAACTGATGGCGGGGCGCGGACCGCTGCTCGCCGCCGCCGCCGTCGGCGCGCTCGAAGGGATCGTCGAGCGCGACCGGCTCAACCTCATCAATGCGCGCGCCGTCGCGCACGCGCGCGGCATCACGTTGCTGCACGGCGAGCCGGGCGCACCGCCGCACCCGCGCGCGCTCGAGGTGCGTGTCGCCGCGGCGGGGGAGTCGATGCGCGTCGGCGGCGTCGCGGCGCTCGACACGCCGCCGCGCCTCACGCGCATCGGCGATTTCCACGTCGACGTCGCGCCGCGCGGCACGCTGCTCGTGCTCACCAACCGCGACGTGCCGGGGGTCATCGGCCACGTGGGCACCGCGCTCGGCAACGCGGCGGTGAACATCGCCGAGTACCATCAGGCGCGCCTCGCGCAGGGGGGCGACGCGCTCGCCGTCGTCTCGGTCGACGGCCCCGTGGGCGACGACGTCCGCCGCGCGCTCCTCGCCCTCCCCGACGTCCGCACCGCGACCGTCGTGCACTTCGCCGGCCCCGCGTGAGCGCACTCGACCGCGACCAGTCGGTGCGCGAGTCGTACGCCCGCGACGCCTCAGGCCTCTGGCGCGTCCCCGACGCCGTGGCCCGCCCGGGCGGTGCGCACGAGGTCGCGACGCTGCTGCGGGAAGCGAACGCCGACGGCACCGCCGTCACCGCCGCCGGCTCGCAGACGAGCACCACCGGCGCGTCGATCACCGACCGCGGCATCGTGCTCTCCACGCGCGCGATGGCGCGCATCCTCGACGTCGACCGGGCGACGATGACGGCGCGCGTCGAACCCGGCGTGCTGCTCGGCGATCTGCAGCGCACCCTCGCCGCCGATGGGCTCGCTTTCGCCCCCGACCCGACGAGCGATCAGGAGTGCACCGTGGGCGGCGCCATCGCCTGCAACGCGTCGGGTCCGCGCTCGCTGCGCTACGGCGCCACGCGCGCGCACGTGCGCGCCCTCACCGTCGTCCTCGCGAGCGGCGAGACCATCGAGGTGCGCCGCCCGCAGGTCGAGAAGAACGCCGTCGGCTACCCGCCGGTGCAGGACCTCGTCGACTGGTTCGTGGGGAGCGAGGGGACGCTCGGCGTGATCGTCGCCGCCGACCTCGCGCTGATGCCGCGCCCGGCCCGCGAACTCGGGCTCGCCATCCCGCTCCCCGACGAGTCGCGCGCCCTCGCCTTCGTCGTCGCGGCGCGCGAGAGCGGCGACGTGCGGCCGCGCTGCCTCGAATACTTCGACGCCGAGTCGTTCGCCATCGCGCGCACCGGCGCCGGCGACGCCACGTGGGGCGCGACCGCCGGCGCGATGGTGTACGCGGAAGAGACGACCGACGGCGAAGACCCGCCGCTCGACGCCTGGCTCGCCCTCGCGGAACGGTTCGGCGCGCACGACGGCGACGTGCGCGCCTACGAGGGCGACGCGGCGATCCGCGAGGCCCGCCGCCTGCGGCACGCGGTGCCCGCGACGATGCACGAGCGCGTCGCGCCCTTCCTCGCCGCCGGCGGGCGGCGCGTCTCCACCGACTGGGCCGTGCCCTACCGCCGCGCCGCCGAGGCCGTCGCGATGGCGCGCCGGCATGCCGCCGACGCGAACGTCGCCCCCGGCATCGTCTACGGCCACCTCGGCAACGGCCACCCGCATCAGAACTTCGTCGCCCACGACCCGGCCGAGGTGCGCGCCTTCGAAGCCGTCGTCGAACGCACGGTGCGCGACGTGCTGGCGATGGGCGGCACCGTCTCCGCCGAACACGGCATCGGCAAGCTGAAGGCCCGCTGGCTCCCGCTGCAACTCTCCCCGACGCAGGTCGCGATGCTGCGCGCCATCAAGCGTGAACTCGACCCGCGGGGCATCCTCGCCCCGGGCAACATCCTCGGGAGTGCGGCATGACCCCGCGATTCAAGTCCGTGGTGCTCGACGTGGACATGACCCTGAGCGGCGTCGAAGGGATCGACTGGCTCGCCGCGCACCGCAACGAGGCGCTGCGCGCTTTCGTCACCCAGCGCACCGCCGACGCGATGGCCGGCACGGTGCCGCTCGACGCGGTGTACGGCGAGCGCCTCGACTCGGTGGCGCCGACGCTCGCCGAGCTGCAGACGCTCGGCCTCGCCTACCGCACGAAGCTCGCGCCGCAGGCGCGCGAGGCGGTGCGCTCGCTACTCGACGCCGGCGTGCGCGTCGTGCTCGTGAGCGGCGGACTCCGCATCGCCGTGCTCGCGCTCGCCGACGCGCTCGGCATCCCGGAGAGCGACGTGCACGCGGTGCAGACGATCCACAACGAGCGCGGGCTGTACGACGGCTTCGACCACCGCTCGCCGCTCGCGACGCAGGAAGGCAAGCCGACCATCGTCCGCACCCTCGGCCTCCCCGCTCTCGTGCTCGCCGTCGGCGACGGCAGCACCGACCTCGCCATCCGCGTGGCCGGAGCCGCCGACGCCTTCGCCGCGTACACCGGCTTCGTGCGGCGCGACGCGGTCGTCGCGGGCGCCGACCACGTGATCGCTTCGTTCCCCGACCTCATCTCCCTCGTGCTCCCATGACCCGCTTCGGCACCTTCTTCGTCCCCGGCCCCACGGAAGTCCGCCACGACGTGCTCGCGGCGATGCTCCAGCCGATGATCCCGCACCGGAGCGCCGCGTTCGAGGCGATCTTCGAGCGCACGCAGCGCGGCTTGAAGCACGTGTTCCGCACGACGCGCCCCGTGTACGTCTCGGCGAGCTCGGGGAGCGGCATGATGGAGGCCGCGATCCGCAACGCGCCCGCCGGCCCGATCCTCTGCCTCGTCAATGGCGCCTTCTCCGACCGGTTCGCGAGCATCGCCCGCGCCTGCGACCGCGAGGTGGTGGTGCTGCAAGCGGAGTGGGGCGCCGTGCACGACCTCGACGCCGTCGACCGCGCGCTCTCGAGCGGACGGTTCGCGGCGATGACGGCCACGCACTCCGAGACGTCGACCGGCGCGCTGAGCGACGTCGCGGCGCTCGCGAAGATCGCCCACACGCATGGCGCGATGATCCTCGTCGACAGCGTGAGCGGCCTCGGCGGCGCGCCCCTCGAGACCGACGCCTAGCAGCTCGACTTCGCGCTCACCGGCTCGCAGAAAGCGCTCGCCCTCCCGCCGGGACTCTCCTTCGGCGTGGCGAGCGAGGCGTTCGTGCTGCAGGCGCAGACCGCGCACTCGCGGGGCCGCTACTTCGACATCGTCGAGCTCGAGGAGTTCGCCCACAAGAACAACACACCGGCCACGCCCGCCGTGTCGCTGATGTACGCGCTCGACGCGCAGCTCCCGACGATCGTCGCCGAAGGCATCGAGGCGCGCTGGGCGCGGCACGAGCGGATGCGCGAGCTCACCGAGCGCTGGGCCGCGTCGCTCGCCGGCACAAGCATCTTCGCCGCGGCCGGCGCGCGCTCCCCCACGGTGAGCGTCATCAAGCTCCCCGACGGCGTGCGCGGCCCCGACGCGGTGAAGGCGATCGCCGAGCGCGGCATCACCGTGGCCGGCGGCTACGGCAAGCTCGCCGAGACGACGTTCCGCATCGGCCACATGGGCGATCACACCGTCGACGGCGTGCAACGCTGCCTCGACGGGTGCACGGGCGCGCTGACGTCGCTGGGGGTCGCCGCGCGCTGAGCGACGCGCGCGCCGCGGCCGGGAGCGCCGCGATCAGCCGAAGCTGATCGCGGCGCTCGTCGCTTCGCCCGCGCGCGCGCCAAGGAGCAGCTCCGCGACGACGCGCTGCCGGTGGGTGAAGATGCGCCGCAGCTGGCGCCGGATGAGCGGATGCGCCACCGCAGAGAGCGGCGCGAACGGCAAGGCATAGCGCACCTCGTCGTCGACGCGTACGCCGCCGGCGACTGCATGGAACGTGTGCGTGTGCACCCACTGCGCGTACGGTCCGCGCAATTGTTCATCCACGAACCGGTGCGGCGGCTCCCACCGCGCGATGCGCGTGCGCCAGCGCATCGGCAGGCCGTACAGACGGATGGTGTAGTCGATGAGCGTGCCCTCGCCCATCGCGATCGGCGGCGGCGTATCGATGCGGAATCCCAGTTCCGGCGGCGTGATGCGCCCGAGGTTCGCCGCGTCGGCGAAGAACGGGAAAAGCGCGTTGAGGCTCAGCGGGAGCGTGAGCGACGTCCTGAGGACATATGTCATCCAGCAATTATATTGACAAAATCGCGTTTGTCCAGCTTATTCCTTGACAACACATGGACAGTATGTAGATTTCGTTCAACTTTTAGATATATGCCGACCACACCCCATCCTCCCGGTTTCTTTCCCGTGCGCACCGTCGCCGCGCGTACGGGACTGACACCGGATCTGCTCCGCGCGTGGGAGCGGCGCTATGCCGTCGTCGCCCCGACGCGTTCGGCGGGACATCAGCGCCTCTACAGCGACGCCGACATCGCCCGGCTCACCCTGCTCCGTCTCGCCGTCGAGTCGGGACGCCCGATCAGCCAGGTGGCGCCACTCGAGACCTCCGAGTTGCAGCGGCTCGTCGAGCGCGACGAGGAGAAGCGACGTCTCGCGTCGTCGCCACCGAGTGCCGCCGTCGCGACGGCCGACGGTGACTCGGTGCTGGCGGCCGCGCTCGGCGCCGTCGACCGGCTCGACGACGTGGCGCTCTCGACCGTGCTGCGGCGCGCCGCGCTGCTGCTCGGCGTCGACGAGATGCTCGACGGCGTGCTCGGCCCCCTGCTCTTCACGATCGGCTCCCTCTGGCATCAGGGCGCGCTGCGGCCGGCGAACGAGCACATGGCGACGGCCGTGATCCGCCGCACGCTGAGCTGGATGATGGAGCACGCCGAGCCCGCGGCGAACGCGCCGGCGGTCGTCGTCGGCACGCCCTCCGGCCAGGTGCACGAGATGGGAGCGATGCTTGCCGCCGCGGCCGGCGCGTCGGCAGGGTGGCGCGTGGTCTACCTCGGCCCGAACCTTCCGGCGCGCGATCTCGTCGCGGCGGCGAAGCGGGCGAACGCCGCGGCGCTGGCGCTGAGTCTCGTCTACCCTGTCGGCGACGCGGCGGTGGAGGCGGAGCTCCGCGAACTCCGCGCGGCGCTCCCGAACGTCGTCATCGTCGCCGGCGGGAGCGCGGCGAACGCGTACGGCGGCGTGCTGGCGGCGATCGGCGCGCTGCGGCCGCGGACGCTCGCCGAACTCCGCGGCTGGTTCCGCGACCGCGTGCGCGACCGTTAGCTACATCTTCAGGCCGCGGTCGAGCTCGTCGATGGTCTTCGTCGACGGCGGCCGTTCCTTCTGCAACCGCTTGGCCACCTTCTCCGCCTGGGCGAGCGCGCGGAGCACGTTCTCGCCGGCGAGCTTGCGCAGGTCGGCGTCGCTCCAGCCGCGACGGATGAGTTCGGCGAAGAGCTGCGGGTAGTCGGCTTCCGACTGCAGGCCGTCGGGGAGGTCGTCGTCGACGCCGTCGAAGTCACTGCCGATGCCGACATGGTCGGGGCCGGCGACTTTGCGGATGTAGTCGATGTGGTCGGCGACGTCGGCGATGGTGGCGTGCGGCGCCGGGTGCGCGGCTTCCCACGCCGAGAGTTCGCGGCGGATCGCGGCGCTGTCGGCGCCGAGCCGCTGCCGGATCGCCGCGGCGAAGGCGCCGCGCTGCTGCGACCAGGCGAAGATCTTCGGCGAATCGAAACCGGGGACGAACGTCACCATCACCACGCCGCCGTTCTTCGGCAGGCGCTTGAGGATCGAGTCGGGGACGTTGCGCTTGTGGTCGACGAGCGCGCGCGCCGACGAGTGCGAGAAGATCACGGGCGCCTCGGTCACGTCGAGCGCGTTGCTCATCGTGCCGGGGGAGACGTGCGAGAGGTCGACGAGCATGCCGAGCCGGTTCATCTCGCGCACGACCTCCTTGCCGAAGGGGGTGAGGCCGCCGTGCTTCGCGCTGTCGAGCGCGGCATCGGCCCAGTCGAGGGTGACGTTGTGGGTGAGCGTCATGTAGCGCGCGCCGAGATCGTAGTAGATGCGGAGCGCGCCGAGCGAGTTCTCGATGGCGTGGCCGCCCTCGAGGCCGAGCATGGAGCCGACCTTCCCTTTCTTGAAGGCGGCGCGCACCTCGGCCGCCGTGCCGGCCGTGACGAGCCGCTCGGGATACTTGGCGATGATGCGGCGCGCGATGTCGAATTGCTCGAGCTGGATGCGCGCGTAGCCGGAGTCCTTCACCTCGCCGGGGATGTAGATGCTCCAGAACTGGCCACCGAGGTGGCCGGCCTTCATGCGCGCGAGGTCGGTCTGGTGCGGGGTCGTCTTGCGGAGGTCGTAGGCGTCGACGTCGCGCGGCGCCTTGGGGTTCTCGCGGATGGCCCAGGGCAGGTCGTTGTGGCCGTCGACGAGCGGGGTCGTGGCGAGGAGCGCCTTGGCGTGCGCGAGCGCCTGTTCGTGGGTCGGGGTGGCGGTCTTCTGGGCGGCGAGCGGCGCGGCGAGCGCGACCGAGACGGCGAGTGCGGCGATCAGGCGCATGGGCGATGGCTGGCGAAAGGGACCACGACGGGAGACGGCGGGTATCCAACGAATAACGCACGGCGGCGCAGCGGGCGACAGTGGACCAGCGGTCCGCATTGCCGGCGCGGGCCTGCCGTCACACATTGGGGGCATGATGCGAACGCTCGCGAAGGTCCTCCTGCTGGTGCTCGCGGCGTCGTCGGTCCGTCCGTCGGAGGCGCTGCGCGCGCAAGCGGCGCCTCCCAACGTGACCGGCCGGGTGCTCGAGCCGAGCGGCGCGCCGATCGAAGGAGCGGAGGTCGAACTCGAGGGCGTGTCGATCCGCGCGCGCACCGGCCAGACGGGGGCGTTCTCGTTCAGTGGCGTGAAAGGCGGGGTGCGCCTGCTGCGCGTGCGGCGCGTCGGCTATCTGCCGGTGACGCGCGAAGTGGCGGTGCGCGACTCGGCGACGACCATCGACGTCGAGATGGTGCACAGCACGCCGATGCTCGACACGGTGCTCGTGCAGGCGAAGGTGCTGGTGCTGGCAGGGGTGGTCGCCGATTCGGTGGGCAATCCGATCCCCGGCGCGACGGTGGAGATGGTCGGGTCGAGCCACGGCACGACCACCGCCGGCCCCGACGGATGGTTCAAGTTCACGGGTTTGCGCACCGGACCGATCGTGCTGCGCGGCATGAAAGCCGGCTGGGCGGCGGGCATGGTGAGCATGCGCTTCGAGGATTCGCGCGGCGTGGTGATCCACCTCGACCCGCTCGACACGCTCAAGCTGTCGGCCAACCGGGCGCTCATGCTGAGCGGGCTTGGCAACAGCGACGCGCTGGCGTGGGCGGAGACGCAGATGCGCATCGTGGGGCGCACGGGGCGCGCGACGATCGTCTCTCGCCAGGAACTCGAGCCCTACGACGACCTGCCGCTCGCGCAGGCGATCGCCCGCACGGCGACCGGGCAGATGATCTCCATCGACTTGCGCACGGTGTTCGACGAAGCGTGCGTGCTGCTCGACGGGCGGAAGGTCGTCGGCAACATCTCGCTCGACGCCTACCGCACGGAGGACGTGGAGTTCGTGGAGCTCTACCCGCCGGGCACGGAGATGACGGGGAGCGTGGCGCGCTACATGCGCGGGGCCGGCTGCCGTCCGGTCGTGACGTCGGTGCTGCGGCGCGGCATCTTCTACGCCGTGATCTGGATGCGATAACGCTCGAGCGGAGCGCGGGGTCGTCGCTCAGCCCCGCGCCCGCAGCGCCCGGCCGGCACGCACCGTCGCACGCTCGCCGTCGCGCAGCGCGACCACGCCGTTGACGATCACGACGGGGATCCCCGCGGGATACTGGAACGGCTCGGCGAACGTGGCCTTGTCCTCGACCGTCGCCGGATCGAAGACGACGACGTTCGCGCTCGCGCCGCGGCGCAGCGTGCCGAGGCCGGCGCCGAGTCCGAGCCGCGCGGCGGGCTGGCCGCTCATCTTATAGACCGCCTGCTCGAGCGTGAGCGCGTGCGTCTCGCGAACGTATCTCGCGAGGATGCGCGGGAAGGTGCCGAGCCCGCGCGGGTGCGGATGGCCGCGCCGCGCCGGACCGCTCACCGCGAACGCGCCGCCGTCGCTGCACA
>JACQBG010000037.1 GCA_016194585.1 Gemmatimonadota bacterium
ACGCCCAGCAGCATCCATCCCGACGCGAACGTGGAATCGATCGCGACCGCCTCGCGGGCGAGCTCGATCGAGTGCCGGTCGCTCACGCCGTTGGCCCGGTTCGCCTCGCTGTACTTCTTCAGCGCCTCGAGCGAACCCGTGGTCACCTGGCTCAGCGGCGGCGTCGCGTTCACGGCGCGCAGCGATTCCCCCGCCTTGCTGCGCAGGGCGCGCGCCAGCCGGTCGGCCGCGTCGATGAGGCCGCGCGGCCCGTCCCCCGTCTCGCGGAACGACGCCAACTCCACCCCCGAGTCGGCGCGGACGAGCCGGATCGACACGATATAGCCCCCGGGCACCCCGGTCACGTCGCCGTCGACGATCGCCTTCACCCCCTCGCGCACCGCGATCTGCCGCGCGAGCGCGGAATCCACCCGCGCCGTCGGGGGCTGCTGCATCCGCTCCAGCGCCGCCACCACCGTCGCCGGCGACACGAGCGTGAACGCACTCGACCCCGTCAGTCCGGCACGCACTGCGTCGCTCACCACGCGGCCGAGCGTCGAGTCGACGTTCGTCGTGCGGAAGTCGGTGAGCAATATCGGCTCCGCCTTGCTCAGCTTTCCGGCCGCGAGCAGCGACCCGGCGGGCCCGATGCCGAGCGCGCGCAGCGTCATGAACACGCCGATGACCAGCACGAACGCGCTGAACGCGTACATCCCGCCGCGCGCCGTGCGGTACCAGCTCATCCTCGGCGCCGCCTTGAGCGCCATCGTCGCCATCGTCCCCTGCACCAGCGACGGCGTGCCTCCGGGTGTGAACGTCGGCGTCGCCGTCGCCGCGCGGTGCGCCACGCGGTGCACGTAGCCGGTCCACAGCACCACGGGCAACCCGAGCGCCATCACGATCAACGCGCCGGGGAACACCCAGTCGGGGAGCCCGATGCCCACGATCGCCGCCTTCGCGAGGATCGCCACCGCGACGAACGCCACGGCGTAGATCGCCAGCGCCTTGCCGAACATCCCGCGCCCGCCGAGCAGCACGGGAGGGAGCGCCTGCATCCCGCTCCCGCTCGTGATCGTCTCGAGGACGCGCGCGATCTCCCCCGCCCCCTGCGGCCGCGCGTCGGCGTCCTTCGCGAGACACTGCATCACCAGATCCGCGAGCGGCGCCGGCACGTCGCCACGCAGCTCGCCGATCGGCACCGGCGTCTCGCCCATGTGCGCGGCGAGCATCCGCTGCGGCGTGCGGCCCGCGAACACCGCCTGCCCGGCGAGCAGTTCGTACGCCATCGCGCCGAGGGAATAGATGTCGGCGCGATGATCGACGGCCGGATCGCCCGCCGCCTGCTCGGGGGCCATGTAGGCGGGGGTGCCGATGGACGTGCCGATCTGCGTGAGCGTCGCGCCGCCACTCGCGGTGCGCGCCGCGCTGATCGCCTTCGCGATGCCGAAGTCCGTCACCACCGCCGTGCCGCCCGAGATGAGCACGTTGTCGGGCTTGATGTCGCGGTGCACCACCCCCCGCTGGTGTGCATACGCGAGCGCCTTCGACACGTCGCGCAGGATGCCGATCACCTCGGTCACGGCGAGCGGCCCGCGCGCGAGGCGCGCCCGCAACGACTCGCCCTCCACGAACGGCATCGTGTAGAACGGCAGGCCGTTCATGTCCCCCGCCGAGAGCACGCCGACGATGTTCGCCTGCTGCAGCGCCGCGACGGTCTGGATCTCGCGCTCGAACCGCTCCACGCTGATCCCCTGCGCGAGCTCCGGCGAGAGCACCTTCACCACCACCTTCCGCTTGAGCCGCAGCTCCTCGGCGACGAACACCCGCGACATCCCGCCGCCACCGAGCTCCCGCTCGAGAGTGTGCGTGCCGCTCAAGGTCGCCTGCAGTTGGTCGCGGAACTGCTCGCTCACGGCCGGCCCCGGGGGGAGGAAGGGTGGATCGACAACCGCTAATGTTACGGCGCGGGCAGTGGGTCAGCCAGAGAGCCGATGGTCCGCCAAGGAACGGGGCAGGTCACCCGGGTGATCAGCTTCGACGGGTGTCGTCGCACGGGCGATGATGCTATGATCGCGTATGCCCGTCCATTACGCGATCGACGCGTCGAAGCGTCTCATGGTCGTCACCGCCGAAGGCACGACGACGGCGGCGGAGCTGTTCGCCAACCAGGACGACATCCGGAACGACCCGGCCCTCTCGCCGGACCACTCGGCGCTCGTCGACTTCACCGGTGCCGTCGAGTTCCTGGTGACCGGCGATGACCTGCGCCTGCTCGTGCAGCGTGCCCCGTACAGCCCCGAGGTGCCCATCGCCCTCGTCGCGCACGACGACCTGCGGTTCGGACTCGCGCGCATGCTGCACACCTTCGGCGAGAGCCGTTCGGCGAGAGTGAAGCTCTTCCGCGAGCACGCGGCCGCGCTCGCCTGGATCGACGAGACGCGGCGCGCCCGCTAGCCTCCGCGCGCCAGCCCGTCACGGATCCGGCACACCTCCTCGTGCAACCGCACCATCGCCCGCGTGTCGAGCCCGCAGTACTCCAGCAAGTCCTCCCGGTGACGGTGGTGCGTCTCCGGCGGATACGCGCCCACCTTCATCAGCCCGAACAGCGCCGCCGCATTGCTCCCGTCGCCGACGGCGAGTGATTCGTAGTTCTCGTTCGTCAGCACGGGGAGCACCTTCTTGATGGACGTGCGCCCGCCGAAGCCGGGGTGCGCGTACCCTTCCTTGAACACCTTCTCCAGATCCCAGAGCCGCGCGAGCACGGCCTCGATGCGCGGCGCGAGATCGGGGAAGAGCTTCGCGAGCGCCGTGAGCTGCGTCTTCTCGTAGTTCGAGTAGACGACCACCGACCCCGACGTGCCGAGCACGTCGAGCAGCGATTCCGCGAATGCTCGCCGCCAGTCGTCATCCACCTCGGCGAGCAGCTCGTGATGCGCGACGTGCACCCCCGGCGCGCTGCAGACGTCGAGCGAATACTGGAAGAGCACCACCTCGTGCGCCGCGTCCCCCTCGAACCAGGGGATCGCCGGCGTGGCCGCCTCGAAGTCGAGGTAGTACGCCGGCCACCGCACTTCGTCGAGCAGCGCCAAACCGTTCGCGTCGACGAACGGTTCGCGCGACCGGAGCATGTCGACCACGCGCTGCTGGAGCTCCGTGAACTTCACGGAGGGCGGCACGCGCGACACGCGCTCGTACTGCTTGATCTCCTCGAACCGCTTCTCGCTCAGCCGCGGGATCACCCAGAGCGGATCGGGGACCCCCTGCCCCACGCACTTCTCCGAATAGAAGTCGCACTTCCGGCACACGAACTGCAGCTCCCCCTCTGGCGGCGTGGCGGCGAGCAACGCCACCTCGATGGCCGCGGCCTCGAGCGCGTACTGTTCGGCGAGCGCGAGGGCGTCGGCCGAGACGTCGGCGGTGGCGAAGAACGGCGGGACGTCGAGCACGTACTCGTGGTTGATCAGCACGAGCGTGGCCGCCTCCATCGGGAAGCCAGCTTCCCGCGCCACGAAGAGCGTATAGGCGAGGTCGGCGAGGTAGTCGTCCTTCACCTTGCCATCCGGGTCGGACTTCCCCGACTTCACCTCGAACAGCGCCCACCCCGTGGGGGTGCGGAGCAGGGCGTCGGCGCGCGCGGTGAAGGCGCGCCAGGTGAAAGTCACTTCATATAGTAGGGCCCCTTCTTCGGCCTCGCGCAGCGCGGCGAGCGAGGCCTCGTGCGCGGCGGGGGCCGGCGCGGTCGGGAGCAGCGTGCCGGGTCCCAGGAACTCGCGCGCCATCCGCCCGATCTGGTTCCCCACCCAGAACTTCCAGTGCGCCTCGTGCGTGAGCGCCTCGCGCTCGGCGGTGCGCGTGAAGTGCCCCTTCGTGAGGCACTCGCGGGCGGCGAGGAAGTCGCGCTTGGTGATCGGTGCGGCACCGGCACGCTCAGGCGTCATCTCGGTCCGTGGCATGCGTATGAACGTTCACCCGCCGATGATCTCGTTCAACCCCTCGAGCACCTGACTCATCTCCTCGGGCGATGCCTTCGCGAGACGCTTGCCGATCCGCTCGACGGCGAGCGTGCGGATCTGACTGATCTTCACCCACGACCGTTTCGGCAGGTGCGGCGCCGTCAGCTCCAGACTCAGCGGGAACCCCGCGCGCTGCGGCTGACTCGTCAACGCCACCGCGATCACCGTGCCCGATCGTTCGTTGAAGACGTCGTGACTGAGGATCAGCACCGGACGCTGCCCGGCCTGCTCACTCCCCCGCGCCGGGTTGAGGTCTGCCCAGCGGACGTCGCCTCTCAGTATTCCGGCCATGCCACCACGTCCGCGCCCAGCGCCTCCTCCGCCAACGCGCGCTCGGCGCGCGGATCGAGCTTCGCGCACTCCTCGGCGAGTCGCCGGCGTTCGAGCCGATCGAGATGTTCGTCGACCGCGGCCTCGATCGCCTGGCTGCGGTTCGGATGGCGTCCTTCGCGCACGAGCCGATCGATGCGCTTCAGGGCGCGGGCGTCGAGGGTGATGGCGACCTTGGCTTTCGGCATCGTGGTATGACGATATGTCATACCCATCGCCATCGCAAGTCGAACGCCGCTTCGTCCGTGCCGATTGGTCATGCCCTCAACATCGGGACGCCGTGCACCCTCCCGCTAGCGCCGATTCTGCCGCAGCCGCATCTATATGATGCAGTGGCGCCGCCCCCTGCCACCGCTCGCCGACCTTCCGTTCCCGAGTCGACTCCGTATGAGCACCTCCCGCCGCGACTTCCTCCAGCGCTCCGCCGCCGCCGCGGCCGCCGCCACCCTCGCCCCCAAGAACGCGCTCGCCGCCGGCGATAATGCCACGCCGGCCGGCGCCGCGCCCGAGAGCCCCGCCGCCATCCGCGCCTTCGAGCGCAAGATGCTCCGCGCCCGGCCGCTCCCGCTCGGCAACGTGAGTGTCACCGGCGGCCCGCTCAAGAACGCGCAGGATCTCACCGGCACCTACCTCCTCTCGCTCGACCCCGATCGCATGATGGCGTACTACCGCGTGCGCGCCGGGCTCAAGCTCAAGGCCGAGCCCTACGACGGCTGGGATGGCGACGGCAAGAACCTCACCGGCCACATCGCCGGCCACCACCTCTCCGCGGTCTCGATCTTCTACAGGGTCACGGGCGACGCGCGGTTCAAGCAGCGCGTCGACTACCTCGTACGCGAGATGAAGGAGGTGCAGGACAAGAACGGCGACGGCTACCTGAGCGCGCTCGAGCATGGCCGCGAACGGTGGGCGCAGGTCTCCAAGGGCGACATCCGCTCGGCGCCGTTCGACCTCAACGGACTCTGGTCGCCCTGGTACACGCTGCACAAGACGTTCGCCGGGCTGCGCGACGCCCATCGCCACACCGGCAACGCGACGGCGCTCACCGTCGAGACGAAGTTCGCTAAGTGGGCCGAGGGGGTGCTCGCGCCGCTCAGCGACGACCAGGTCGCCGCGATGCTCAACACCGAGCATGGCGGCATGAACGAAGTGCTCGCTGACCTCTACGCCGATACCGGCGACGCGCGCTGGCTCGCCCTCTCGAACCGGTTCGAGCATCACGCCTTCACCGACCCGCTCAAGCGCCATCAGGACAACCTCTCCGGCAAGCACGGCAACTGCCAGATCCCCAAGCTCATCGGGAGCGCGCAGCGCTACGGCTACACCGCCGACGCCGCCGACCTCGTGGCGGCGAGCTTCTTCTGGGACCGCGTGGCGCAGCATCACAGCTACGTGACCGGCGGTCATGGGCTCGCCGAGTATTTCGGCCCCCCCGACCAGCTCAGCGCGCGCGTGGACGGACGCACGTGCGAGACGTGCAACTGCTACAACATGCTCAAGCTCACGCGCCGCCTCTTCTCGTTGAAGCCCGACGCCGCGTACGCCGACTTCCACGAACGCACGCTGTTCAACCACATCCTCGCCAGCATCGACGACACCGACGGCCGCACGAGCTACATGGTGCCCGTCGGCCGCGGCGTGGAGCAGGAATACCAGGACATGCAGCACAGCTTCACCTGCTGCGTCGGCACCGGCATGGAGAGCCACGGACTGCACGGCTACGGCGTGTACTACGAGAGCGACGACACGATCTACGTCACGCAGTTCGTGCCGAGCGTGGCGCACTGCGCGGAGCATCCCGTGTCGCTCGAGATGACGACCGGGTTCCCCGATGGCGGCAGCGCGACGATCACCGTGAAGCCCGCCGCGCCGAAGTCGTTCACCCTCGCCGTGCGGCGGCCGCACTGGGCCGGCGATGGGTTCGTCATCAAGGTGAATGGCACGGTGTTGCCGCAGCCCCCCGTGGCGTCGTTGCTCGACGCCGGCGCCGGTGGCCGCAAGGGAGCGCCCGGCAATCAGGCCACGGCGAGCTCGACCTTCGTGCGCATCACGCGCACATGGAAGGCCGGCGACGTGGTGGAGCTCACGCTGCCGAAGACCGTGCATCTCGAGGCCACTCCCGACAACAAGCAGGTCGCCGCCGTGATGTGGGGTCCGCTCGCGCTCGCCGCCGACCTCGGCCCGCGCGCGGAAGGGCGCGCCGCCGCGCAGCAGGCTCCCGTGATCCCTCCGATGCTCATCGCCGCCGACAAGCCCGCCGACATGTGGGTGATCCCCGCCGGTACGCGCGCCGGCGATTTCGTGGCGAAGCAGGTCGGCGCGCAGCCGTCGAGCCCCGCCGCGCGCACCGACGTGACGCTCACCCCGTTCCATCGCACGCACCGCCGGCGCTACAGCATCTACCACGACGTGGTGAACGAGCAGGAGTTCGCCTCGCGCGTGGCGAACTGGTCCGCGGAACAGGAGCGGCTGAAGCGGCTCGACGCGGCGACGGTGAGCAGCGTCGCGCCCGGCGACCGGCAGGCGGAGGCGAACTGCAACTACAAGAGCGAGCCCGCTGACCGTCGCGTCGAGCGCGAGGGGCGGCACGCGAGCCGCGGCGGCCCGGGGTGGTTCTCGTACGACCTGATGGTGGAGCCCACGTCAGAGATGGCGCTCGTCGTGACGTACTACAACGAACTCGGCTTGCCTCCGACGAACGGGAACTTCGAGATCAAGGTCGAGGGAACGACGGTGGCGAAGTTCGAGCCGAACGCGACCGCCACCGGGTTCTACGATGCGCGGTATGCGATCCCGGCGGCGCTGGTGGGCGGCAAGGCGCGGGTGAACGTGCGGTTCGACGCCGGGGAGAAGGGGCGGATCGTGCCGGTGTTCGGGGTCAGGATCGTGCGCGCGAAAGATCTCTCCTGAGACGGCACATCCGATCAGCTGGCCGCGGCGAACACAAGCACCTCGGACTTGAGTCGGGTGCCCAGCCTGTCGCGTTCCACTTCGAGATCGTGGCGAGCCTGCAGATTCAGCCAGAACTCCTCAGAGGTACCGAAGAATCGCGCGAGCCGAAGCGCGGTATCGGCCGTGATGGCACGCTTCCCGTGCACGATCTCGTTGATGCGGCGCGGCGGCACGCTGATGCTGTGCGCGAGTCGGTACTGCGACAGCTCGAGTGGCTCCAGGAAATCGAGGAGCAGCACTTCACCGGGATGAACGGGGCGGAGTTTTCTGGCCATCGCATGCTCTAGTGATAGTCCACGATCTCGAAGACGTATCGCGATCGGCGAAGTGTCGAATCACGGGAATGATAACGCGGCTCGTTATTATCGACAATCGCACGCCGGCCGTGTTTCACGGCCACCCCTGCCCCTCCCCCCTCCACGCCCGCCCGATGTAGTCCGCCACCTGCTCGGCTTGCCACCCACGAACGGGAGTTTCGCGATCAAGGTCGAGGGCACGACGGTGGCGAAGTTCGAGCCGAATGCGACCGCGACCGGGTTCTACGATGCGCGGTATCCGATCCCCGCGGCGCTCGTGGGCGGCAAGGCGCGGGTGACCGTGCGGTTCGACGCCGGGGAGAAGGGGCGGATCGTGCTGGTGTACGGGGTGCGGGTGGTGAGGGCGCGGGACGCGCAGTAGGGCGCGTTTTCGCGACGCGAGGCGCAATGCGGCGATTGCGCCCCGGCGATGACGACGGGCCAATGTGTGGGGGAAGCCGGCATGTCAAGTTATCTATTGACAGCATCCCCTCGCACCGCGACCTTTCTTGGACTCCCGCGACATCATTCGCCGCTTGCGTGCAGCCGGATGGGGGAGGCGATCGTCCACGCGAACGAGCCACACGATGCATTACTGGGCACGCCTCTCCCGCGAAGGACGTCACACGCTCGCCGAATTCCCTGACTGCCCTGGCTGCCAGACCTTCGCGCGCGCCGGCGAGGACATCGCGAATGAAGCCGCCGAGGCACTGACTGGGTGGCTCGAGTCGCACCTCGCCCACGGAGAGGCGCCGCCTGAGCCGAAGGCGCGCGCGCGGGGACGAGGGATCCTTGTGCCCGTGCCGGCGACGCTCGCCGTGCGGCTGCAGCTGCGCTGGGCGCGCCAGGCGCGGCGGCTCTCACAGGCTGAGTTCGGAAAGCGGCTCGGCGTCACGCGGCAGCAGGTGCACCTGTTCGAATCGAGAGGGACGAACCCGCGCCTCACCTCGCTCGAACGGATCGCGACATCGCTCGGTCTCGAACTCGAGCTCGTCTTTCGTGAGAGAAAGCTGGTGCGGCGGAGGCGACGCGCGGTCCCGGGCTGATCCGACGTCGGCGCTGCGCGCCCCTCACGGCCACCCCTGCCCCTCCCCCCTCCACGCCCGCCCGATGTAGTCCGCCACCTGGTGCCACTTCGCGCCGGGCGCGTCCACTCCGTTGCTCGGCGGCAGGTAGCTCCCGTGCCCGTAGTTCGCCGACGGCGGGATCTGCCACGGTCCGTGCAACGAATCGGGGAGCGCACCGTGCGGCCCATCGTAGCCGAGCGCCGGTTGGAAAGGACTGTGATCGTCGCGCAACAACTCCGAGATCGGGTCGCCGATGCGGAACGCGAGCTTCAGCACCCAGTCCTGTTGCGAAGCGAGCACCGACACGGCGACGGCGTTCGACGCCGCGTCGGCGTACTGCGTGGCGAGGCAATCGTGATTCACCGCCCCCGCCGTCACCGTGAGCGACCGCGCCGGCTGCGACAACCGCTCGGCGGTCTCGAGCACCACGCGCGCGCCGAGGCTATGCGAGGCGAGTGAGATGCTCTGCGCTCCTGCCATCCACCGTGCGGCGAACGCCGCGACGCGGCGGCCGCAGTCGATCGCGACCTCTCCTTCGAACGGATAGTTCACCACGGGGAGCCACCAGTCCCCCGGCCAGAGCACGCCGATGAACAGCTCCGAGTCGGTGCACGCGAGCCGCGCGCCGAGCATGGCGAGCGAACGCGCGCCATCCTGGTAGCTCACGTTGAAGCCGTGCGTCACGAAGAGCACGTTGCGCCCCTCGACGAGCGGCGCGATCTCGGCCCAGTTCACGGCGCGCAGCGCGGGCGGCGAGACCGTCGCGTCACCGTCGAGCAGATACGGGTCGACGACCGAGCCGCCGACGTTCTGCGTGCGCAGGTTGAGGAAGAGCGTCACCGTTACTTGCGCCGGGCGCTCGACACCGCAGTCGTAGCCGCGACGAGCGCGGTGGAGAGGTCCTTCGCGATCGGCGCCAGCGGCGTCGCGATGGCGCCCACGAGGAGCGCGAGCAGGAAGGTGGACGACCGCAGGTAGTCGCCGACCCCCTTCGCCGCGTCGCGGTTGAGATAGATGAGCCCTCCCGCGACGACGGCGAGCACGATGGCGATGAGCGCGCCGAGTGTCTTGCAGCTGTTGCGGTAGCGCTGGTCGGCGCGCTCGTACCCCGCGTCGAGCCGGGCGCTCACCACCGCGTCGAGCAG
>JACQBG010000044.1 GCA_016194585.1 Gemmatimonadota bacterium
ACGTTATGCTGCGAAGCCGTCGCAAACCCTGCGAGCACTGCAGCCTTTTCGCAACGGCGCATCCAGCAACATGCGCACGCAACTCCCTCGACGCCACCCAGTTGCCCTTTTTCGGACACTCGCTCCTTCTGCGCGTTAGGCCGCGAAATCTCGCTGCAATAATCCGCGGCCACCGCCGAGACGCCCGCAGTATCGGTACGAGCTCTGGCGTCCGTCACGCGACCGCAGCGAGGCGTGCGCCCACCGTTGCCCGGCCATCCGGCTCGCCGTACGTTCCACACGATTGCTCGAACGTACTCCTTCCGCGGAGGCAGTGTGCATCGCCGAACTTTCACCACGCTTTGCGCCCTCTCACTCCTCGCGGCGGGCCCCTCGCGCCTCACCGCCCAGGGCTGCGCCGGCGTCGCCGCCGGCCCACTCTCCGGCTACAAGCTCAGCGCGCAGTCCACGCCGAACGGCGCACAGCTCAGCTGGCGGTTCGTGTCCGGCGCCCACGACTACTGCGTGATGCGCTCGCGCGACGGCGGAAAGTCCTTCACGCTCGTCGCGAACCTCTCCGGCCTCAACAGCTCGTACGTCGATCGCACCGCCAAGGCCGCCGACGTCTATCAACTCATCGCGACGGCGCCGGGCGGCGCACGCACCACGAGCGATCCGGTGACGTACTCGGTGTCGGCCTCTCAGTCGACCGCCGCTCAGCCGGCCGGCCCCGCACCCAAGGCGGCGACACTCGATGCGAAGACCTCCGTGCCCGTGACCACAGCACCGCGCGTGCAGAAACCGCCGCGCTGAGTCAGTACCCCATCCGCTTCCGCGCTCCACCCACCGCCGCCACCAACCGCTCGACGTCGGCAACGGAGTTGTACAGGTAGAACGACGCCCGCGTCGTCGCTGCCAGGTCGAGACTCCGCATCAACGGCTGTGCACAATGATGCCCGGCCCGCACACAGATCTCCTCCGCGTCGAGGATCTGCGACAGATCGTGCGGATGCACCCCGTCCACCACGAAGCTCACCACACCGTTCGATCGCGCGGCGCCCGACGGCAGCACGCGCACTCCCTCGATGGCGGCAAGCTTCTCCGCGGCCAGCACGCCCAGCGCCGTCTCGTGCTTGTGCACGGCCGCCATCCCCACGCCCTCGAGATACGCCACCGCTGCCGCCAATCCCACGGCGCCCTCCACGTTCGGCGTCCCGGCCTCGAACTTGTGCGGCAACACGTTCCACGTCGTCCGGTCGTCGCCCACCCGCGAGATCATGTCGCCGCCCATCTGATACGGCGGCATCGCCTCGAGCAGCTCGCGACGCACCACCACGCCGCCGATCCCCATCGGACCGAGCATCTTGTGCCCGCTGAACGCGTACGCGTCCACCCCCAGCGCGTCGATCCCGACCGACAGGTGCGGCACCGCCTGCGCGCCGTCGCATACCGCGAGCGCGCCCACCTTCTTCGCGATCGCGACGATCCCCTTCACGTCGTTCACCGTGCCCAGCGCGTTGCTCACGTGCGCGAACGCCACCACCTTCGTGTTGCTCGTCACCAGCTTCGCGAGTTGCGCCATGTCGAGCGAGCCGTCCGCCGCCAACTCGGCGATCTTGAACTCGGCGCCGACGCTCAAGGCGAGCTGCTGCCACGGCACGAAGTTCGCGTGATGCTCCATCCGCGTCACGACGATCCGGTCACCCGCCTTCACGTTCGCACGCCCCCACGCCGTCGCCAGCAGATTGAGCGACTCCGTGGTGCCGCGCGTGAAGATCAGCGTATCGGCGTCGGCGACGCCGAGGAACCGAGCCACCCGCTCGCGCGAAGAGTGATATGCCTCCGTCGCCGCGCCGCTCAACCGGTACGCCCCACGGTGCGGATTGGCGTTGCTCGTCGTGTAGTACTCGCGGATGGCGTCGAGCACGACCATCGGCTTCTGCGACGTCGCCGCCGAGTCGAGGTACACAAGGTCGGGATCCCCCGCGAGCAGCGGGAAATCCGCGCGTGGCACGAGCGCCGCCCCGCTGGCCGCCTCACCCCTCACGCTCATTCGCCCCCCGCTGACGCCCACCGTCATCCCCGACCCCCATTAACTCCCACTCGAGTCTCCCACGAACACGAACCCATCTTCCACCACCACACGAAAGCGCTTCACCGGTTCCCTCGCCGGCCCCGCCAGCACAGCCCCGTCCGCGATCGCGAACCGAGCTCCATGCCACCCGCACTCCAGCACGCCACCATCGAGCAACGTCCCATTCGACAACGGGAATCCCGAGTGCGGACACTCCTCACACACCGCGAAGTACTCGCTCCCACTCCGTCCCACGCACACCCGCACTCCCGACTGCAACCGCACGCCGCGCAACTCCCCACTCTCCATATCGGCGGGCGTCACCTTCTCATACCCGGGAACCGAAGCGCTCACGGAGCGTGCGGCTCCGTGCTCACCGTCCCCTCACCCGATTCCAGCGCCGCCTTCATCGCGTGCCACGCCAGACTCGCGCACTTCACCCGCAACGGGAACCGGCTCACTCCCCCGAACGCCTTCAGCCGCCCGAGATGCGCGCCGTCGCTCTTCCCCGTCACCAGTGCGTGGAAATCCTCGTACAGCTGCTCCGCCTCGGCCTTCGTCTTCCCCTTCACGGCCGCCGTCATGAGCGACGCCGAGGCCTTCGAGATCGAGCACCCCTGCCCGACGAAGCTCACGTCCACGAGCTTGTCGCCCTCCACCTTCACCCACACCGTCACCTGATCGCCGCACATGGGGTTCAGCCCATCGGCGTGGCCGCTCGCGTCCTCCATCTTGTGGAAGTTCTGCGGCCGGCGGTTCTGGTCGAGGATGATGCTCTGGTACAGCTCGTCGAGTTCGGCGCTCATCCCTACTCCTGCGACTGCCGAACGAAGTGCTCGAACACGTGCGCCTCGAGCTGCACGCGCAGCGCGTCGAGCTCGATCGTCTCGAGCACCTCGGCGGCGAACGCATAGGTCAGCAGCGCCCGCGCGCTCTCGGCGTTGATGCCGCGGCTCTTCATGTAGAAGAGCCCCACCTGGTCGAGCTTCCCCACCGTCGCGCCGTGCGTGCACTTCACGTCGTCGGCGAAGATCTCCAGCTGCGGCTTCGTGTCCACCCGCGAGCCCTCGCTCAGCAGCAGCGCGTGGTTCGTCTGCTTGCCGTCGGTCTTCTGCGCCTGCGGGTCGACGTACACCTTGCCGTTGAACACGCCGTGGCTCGTGCCGTCGAGGATCCCCTTGTACAGCTCGCGGCTCGCGCAGTTGGGCGCGATGTGCTCCACGAACGTCTGATGGTCGGCGTGCTGCGTGCCGTCCATGAGATAGAGACCGTTGAGCTTCGCCTCCGCCCCCTCGCCGAGCATGCGCGTGTAGACGTTCGTGCGGCTCAGCGCCGCCCCCGTCGCGAAGCTGAACGAGTGGTACACCGAGTCCTTCCCCTGCGTCACCTGCACCGTGCCGACGTGGAACGCCTCGGTACTCTCGCGCTGCACCTTGTAGTGGTTCACGATCGCGCCGTTCCCCACCTCCACCTCGGCGACGGCATTCACGAAGTAGCTCGGCGTGCCGACCGCCACGTAGTTCTCGACGATCGTGAACTGGCTCAGCGCCTCAGCCACCACGAGCAGCCGCGGATGCACCGACGCGCCGGCCGCCTTCTCGTCGCAGATGTGCACGATTTGCAGCGGCGCATCCACCACCACGCCGCGCGGCACGTGGATCACCACCCCGTCCTGCGCGAACGCCGTGTTGAGCGCCGTGAAGGGATGGGCGTCGAAGCTCGCCAGCTTCCCCAGCCGCTCGGCGACGAACTCCGGGCTCTCCTTGAGCGTCTCCTGCAGCGTCGCGACCGTGACTTCGGCCGGCAGCTCCGCAAAGTTGCTGAGCGACTTCTCGAACTTGCCGTTCACGAACACGAGGCGGTGCCAGTCGCTCTCGCCCCCCGCCAGCTGCTCGACGTCGTGCGTGCTCAGCGTGTTCTTCCCGGCCTTCACGGGCTTGAACACGCGCTCGGCGATCTTCGTGACGCTCGTGAAGTGCCAGTCCTCGTTGCGCGTCGTCGGGAAGCCGAGCGCCGTGAACCGGTCGAACGCCGACTTCCGGAGCTCCGGAAGCCACGCCGCGTTCGGTCCCGCCGCGAACGCGTCCGCGTACGTACTCACGCGGCCTCCGTGATCCAGTCGTAGCCCTTGGCTTCGAGCTCGAGCGCCAGCTCCTTGCCGCCGCTCTTCACGATCCGGCCAGCGGCCAGCACGTGCACGAAGTCGGGCACGATGTAGTTGAGCAGCCGCTGATAGTGCGTCACGACGATCGTCGCGTTGTCGGGACGCTTGAGCTGGTTCACCCCGTGGGCGACGATGCGCAGCGCGTCGATGTCGAGCCCCGAGTCGGTCTCGTCGAGGATCGCGAGCTTGGGCGCGAGCACGGCCATCTGGAGGATCTCGTTGCGCTTCTTCTCGCCCCCCGAGAAGCCGGCGTTCACCGACCGGTGCAGCATCGCCTCGTCCATCTCGACGAGCTTGATCTTCTGCTCCATCAGGTCGAGGAAGTCCATGGGATCGACCTCTTCCTCGCCGCGCGCCTTGCGGATCTCGTTGTACGCCGAGCGGAGGAAGTAGGCGTTCGTGACGCCGGGGATCTCCACCGGATACTGGAAGGCGAGGAAGATCCCGTGCTGCGCCCGCTCCTCGGGCTGCAGCGCGAGGAGGTCGGCCCCTTCATAGATGACGGAGCCGCTCGTCACCTCGTATCCCGGATGCCCGGCGATCACCTGGGCGAGCGTGCTCTTGCCGCTCCCGTTGGGGCCCATGATGGCGTGCACTTCGCCGGCGTTCACGGTGAGGGAGATGCCCTTCAGGATCTCCTTGTCGCCCACGTTCGCGTGGAGGTTCTCGATCTTCAGCATTCCTGTAGTTCCTTTATGGTGTCGGGCCTGAACTGCAACGGCTGGCCACGGATTGCACGGATCTGCACTACATCTGCACGGATTCTTTCTACTCTTCTACTGCGCTCGCCACTCGGGACTTCGGCACCGCACGTCCAAGGAAAAGCTGTATCCGTGCGAATCCGTCAGATCCGTGAAATCCGTGGCCAGCAGTTACCCCACCGACCCTTCCAACGTGATCCCCAGCAACTGCTGGGCCTCCAACGCGAACTCCATCGGCAACTCCTTGAACACTTCCTTGCAGAAGCCCGAGACGATCAGTGAGATCGCGTTCTCCGCCGACAGCCCGCGCGCCTTGCAGTAGAAGATCTGGTCCTCGCCGATCTTGCTCGTGCTCGCCTCGTGTTCGAGCGTCGCCGTGTTGTTCCCCACCTCGATGTACGGGAACGTGTGCGCGCCGCACTTGTTCCCCACCAGCATCGAGTCGCACTGCGTGTAGTTGCGGGCGTTCTCGGCCTTCGGCAGCACCTTCACCTGGCCGCGGTAGGAGTTCTGCCCCTGCCCCGCCGAGATCCCCTTCGAGATGATCGTGCTCTTCGTGTTCTTGCCGATGTGGATCATCTTCGTCCCCGTGTCGGCCTGCTGCTTGTTGTTCACCACCGCCACGGAGTAGAACTCGCCCGTCGAGTTATCGCCCTGCAGGATCACGCTCGGATACTTCCACGTGATCGCCGAGCCCGTCTCCACCTGCGTCCACGAGATCTTCGCGTTCGTCATCGCCTTGCCGCGCTTGGTGACGAAGTTGTAGATGCCGCCGACCCCTTCCTTGTCGCCCGCGTACCAGTTCTGCACCGTGCTGTACTTCACGTTCGCGTCGTCGAGCGCGATGATCTCCACCACCGCCGCGTGCAGCTGGTTCTCGTCGCGCTTCGGCGCCGTGCACCCTTCGAGGTAGCTCACGCTCGCTCCCTCGTCGGCCACGATCAGCGTGCGCTCGAACTGCCCCGTCTCGGCCGCGTTGATGCGGAAGTAGGTGCTCAGCTCGATCGGGCACTTCACTCCCTTCGGCACGTAGCAGAACGAGCCGTCGCTGAACACCGCCGAGTTGAGCGCGGCGAAGAAGTTGTCGCTGTACGGCACCACCGAGCCGAGGAACCGCTGCACGAGCTCCGGGTGATTGTGCACCGCCTCGGTGAACGAGCAGAAGATCACGCCGTGCTTGCTCAGCTCCTCCTTCATCGTCGTGCCGACGCTCACCGAGTCGAAGATCGCGTCGACCGCGACGCCGCTCATGCGCTTCTGCTCGTTGAGCGAGATGCCGAGCTTGCCGTACACCTTGAGCAGCTCCGGGTCGACCTCGTCGAGCGACTGGAGCGGCTTCACGCTCTTGGGCGCCGAGTAGTAGCGGAGGTTCTGGTAGTCGACCGGGGTGTACGTGATGTTCGCCCAATGCGGCTCGGTCATCGTCGTCCACCGGCGGTAGGCCTTGAGCCGCCACTCGAGGAGCCATGCGGGCTCGTTCTTCTTCGCGCTGATGAGGCGGACGACGTCCTCGTTCAGCCCCTTGGGGATCGTGTCGGCGTCGATGTCCGAGACGAACCCGTAGGCGTATTCCTTGTTGACCAGCGACTCGATCGAGGCGCTCATTCTGGCTCCTGAAGTTGCGGCGCGGCGCTGGGCGCCCCGCGATTGCGGCTGAGGGTGATCAATGCGTCGCCGTCGGCGGTCGCGGTGGCGCTGCCGGCGACCGTGGCCCTGCCGTCGTGCGCGGTGTACTCACAGCTCGTACACCCGCTGACGATGTGTTGCTGCCGTTCGACCGTCACGCCGAGCACTTCGGCGATGAACGCCGACTCGGCGGCGCAGACCTCGGGGAAGCGCTGCGCGATCTCGCGCACCACGCAGTTGTGCTCGCGAATGCGGACGGTGCCCGGGGCCATGTCGGTGCTCTCGGCCATGTAGCCGTGCTGCGAGAGCAGCCGGGCGAGGGCGCGCGCCCGTTCGGCGAGCGGGAGCGCGGCGAGGGAGGGGAGGGCCTGCTCGGCCACCGTCTCCCAGCGCTTGCGGAAGATGCGGGCGACGCCTTCGGGGCCCTGTTCGGCGCGCACGATCTCGAGCGCGTCGGCGAGCGGGTTGGCGTAGGAGCGCGGGAAGAGCTGTTCGCCCTGCTCGGTGAGGGAGTAGGCGTACACCGGGCCGCCGACGCCGCGGATCTCGCGGCGGAAGCGGACGAGTTGGCTGTCTTCCAGCTCCTTTAAATGGCGGCGCAGCGCGTTGGCGGTGAGGCCGAAGCGCGTGCCGAGTTCCTTGGCCGTGAGGGGCTGTTCCTTGCGGAGCGCGACCAGGAGGTCGGCCCGCAGCCCTTTGAAGCCGCCGAGAAAAGAGGACGTATCCACGTCCTGAAAAGTAGTCGTCTTTGGGGATTCGTCAACAAAAGAGTGTACGGATTATATTTGCTCGGAATAACGTGCCTGGTGGTGGTGTGGAATGGAACAAATGTTTTCTAAAACGAGTCAATATCCATGATATTCATTGACTTATAACGTAGTTTTGCAGGGCGATGTCCATATGCGGCGCGATATGCAGCCCATGTATCAGCCCGGAACAATGTGCCTCGTGGTCGCCGCTCAAGTTTGGCACGAATCCTGCCGATACCATTCGACGGAAGCTTGCTCCAGACGGAACCTGCAAAGGAAGGTCTGGCAAGTGCCACCGCAAAGCGCTCGGGTGGGGGCGTGATGCGACGAACGAAGACGGCGCGCTCGGGTGGGGGCGCGTGTGCGGAGCCGGGGAGACCCGCTTCGCTGGCGCCGCGGTGAGCGATCATCGCGGCGCATGTCTTTTAACCTGGCCCGGCTCCCGACGGGCGCGACGCGTTACATTTTGCATCCGAGTCATGCGGGCGTGCGGCGCCCCTCGAGCGTCACCTCAGCGGAGTGGGTCGTGGTCTCCTTCCTGCGCGAGCTCTGGGTCCCGATCCTCCTCGCGGGCGTCCTCTGCTTCATCGTCTCGACGCTCGCGTGGATGGTGTTCACGCATCATCGCAGCGAGTGGCACCGGCTGCCGACGGAATCGGACGTGCTCGAAGCGCTGCGCAAGGACATGCCGCCGCCTGGGCTCTACGCCTTCCCGTTCGCGATGCGCGGCGAGGCGGAGCGCGCCGACGTGAAGGCGGCGTACGAGCGCGGGCCGGTGGGCTACCTGACGATCGCGAACCGGCACCGCCCGAACGTGCCGGGGATGGCGACGGCGATGCTGGCGTACTTCATCGTCGTCTCGTTCTGCATCGGCTACGTGGCGTGGGCGGCGGCGCCTGCACCGAAGTTCGGTGCGCCGGAGATCCACACGGCGCGCATCACCTGGACGGTCGCGCTGCTCGCCTACGCGGCGTCGTCGTTCGCGGATTCCGTCTGGTTCGCCCGCCCGTGGCGCGCGTACGTCGCGCAGTTCATCGATGCGGCGCTCTATGCGACGGTGACGGCGGCGGTGTTCGTGGAGTTCTGGCCGCAGTAGTCCGCGGCTGGGGTTCGGCGCGGCCTCACTCGGCGCGGCCTGGCCCAGTGCGCGCGGTCGGCGGGGCCTGGCCCGCCGCGGGCGGTCGGCGGCGAAGGTTCGCTCTGCCGCGCCCTGTGCCTTACACGCTGCGAGCCTCGCGCTGCGCGCGAGTCTCTTGCTACGGCACGGGGCTCGGCGACGCGAACCATCGCCGCCTCCCTGTCACCGATCGTTGCAGGGAGAGCGCGATGCGCTCGCGCAGGAGGGCCCGCTGCGTAGCGAGAAACTCGCGCCGAGAGGCGCGAGGTTCGACGCGTATAAGCAGCAGGCCCGACGAAGCGAGTGCTTCGCGCTCGACCGGCCGCGCACGAACCGGCCGCGCACGAACCGGCCGCAGCGCCCGCGCGACCGGCGACCGCGCGCGACGATCGCTTAGTGCGTACCCCAGTTGAACAGCGGCAACACCGGATGCGACGAGCCGTTGGCGATGATGTTGATGATCCCCACCTGCACGCCACTCAGCGACCGCGCGTAGTTGAGCAGCCCGATCGTGATCCCGTTCTGCGCGCCCTTCACGTAGTTCGACGCCGAGAGCGAGACGCCCGAGAAGCTCCCGTTCTCGATGCGGAACTGCGCCGGCGCGAGCACGATCGCCTTCGCGTCCTTGGCGCCCACGAACAGCGCGGCGAACCCGCCCTGCAGCCGCGGCGCGCCGATGCCCACGCCGGCGAGCCCGATCCCCTTGATCTCGTCGCCCGAGCCGGCGCCGATGCCGCCGATGACGATGCCGTCGATGCGTCCGCCCGCGCCGACGCCGACGCCGCCCACCAGCACCCCCTTCACCGAGCCACCCGCGCCGACGCCGATGCCGCCGATGGCGAGTCCCGTCAAGTGGCCGCCGACCCCCGCGCCGATGCCGCCCAGCGCGATGCCGTCGATGTCACCGCCGACGCCCGCGCCGATGCCGCCGGCGATGAGCCCCCTCGCGTTGCCACCACCGCCGACGCCGATGCCGCCGACCATGATCCCATCGAGGCTGCCCCCGGCGCCCAGTCCGATGGGAGCGAACGCGATGCCCTTCAACCGTCCGCCCGCGCCGGCGCCGATGCCGGCGAGGGTGATGCCGGTGACGTCGTGCGACGCACCGACGCCGAGCACGCCGAGCGCGAGGCCGTTGATGTCGGCCGCGCCGGTGGCCGGCAGGCCGAGGGCGAGACCGTTCACCGTGCCGCTCATCGGATCGTACGGCGTCCACAGCGTGACGTTCGCGCCGTTCACCGTGCCGAGGTCGGAGTCGCGGTAGTTGAGGCGGAGACCGTTGACGTTCGGATAGTCGCCGATGGAAATGATCGGGCGAGGCGGCTTGTCACTCGCCTGAGCGCGGAGAGTGGGAGTGGCGAGAACAGTCGCGAGGACAGTCGCGAGGGAAAGGCAAACCGCCGTGAGGCGGGCGCGTGAGGCGTGAGGCGGCTGACGGAACAGCATCCGTGGCTCCGATGCGGGTGGGTGTGGTCGCGACCCTGCGGTCGGGTCGCGACGCTGCCAACTCATACGAAGGGAGCGCGCGGGCAGTTTCGAGCCGCGCGACGCCGGCGAAGGGGTTTCGCCACCGCCGTCGCGGCGTATCTTCGGGCACAATCCCGTGCCGGAGCACCGAATGAGTGGCTACCTCTCCCGACCGTCCGAGTCGCGCCCGCCTCACGCCTCACGCGCCCGCCTCCCGCTCCTTCGGCTCGCGCTCGCACTCGCCTTCGCGAGCGGCACCCTCGGCGCCCAGACCGGCCCCGACACCAACTACACCTTCAGCAGAGTCATGATCACGGCACGCGACGGCGTGAAGCTCAACACCGTCTTCTTCGTGCCGAAGCATGCGACGGGGCCCCTCCCCATCCTCTTCGTGCGCACGCCGTACGGCGTGCCGGGGCCGAACTTCCCGGTGAGCAAGGCATACGCCGAACTGCACGAGGACGGCTACATCTTCGCGATGCAGGACATCCGCGGGAAATACGAGAGCGAGGGGACCTTCGTGATGCAGCGTCCGCCGCGCCCCATCGATGCGGGGGGCGGACGCGCCATCGACGAGAGCACCGACGCCTACGACTCCATCGACTGGCTCACGAAGCACATCCCGAACAACAACGGCCGCGTGGGGATGATGGGCGTGTCGTACCCGGGGTGGACGGCGGCGATGGGGATGCTCGACCCGCATCCGGCGCTCAAGGCGGTGAGCCCGCAGGCGAGTCCGAGCGACATGTGGATCGGCGACGACTTCCATCACAACGGCGCATTCCGCCTGAGCTACGGCTTCGAGTACGCGTACATGGTGGAGAACGCGAAGGGTGGTTCGCAGTTCGAGTTCGAGGATTACGACACCTACTCGTGGTACCTCAAGCTCGGCGCGCTGGGCAACATCCAGAAGAACTACCTGAAGGACAAGCATCTCCCCACGTGGGACGATTTCCAGCAGCACCCGAACTACGACGCGTTCTGGCAGCGGCAGGCGATGAAGCCCTACCTCACGCGCGTGACGGTGCCGACGCTCAACGTCGCGGGATGGTGGGACCAGGAGGACTTCTACGGTCCGGTCACCATCTACCGCGAGCTCGAGAAGCACGACGCGGCGAACCGGAACTTCCTCGTGGTGGGACCGTGGCGGCACGGCGGATGGCGCGGCGGGCCGGGCGACAAGCTCGGCAACATCGGCTTCGGCGCGCCGACGGGGGAATACTTCCGCAAGAACATCGAGGCGCCGTTCTTCGCGTACTACCTGAAGGACAAGGGGACGCTCAAGCAGCCCGAGGCGACGGTGTTCGAGAGCGGGGGCGGCGAGGGACAGTGGCGCACGTTCAGCGCCTGGCCGCCGAAGGAGGCAGTGACGAAGTCGCTCTACTTCCACGCGAACGGTGAACTCTCATTCGCGCCACCCACTGACGCGGCGAACGCCAACGATGCGTACGTGAGCGATCCGGCGCATCCGGTGCCCTATCGCCATCGCCCCATCGAGCCGACGTATTACCCGAAGGGCTCGGGGTGGTACACCTGGCTGCTCGAGGACCAGCGGTTCGTCGACGACCGCGCCGACGTGCTCACGTACAAGACACCGGTGCTCGACGAGGACGTCGTCGTCGCCGGCGACATCGCGGCGAAGCTGTTCGTGAGCACGACGGGGCAGGACGCCGATTTCGTCGTGAAGCTCATCGACGTGTATCCGGAGAACTACGCGCCGGACTTCAAGCTCGGTGGCTGGGAGCTGATGGTGGCGAACGACGTGATGCGCGCGCGGTTCCGCGACTCACGCGAGTACCCGACGCCGCTCGTGCCGGGGCAGGTGACGCCGGTGAACATCGACCTGCACACGCAGAGTTATCGCTTCCGGAAGGGGCACCGGATCATGGTGCAGGTGCAGAGCAGCTGGTTCCCGATCATCGACCGGAACCCGCAGACGTGGGTGGCGAACATCTTCGAGGCGAAGGACAGCGATTACCAGGCGGAGACGCACCGGGTGTGGCGGACTGCTTCTGCGCCGAGCCGGGTGGAGATCGCGACGGTGAAGCCGTAGCGAGGTGCGGCCGAACGACGCCTCAGATCTTCGCAGGTACAGCCCAAGAACGCCGCGGATGTACGCGGATACAGCAGCAACAGCAATTTGGGGGAACGACAGCGTGGGACTCGCGCTGTCGTTCCCCCAACGTCTCTTCTGTCGTATCTGCGATGATCCGCGGCGTCGTTCAGTAGTACCCGCGAAGATCTGAGGCGTCGTTGAGCAGTACCTGCGCAAATCTGAGGCGTCGTTACGGCCTACGCGCCGAGATCCAACCGCGTGTCGATGTCGCGCAGCACCCCCGCGTCGCTCACCGCCACCTCCGCCACGCGGTCGCCATAGCTCCGCACCACCGCCCGCGCCCCGCCATCCGCGACGGTGAGCAACTCGCGCCACGTGTCGCGGTGCGCGTACAGCGGATGCCCGCGCCGCCCCTCGAACGTCGGCACGACGAACGGCGCGCCCGTGCGCTTCGCGGCGTCGATCACGGCGAGCACGGTCATCAGGTTCGGGAACGGATGGTCGACCGGCCAGATCAGCGCGCCGACGGAGGGATCGCTCACAAGCGCCGTCAGCCCCAGGCGGACGCTCACGATCTGCTCGCTCTTCGGGTTCGCGTTGCGCACGATCGTGAGGCCACGGGTGATCGCTTCCGTTTCCTTGGCCGCATCGCGCGGCGGGAGCACGGCGACGATCCGCTGCAGTCCCGCGTCGCGCACCGTCTGCGCGACCGTCTCGAGGAAGGTGCGCCCGTCGGCGAGCGTCGCGAACGCTTTCGGCTCGCCGAACCGCGTGCCGGCGCCTGCGCCGACGATCACCACCGCCACGGGGAATGCGATCGTCGCGCTCACGTGCGGACCCGCATCACGGCGGTGTGAGCGCGCACGGCTACGCCGGCGCCGAGCCCAACGTGTGCATCGCGCGCCGCAACAATGCCGCGGCCTGCCACACCTTGTACCCGTTCTGGCTCAGCGGCTCGGCGTCGTACATCGCCCGCTCGGCGAGCGCGTCGATGCTGTCGGCGTCGAGGCCGCCGCTCGCCACGTCCTCGCCGATGCTCTCGTTCACCACATAGGGCGCCGCGGCCACGCCGCCGAGCACGAGACGGACGTTGCCGTCGGTGCGCTTCACCGCGGCGAGCGACGTGAGCGCGAAGTCCCACGCGCCGCGCTGCATGACCTTCTCGTAGTACTGCGTGCCATCGGCGCTGGCGGCGGGGAGCTCGATCGCGGCGATCATCTCGCCGTGCGCGAGCGTCGTCTCGCCGTCACGGTTGTTGGCGGCGCCTTCGTACAACTCGACGATGGGGATGGTGCGCGTCACCCCCTTCGGGCCGGCGATCTCCACCGTCGCCTCGAGCGCCGTCAGCGCGACGGCGGGGTCGCTCGGATGCACGGCGTGGCACGGCCCCTTGCCGAAGATCGCGTGGTACTGATTCTCCCCCTTCCACGCGAGACACTCGGCGCCGCCGTGTTTCCAGCAGGGGAGGTCGCGGCGGAAATACCAGCAGCGGATGCGCTGGCCGAGGTTGCCGCCGATGGTGCCCATGTTGCGGAGCGCGGGCGTGCCGACGGCAGCCGCGGCCTGCGCGAGCGCGGCGAAGTGCGCGGCGATCCCCTCGTGCGCGGCGATGTCGGCGATGCGCGCCGCGCTGCCGATGCGCGCGCTGCCGTCGCCGCGCACGGTGATGTCGCGCGCGCCGGCGATGCGCCGCAGGTCGACGAGCTCGGTCGGCCGCGCGATCCGCTCCTTGATGGTGACGAGGAGGTCGGTGCCGCCGCCGAGGGGCGCGGCGCCGGGGGCGGCGAGCGCGGCGGTCGCGTCGTCGAGCGAGGCGGGGGCGAGGTATCGGAAGGACGTCATCGGGTATGAAGGTGACACGATTCGCGCCGTCTGGGTAGCTTGCGGACGAATGCGAATCCCCCGCCAGTCCCGCTTCCGATCACTGTGGACACTCGCGTTCGCCGGCGTTGCCGCGGGCGCGATGCCCGGCTGCGTGCTGGCGCAGGGCGTGCAGGGCGTGCAGGGCGTGCAGGGCGTGCCGCTGCCTCCGGTGAAGCCGAAGTTCCCGGCGCCCGCTCCGTCCACGCTCTCGCCACGCGCCGATTCGATCGCGAACTACCTCACCTTCGCCCCCGTAGGCGCCGAGTGGTTCACGGCCGCGGTGCGCGCGAAGAAGCTGCTGCTCGACATCGGCCGGGTGGACGCCGAGGTGCGCCGCGATTCCTTGCGTGCGCAGGCGTATCGCGAGGCGGTGGAGAAGCGCTCGACGGTGCCCCTCGGCGCCATCGTCCGCCTGCGCGGGCCGTGGGGCGCCGAGGACGCGACGGCGGAGGCGGTGGAGGCGTGGAACGGGCGCATCGCGCTGCGGCTGCGCGGGAGCGAAGCGCTCGACTCGCTGGTGCGCGTGACGCCGTCGCTCGTGGTGAGCGCGCAGCGCGTCGAGCAGCGGGCCGACGCGGTGTCCGACAGCTGCGATCGCAAGACGGTGCTGGCGCCGGCGATGGTGGCGCGGCTCGCCGTGGTGCGCGACTCGGTGGAGAAAGCGCTGCGCGCGGGCGCGCCGCCGATCTACGACCGGTTGCGGCGAGCGATGTACGCGAAGACGAGTCAGGTGCAGGGGTGTTTCGGCGGCGCGAAGCACGTGGCGCTGCTCGTCAGCCTGCGCGCGGGAAACACCGAGTGGTCACGCGAGCGGATCGCGCTCGTCGACACGCTCGGCAAGGCGTGGTCGGTGCGGGTGAGCGACTACCGGTTCCGCGCGCACGATCTGCTGGGCGCGTTCGACGCGGATGGGGATGGGGTGGACGACTTCGTGGTGCGCGCGACGACGCAGGGGGCGGGGGGGACGACGATCCTCGTGCTGGATTTCAAGGCGCGGCGGGCGAGCAGGTTGAGTTCCGGGTTTGTTTGGGAGGAGCAGTAGGGGGAGGGACGAGTCTGTGGCGGGCGTTCGTGGCGCGGCGGCGGTCACGAGCGGGGCCGAGGGGGCGTGAGGCGGGCGCGTGAGGGGTGAGGCGGCGGTCAGGAGCGGCGCCGAGGGAGCGGGCGGCGGGCGCGTGCAGCGTGCAGGGGACGGCTTCCTTACTTCGGTGTTGCCGGTGGTTTCAGAGTGAAGACGATGTAGTCGCCGATGCTCCGTTCGCTCTTGCCGTCGGCCTTGTCGAGGTCGTCGACGGGGATGAAGCTGACGACGGAGACCTGCTTGTCCTTGAGGCGTGCCTGCGCGCGCGCCGCGGTGCCCTGGCGATAGTCGCTGTGGAAGGCGCCGTTCACGTGGAGGACGAGGGCGCGGGGTGGCGCGGCGGCGAGGGCGCGGGCGATGGACTCGCCCATCGTCTCGTCCTTGGAGCACTGCGACTGATAGATGCGCTCGAGCTGCGCGGCTTTCGCGGAGTCGGTCATCGCGGCGCCGTTGGCTGGGCCGTGGCCGCTCATCTCGCCCATCGTCTGCTTGAAGCGGTCGAAGTAGGCGTCGTGCGGGCAGTTCAGGTCCTTGGCGATGAAGGCGCGCTCGGTGGCGTTGAGCGTGTCGAGGAGCGAGAGGCCGTTGCGGGCGATGAGGCTGGCATCGCGGCGCGGGATGTTGCCGGCGATGACGGGCCACTTGTACCAGCGCGCGAACTCGACGAGCGGGCGGTAGTCGGTGTCGTAGCGCGGCCAGGGGCGGGAGACGGCGAGGAAGTCCTTCTCGGTCATGCGCCCGGCGAGGTAGAAGTCGAGCGGCTTCTGCGCGTCGCGCTCGAACATCTCGAGGGCGAGGACGATGTTGCCGCGGCGGCGGGTGAGTCCCTCGAGCGTCGCGGCCTCGAGGCGGTGGGTGCCGGGGTCGTCGTGCTGCTCGCCGAGGAAGACGACGTCGGCGTAGATGAGCGCCGAGAGCATCGTCTCGAAGTCGGTGAACCGCTTGTTGCGGGTGTCGTAGACGCGGTGGGGGACGTAGCTGGCCGGTGCGTCGCCGGCGGCGGGTTTGGCGGGGGCGGGGATCGGCGCCTGCGCGGCGGCGGAGCTGGCAATCAGCGCCAGGGCTAGTGCTGTCTTGTTCATAGTAAAGTTATAGTGCTAAATTGAAGTTATATGTTTGGCTATCCGGGCATACGATCCGGCGAATTCTTGGAGGGGATCAAGTCTGATTCGTCTTGATAACTACGGATACAAAAATAAATAGCTATAATTGATTTATGGGCGTTTCGCCATCCGACCTTATTCCTTCCCAGATTCGGGGCGCCACTGCCAGCGGCCTGCTCCGTTGTGCGTTGGCGGTCGGTCGTCTCGATGCTGCGGCGGAGCTCGCGCCTGAAGGGTTTACGCGGCTGCTCGAGCTTCGCTGCGCCGTGGTGCCTTTCGGGGGCGGACCCGACGGAATGATCGCGATACTCCGCGCCGACCGCGAGGGGGAACCGGAGGTGGTCGCGTTCGACGAGGCGCTGCGGCTGCCAAACCTCGAGTCCGCCGACGATGCTCCAGGGTTGCTCGCTGCACTGCTGGGCGCTCGCGAACAACTGCGTGATGGCGACACCGTGCGCGATGCTTCGCTCGCCCTCACCCGCGCCCTCTGGCGCAGCGGCGTGCTCGGCGGGCCCTGGCTCTCGCTCCCGTACACCGACGCGACCGCGCCCGACCCCTTCGGCGACGTGGACGCCTGGCTCGACGTGACCTGCGCGGCGATGGCGCGCGAGGCGGCGGCGGCGGTGCAGGGACTCGGGCGCTCGCGAGAGCGCGTGGCGAGCGACGAGGCGAAGATCCTCCGCCTCGGCCGGGCGGCGTATTCCGCGGTCGACCTGCTCCACCTGCTGACGAGCCGCCTCATCGTGTCGATCGGCGAGGCGGCCGACGCGCTCGGTCAGACGGTGCCGACGGCGGGGGCGGCGATGGCGCGGCTCGAACAGCTCGGCGTGGCGCGCGAGGTCACCGGGCGCGCCAAGGGAAGGCGGTTCGCGTACCGGGCGCTGGTGAACGGGATGGCGCCATGACTGCTACAACCGTTCGTCGTTGATCGTGCATCGTTCATCGTCTACCGTGAACGATTCACGATGAACGATGAACGATGAACGATGCACGATGCACGATGCACGATGCACGATCAGCGATTCACCGTTCGCGTCTCGTCGGGTTTGGGGCCCACTACGAGTGCGCGGGCGTCTCCGCGGCGACGCGCTCGAGAAGCGCGATGACTTCCTCGACGGTGCTGCGCCCCTTGTCCGTGGAATACCAGCGGCGCTTCGCCTTCATCAGCTCGTCCTTCGGGAGCGTCTTCCCTTCGCCGTCGATGAAGTCCTGGAGCGCCTTGGGGCGCGAGCCCCACATGCCGCGGTCCTCGAACTGCTCGTCGTAGACGACCACGACGGGGATGGCGCGCTTGCCGGTGGGGGAGAGGTGCGCATCCATGAGATCGAGGTTCTGGTCGCGGTCGACGATGCGCAGGTCGAGGTTCCCGGCGCGCTCGGCGAGCGCGTCGAGGTACGGGACGAGGCTCATCGAGTCGATGCACCAGTCGGCGGAGATGACGAGCAGGTGCCAGTGGCCGCCGAGTTGCTCGACGCGGCGCACCGCGTCGTCGGAGACGGTGGCGCGCTCGCGGATCGAGGCCCAGAGGGCGGGATTGGTCTGCGCGCCGGCGATCATCTCGCGGAGGGTCGGGGCGCTCTGATATCGGTCTTGCATGAGTCGGTCGGGCGTGGTCGGTGGCAAAGTGTTCTCGTAGCTTCCGGCGGGGCGCGTCGTTCGAGGGGCCGGCGCCGTCGATGTGATAATATTACCATATTACCATAAAGGAATCAAGTATCCCCATGTCGAGCACCGTATGCGTCGTCGGGGCCGGGAGTTCCGGGCTCGCGGCGGCGAAGAACCTGCTGCAGGCCGGCTTCACGGTCGACGTGCTGGAGCGCGAGGACGACCTCGGGGGGAACTGGAACTACGGCAAGCCGTACGCCCGCGTGTACCGGAGCACGCACACCATCAGCTCCAAGCCGGGCACGGAGTACACCGACTACCCGATGCCGGCGGAGTTCCCCGATTACCCGCACCACACGCAGATCCTCGCGTATCTGCGCTCCTACGCGGAACGGTTCGGGGTGCGGGAGCGGATCCGGTTCAACTCGCCGGTGGAGCGGATCGTGCCGGAGCGTGAGGGGGCGGCCGACACGAAATGGCTCGTCACGTCGAGTGGCGCGACGACGGCGTACGACGCGGTGGTGATCGCGAACGGGCACAACTGGTCGCCCAAGACGCCGGCGTATCCGGGCACCTTCACCGGCGAGGTGATGCACTCCGCGCACTATCGCACGGCCGACGTGTTCGTGGGAAAGCGCGTGCTCGTGGTGGGCGGCGGCAACAGCGGGTGCGACATCGTCGTCGAGGCGGCGCAGTTCGGCGAGCGCGCGTACCACAGCACGCGGCGCGGCTACTGGTACATGCCGAAGTACCTCTTCGGCAAGCCGGCCGATCAGGTGGGAGACCAGATGCTGGCGCTCGGGCTGCCGCTCTTCCTGCGCCGCGCGATCGCGACGCTCGTGCAGCGCGTGCTCGTGGGTTCGCCGAAGCGGTCGCGGCTCCCGGTGCCGGACCACGCGCTGTTCGAGACGCATCCGGTGGTGAACACGCTGCTCCCCTACTACGTGGGGCAGGGGGACATCACGCCGAAGCCCGACGTCGCGAAGTTCGAGGGGAAGACGGTGCACTTCGCCGACGGCACGTCGTGCGAGGTGGACCTGATCGTGTTCGCGACGGGGTACCACATCGAGTTCCCGTTCATCGAGAACGCGCATCTCAACTGGGTCGACGGGCGACCGCTGCTGCATCACAACGTCTTCCACCCGCGCTACGACACGCTGTTCGTGGCGGGGCTCCTGCAGCCCGACAGCGGGCAGTTCGGGCTGGTGCACTGGCAGACGCTGGCGGTGGCGCGCTTCCTCGCCGCGGTGCGTGACGGCTCGCCCAAGGCGGTGGCGTTCCGCGCCGAGAAGGGCGCGCCGGTGCCGGGGTCGAGCGGGGGCGTGCACTACAAGAACAGCACGCGGCATTTCGTCGAGGTCGAGCACTGGAGCTATCGCAAAGGGCTCGAGGGGATCGTCGCGCGGCTGGGGTGAAAGGGAGGCCTCAGATCTTCGCAGAAGAGGCCGCAGATCAACGCAGAGACTGCATGAATGGGGAACGACAGCGCGCTCGATGGGCGGTCGTTCCCCCATTTTCGCCGTGCCTGCGAGAGTCTGCGCCATTTCTGCGTAGATCTGAGGCGTCGTTCGCCTTCACACGGCGCTCATATGTGACGCGCGCGGGGGCGGGGTCGTGTAAGAAATGCAATGCGTTCCTCCCGAATCCTCCTCCCGCTGCTCGCGTTCACGGCGGCATGCGCGCCCGGGCTGCGCCCGTTGCCGCCGATGGCGCCGCTGCCGGAACCGCCCGCCGAGTCGCCGGAGCCTGTCGACGCGAGCACGGCGCGCCCCGTCGAGCTGCTCCCGCCCGAACTGCTGGCGCTGCGCGACCGTGGGCTGCTCGTGCCCGTCGAGGGGATCGAGCCCGACCGCATCCCCGACTCGTTCGCCGACGCGCGTGACGGGCAGCGCGTGCACAACGCCATCGACATCCTCGCGAAGCGCGGCACCCCCGTGCTCGCCGCCGACGACGGGGTGATCCTGCGCGTCGGCAAGAACGGGCTGGGTGGCAACGTCGTGTGGGCGACCGACGCGACGCGCACCTTCGCGTACTACTACGCCCACCTCGAGGGGTGGGCGCACGGGCTCAAGGAAGGGCAGTCGGTGTCGCGCGGCGAGGTGATCGGCTACGTTGGCACCACGGGGAACGCCCCGAAGAACGTCCCGCACCTGCACTTCCAGTTGCTGCGCATCCTCGACGCGCGGCACTTCACGAGTGGGCCGCCCATCGACCCGCTGCCGTACTTCGTCTCCGCCATGCCGAGTGCCACGCGATGACCGCGATGACCGGGAAGGAGCGCGCCGAGCTGCGCGCCGACTGCAATGGACTCAAGGCCACGGTGCATGTGGGGGTGCAGGGGCTCTCGGGATCGCTCTTCGCGTCGCTCGACGACGCGCTGCGCACGCACGAGCTGGTGAAGGTGCAGATGGGGAAGCCGGTGGAAGGCACGCCGAAGGCGCTCGCTGGCCAGCTCGCCGCGAAGGTGGGCGCCGAGGTGATCCAGGTGATCGGCAAGACGTGCACGCTCTACCGGCACAATCCGGAGCTGAAGCGCAAGCACGGCGACCTGCCGCCGTGGAAGCGCTGAGCGGCCTCGCCGCGCGCATCGCGGAATATCACGCGGGCCGCGCCCCCGACCTGGTGGCGCGCAAGTATGCGGCGATGGCGGCGAGCCCGTTCTCGTTCTACCGCGGCAGCTGCCAGCTCTTCTTCGACGCGTGGCCCGCGCGCTCGCCGCTCGACCGTACCCCCGCCGTGTGGGGATGCGGCGACCTGCACTTCGAGAACTTCGGGTCGTTCAAGGGCGACAATCGCCTCGTCTATTTCGACCTGAATGACTTCGACGAGTGCGCGCTCGTCCCCGCCGCGTGGGAAGTGACGCGGTTCGCGGCGAGCGTGATCGTGGGAGCGAAGGCGATCGACGTGAGCGCCGCCGAGGCCGTGCGGCTCGCCCGTGCGTACGTCGACGAGTACGCCACGGCACTGTCGACGGGAAAGGCGCGCTGGGTCGAGCGCGACACGGCGACGGGACGCACGCGCGCACTGCTCGACGCCGTGCGTACACGCAAGCGGCGCAAGCTGCTCGACCGGCGAACGAAGGGGAGTGGCGCGAAGCGCCGGCTGCGCATCGACGGCGTGAAGACCTTGCCGGTGTCGCGCGCGGAGCGTGCGCTGGCCATCCGGCTGGTGCGCATGGCGGCGCGCGCCCGAGGTTCCGCCAGCGGCGCGACCGCGGCGCTCGACCCGCGACGTTACTTCAGTGTGCTCGACGTGGCGCGGCGCATCGCCGGCACGGGGAGCCTGGGGCTCGCGCGGTGGGTGGTGCTCGTCGACGGGCGCGGCGGCGCGGACGGCCAGTACCTGCTCGACGTGAAAGAGGCGCGTCCGTCGGCGCCGGCGCCGCGATCACCCTATCGCCAGCCGACGTGGCCGCACGACGCGGCGCGCATCGTCGAGGTGCAGCGGCGCGTGCAGGTCGTGGCGCCTGCGCTGCTCTATGCGCTGCGCGCTGGGAAGCGCTCGTTCGTGCTTAAGGAACTGCAGCCGACGGCCGACCGGCTGCAGCTCGAGGATTGGCGCGGCGATCTCGACGACCTGCGCGGCGCGATGACCACCATGGCCGAGCTCACGGCGTGGGGACAACTGCGGGCGAGCGGGCGTGGCGGATCGGCGACGGCGGACGAGCTCATCGCGTTCGCCGCCGCGGGCGCGTGGAAGCGTGCGGTACTCGACATGGCGAAGCGCGTCGCGGCGACGACGATGACGGAGTGGGCTACCTTCCGGAACGCGCAGGGCGTGACGCCGTAGCGCCGCACGATCGCGGCGCGACTCGATCACCGCTCGCGCCCTGACTACGCCGGCAGCTCTCCCCGCAGGATGGTCGCCAGCACGTCGCTGTCGAGGTTGCCGCCACTCACGATGCCGACCACACGCTTGGCGTCGCGCAGCGCCTCGACGTTCGCGCCGCGCGCCGTTCCACTCCGCAGCGTGAGCGCGGCCGCGAGCGGCGATGCCCCGGCGCCCTCGGCCACCACGTGCACACGCTCGGCGATGCGCTTCACCGCCGCCGCGACCTGCGCGACGCTCACCACCACCGTGCCGGCGAGCAGCGTACGCACGAGGGGCCAGATCTCGTCGGACACGCGATCGCTCCCCATGCCGTCGATGAACGTCTTCGTGCGCGTCACCGTGGTCGGCGCGCCGGCGGCGAAGGTCGCCGTGAGCGGCGCTGCCGTCTCGACTTCGACGGCGTAGACCTTCGTGCGCGGACTCACGGCGCGCAGCGCCGCGGCGATGCCGCAGGCGAGTCCGCCGCCGCCGTAGGGGACGAGCACGGCGTCGACGTCCTGCAGCTCCTCGGCGATCTCGAGGCCGATCGTGCCGTTGCCCGCCATCACCGCCGTGTCGGCGAACGGATGGACGAAGAAACCCTCCATCCCCGCGTGGCGATGGTCGACGATCGTCTGCCACCACTCGGCGAACGGCACCTTGTGCACTTCGCCGCCGAGCCGCTCGATGGCGTCGGTCTTGGCGCGCGGCGCATGGTCGGGGACGACGACGCGGCACCGCACGCCGAGCTCGCGCGCACACCACGCCACTCCTTGCGCCATGTTCCCGGCGCTCGCCGTGATGACGCCGCCGGCGAGCGCGGCGCGGTCGGCGCTCATCATCGCGTTCGCCGCGCCGCGGATCTTGAACGCGCCGATGGGCTGCAGGTTCTCGAGCTTGAGCCAGAGCTCGGGCGCGTCACCATCGAGCTCGGCGCGCACGAGTGGCGTGCGGCGCGCGATGTGCGCGATGCGGGCGCGGGCGGCTTCGAAGTCGGCGAGCGTGGGGGCGTTCATGCGTCGGCGAGCGATAGGGCGTTCATGCGACGTCGAGCCGATCGGGGCTCGCCACGGTGCGTTCGCCGCCGGCGCTCCCGGTGTTGAGCGTGCCCGCGGGTTCGAAGAGGAGCACCCACACTTCCTCGGCCGCGTTGGGACGATGCTCGACGCCGCGCGGCACGATGAGGAACTCCCCCTCGCGCAGCTCCACGTCGCGCTCACGGAACTTCATCGTGAAGCCGCCGCGCACGACGAGGAACAACTCGTCCTCGTGGTCGTGATGGTGCCAGACGAACGGTCCCGCGAACTTCACGAGCTTCACGTGCTGGCCGTTCAGTTCGCCGACGATCTTCGGGCTCCAGTGGTCGCTGAAGCGGGCGAAGGCGGCGGCGAGGTCGACTTTGGCGGGGCCGCTCATCGCGTCGCGTCCGGGGCGAGTGCCGGCACTTTGTGCGTCACGCGCGCGCCGCGGCGGCCATGGCGCCGAGCACGCGCCACGGCGTGAGCGGGATCTCGCGCACCGTGGTGCCGATCGCGTCGGCGACGGCGGCGGCGATCGCCGGCGCCGTCGGGATGATAGGCGGCTCGGCGATGCCGCGCGCCCCCGTGTGGTTCGCGGCCGCGTCGGCGCCGTCGGCCCAGAGCACGGTGATCGCGGGAACGTCGGCCATCGTCGGGATCTTGTAGTCGTGCATCGACGTGTTGAGTACCACGCCCAGCTTTGCGTCGGTCACGCGTTCCTCGTAGAGCGCGTAGCCGACGCCCTGCAGGATGCCCCCCTGCATCTGGCTCTCGGCGAGCGCGGGGTTGATGATGCGCCCCGCGTCGTGCGCGGCGACGACGCGCAGCACGCGCACGACGCCGGTGTCGAGATCGACTTCCACCTCGGCCATCTGCACGCCGAACGTGTCGATGGCGACGCCCTGCGGATTGGGGCCGCGCGATCCCTTCCCGCTGATCATCACGTTGCCGAGCTTGCCCGTGACTTCGGCGAACGTCATCGAGCGGTCGGTGTCGCGCACGACGATGCGCGAGTCGCGCGACTCGAGCGCGTCGGGGGTGGCGTTCAGCATCGCGGCCGCGGCCTCGAACAGCTGCCGCTTGGCGTCCTCGGCGGCCATGCGCACGGCGGGGCCCACGCTCGCCGTGGTCATCGAGCCCCACGAGTTGCCGGTGTAGGGGAGCGACTGCGTGTCGCCGATGATGGCGCGCACCTGCTCGACCTTGGCGCCGAGCGCTTCGGCGGCGATCTGGGCGAGCACCGTGCGGCTGCCGGTGCCCAGGTCCTGCGTGCCGGCGAGGACGTCGATGCTGGCGTCGGGGTTGATGCGGACGTTCGCGTAGCTCGGGGGGCCGCCGCCGGTGGGCCAGATCTGGCAGGCGAGGCCGCGGCCGACAGCAGTGCGAGTGGGAGCACTGCCACTGCGAGTGGACGGTGAACGGTTTGCTGTGAACGGTGAACCGTCAACGGCTTTTCCCCACCCGAACGCCTCGGCCGCCTTCTCATAGCACTCGAGCAGCGCATTCCCGCTGTACGGCCGGTTCTGCCGCGGATCCTTCTTCGCGAAATTCTTCCGGCGCAGCGCGAGCGGGTCGATCTTGAGCTCGCGCGCCAGTTCGTTCATCGCGCTCTCGAGGCCGAACGCGCCCTCGACGTAGCCCGGGCCGCGGAAGGCCTGCATGCCGCTCGTGTTCACGTAGGCGAACGTCTCCTGCGTGCGCACGTTCGGGCAGGCGTACAGCTCGTGGTAGATCTGCGCGGGGCCGCCTTCCCAGCCGCTGATGCCGAGCGGGATGTCGGCGGAGAGTTGGATGGCGGTGAGGGCACCGTTCTTCTTCGCGCCGATGGTGACGCGCTGCACGGTGGCCGGCCGGTTGCCGCTGTCGAGCTGCTCGGCCTCGCGGTCGTTGATGCAGCGCACGGGGCGTCCCGTGCGGCGGGCGAGGAGCGCGGCGATGAATGTGTGCGCGCCGGCGCCGTTCTTCGCGCCGAAGCCGCCCCCCATGTAGTCCTTGATGACGCGCACTTTCGACTGTGGCACGTCGAGCGCGCGCGCGACGTCGGCGCGCACGCGGAAGATCCCCTGCGTGCTCTCCCACACGGTGAGCCGGTCGCCGTCCCATTCGCAGGCGGCGCCGTGCGGCTCCAGCGCCGTGTGCAGCGCGACCGGGGTGCGATACTCGCGCGTGATGACGACGTCGGCCGCCGAGAGTCCCGCTTCGACGTCGCCGCGCGAGATCACGAGCGGCGAATTCGGCGCATTGTTCCCCGTCGGCCGCACAGCGGGCGCGTCGGGGGCCATCGCCGCGCCGAAGGTCACGGCGAATGGCGCGGTGTCGTACTCGACGACGATCGCGTGCGCCGCGGCGCGCGCCTCGTGCAGCGAACTCGCGCACACCGCGGCGACGGGTTGGCCGGCGTAGAGGATCTCGTTGCCGAGGAGGCGCGTCTTCGCCGGGGCGTCGCCGGGACCCATGACGTCGAACACGCCAGGCATGGCGCGCGCCGCGGCGGCGTCGAAGGTGCGGATGGAGCCGCGCGGGACGCGCGCGCGCAGGATGTACGCGTGCAGCATCCCCGGGCGATCGACGTCGGCCGTGTAGCGCGCGCGGCCGGTGACCTTCTCGGCGGCGTCGACGCGCGGGACGTTCGTGCCGACGATGGTGAGGGGCGCATCGTCGGTCCACGGCGTGGGCTCGAACGCCGGCAGCTCGACGATGCGCGTCTCGGTGCGCCCTTCGACCTCGACCGTCGTCGAGACGAAGCCCCCCACTTTCGGCTTACGCGCCACGGGTCGCTCCGCTCGCCGCGACGGCGCGGATGGCCTGCACGATCTTGGGATAGGTGCCGCAGCGGCAGAGGTTGCCGCTCATCGCCGCGACGATCTCGTCGTCGGTGGGCGACGGGTTCCGGTCGAGCAGCGCCTGCGCGGCGACGAGCTGCCCCGGCGTGCAGTAGCCGCACTGCGCCGCGTCGTGCGTGATGAACGCCTGCTGGAGCGTGCTCAAGGTGCCGGCCGCGGCGAGCCCCTCGACGGTGCGCACCGTCGCGCCGTCGCAGGCGGCGGCGAGGGTGAGGCACGAATAGACGGTCGCGCCGTCGAGTTGCACCGTGCAGGCCCCGCATTCGCCGCGGTCGCAGGTGAGCTTGGTGCCGGTGAGTTCGAGGCGGTCGCGGAGCAGTTCGAGCAGGGTCTCGTCATCGCGCGCGGTGACCTCGTGCGCGCGGCCGTTCACGGTGAGTCGCATGCGGTGGAAATAGCCCTCCCGACCGTGACGTGTCAAAGGGCGGGTGCGTCTTGTAGCAACGAGCGCGGGAGGATAATTTCTCCTGCCACGCGCAGAAGCGCGCCAACTCGAGGAAATCCGATGCCGTACGTCATCACCGAAGCCTGCAAGGACACCAAGGACCGGTCCTGCGTGGACGTCTGCCCCGTGGACTGCATCTACGAGGGCCCGGAGATGCTGTACATCCATCCGGATGAATGCATCGACTGCGGCGCCTGCGAGCCGGAGTGCCCGGTGACGGCGATCTTCCCCGAGGAAGACGTGCCGGCCAACCTGAAGCAGTACGTGCAGATCAATCGCGACATCTTCAAGGGCGGCACGCCGCCGGGGCGGCCGCAGAAGTAGGGCGAGCGCGCCGAGCGTGTGGAGCGGGCCGGGACCTTGGTTCCGGCCCGATTGCTTTAAGCGATAACGGCGGGCGAACGGTCAACCGTCAGCCGTTGGAGCGATAAGTCGTTGACGGTGAAACGTTTACCGTGAATCGTCGGGGGGTCACTCATCGACACTCTCCCCCTGCTAGATTCCGCTATCCTCCTCCAAAACCGCCAGAGTGACTCCCTCACGCTCCGAAGATCCCCAGGTCGCCTACCTCGATACCGACGCCGCCGTCGCGCGGGCGTTGGACGGGATCGCGCGCACCAAGGAGCTGGCGATCGACACCGAGGGGGCGAGCTTCCACCGGTTCATCGACCGGATCTACCTGATCCAGTTGTCGACTCGTGACACGCACATGATCGTCGATCCGCTGCCGATCACGGCGCCGGCGGGGCTGGGGCGGCTGCTCGAGGATCCGAAGGTGCAGGTGGTGTTCCACGATGCCGACTACGACTTGCGGCTGCTGCATCAGGACTACGGCTGGCACATCCGGAACATCTTCGACACGCGCATCGCGGCGCAGTTGCTCGGGCTCACGGCGTTCGGGCTCGCGGCGCTGCTCGAGAAGTACTTCGAGGTGAAGCTCGACAAGAAGCACCAGCGCGCCGACTGGTCGATGCGCCCGCTCACGAAGGGGATGCTCGACTACGCGGCGCAGGACACGATCCACCTGCTGGGGTTGCGCGACGTGCTGCACCGCGAGCTCGAGAAGAAGGAGCGGTGGGGGTGGGCACAGGAGGAGTTCCAGCGTCTCGAGGGAACGCGCTGGCAGCCGGAGGAGCCGGGCACGGCGTTCCTCCGCATGAAGGGGGCGCGCGACCTCGATCGTCGCGAACTCGCGCTCCTGCGCGAACTCGTCGCGTGGCGCGACGCGGTGGCGCTCCAGCTCGACCGCTCGACCTTCCGCGTGATCGGCAACGAGGTGCTGCTCGAGATCGCGCACACGGCGCCGGCCACGGCCGAGGCGCTGGGGAAGATCAAGGGGATGCCGCGCGGGATCCTGGAGCGCGCCGGGAACGACGTGCTCGCGGCGGTGCAGCGCGGACTCGCCGTGCCCGAGGCGCAGCTCCCGAAGTTCCCGCGCTCCGCACGCTGGGACCGCGACCCGGACATCGACAACAAGGTCGGCGCGCTCAAGAGCGTGCGCGACGAGGCCGCGAAGCGGCTCGAACTCGACCCGGGCGTGCTCTGCTCGCGCGAGAAGATGGAGGCGGTGGCCCGTCTCCTTCCGGCGGCCGTCGAGGCGCTCTCCGAACTCCCCGACCTGCGGCGGTGGCAGATCGCCGAGCTTGGGGAAGGATTCGTGAAGGCGCTGAAGCCGTTCCGGAAGAAGGGGGGCGCCCCCAAGCCGGCCGCCGAGCCGACCGGCGCGCTCGAGCTCCCGCTGTCGAACGACTCCCCCTACCGCGACTAGCGCGCCGGCGCCGCGGCGCGCGGCGTCAGAAGCCCAGGTAGGCGCGCACCCGCGGTTCGATGCGGTCGGGGGTCCACATCGGCGTCCACACGAGGTGCATCATGACCTCACCGACCCCGTCCATCGCGCGCACCTGATCCTCGGCGTCCTTCATGATCTCCGGGCCCGACGGGCATCCCGGGGAGGTGAGGCTCATGTCGATGTCCACGTCGGTGCCGTCCACGCGGATGTCGTACACGAGGCCGAGGTCGACGATGTTGAGGTTGAGCTCGGGATCCTTGACGCGACGCAGCGCGAGCTTCACCAGGTCGGTCGTGATGGCCGATGGTGAGGCGGTCGAAGCCGGCGCAGGGGGCGCGTCGGAGGCGGCGGGCTGGTCGTGGTCCACGTCAGGGGCGCGAAGGGTCACGAGAATCTAACCGGACGAGCGCGCGGTTGGTTCCCGCGGCGTCAGTCGGCGTTCTTCTTCGCGACGGGCTTCCTGGCGGCAGCGGACTTCTTGCCGGCGGCCAACTTCTTGGACGATCCGCGCTTCGCCGACGCGCTCTTCACGCTGCTCTTGTGCACGGCGCGCTTCACGCCGGCGCCCTTCTCGGCCGACGTCTTCGCCTTGCTCTTGCCGCTCGTGCCGCGGTGCGGCCGCGCCTTGCGCATCGGGCGGTTCCACCCCACTTCACGGTCGGCGCGGAACGACGCGGGCATCTCGGTGACGGCGAGGTTCTCGTCGGTCACGGCGAGCGCGGCCGCGTCGGCGAGGTCGGCGCGGACGTCGGAGATCACCTTCGCCGGGCGGCGCGCCTTGGCGGCGTGCACGCGGTTCGTCAGGAGGATGACGAACATCTCACGCTCGGGGTCGATCCACATCGAGGTGCCGGTGAAGCCGGTGTGGCCGAACGCGTTCTCGCCGAGGTAGGCGCCGGCGCCGTGATGTCCCTCGCCGACCTCCCATCCGAGGGCGCGGCTCCCCGCGGCACGGGCGGTGAAGAGCTTGATCGTCGAATCGGCGATGATGCGCGTGCCGTCGTAGCTGCCGCCGTTGAGCATCATCTGCGCGAACACGGCGAGGTCGCTGGCCGTGCCGAAGAGTCCGGCGTGCCCGGCGACGCCGCCGAGGGCGAAGGCGTTCTCGTCGTGCACCTCGCCGCGGAGCGGGTAGCCGCGCGGCGGGGAGACTTCGGTGGGGGCGATGCGATAGACGAGCGAGTCGGCCGGGCGGAAGCCGGTGTCGGTCATCCCGAGCGGGCCGAAGACGCGTTCCTGCAGGAAGGCGTCGAGTCGCTCACCGGACGCGGACTCGACCACCATGCCGAGGATGTCGGCGCCGAGGTCGGAATAGATGAACCCCGTGCCCGGCTTGTACTCGAGGGGCACGTCGAGCACCATCTGCCGCGCTTCTTCCGGCGTGTGCGCGTGGCGCCAGAGGTCGCGGCCGGCCGGGAGGCCGCCACGGTGCATGAGGAGCTGGCGGACGGTGACGGAGTCCTTGAGGCCGCCGGTGAAGCCGGGCACGTAGTGCGTGACCTTCTCGTCGAGGGCGAGCTTGCCTTCGTCGAAGAGCACCATCGCGGCGGTGGTCGTCCCGACGACCTTGGTGAGCGACGCGAGGTCGTAGATGGTGCGGTCGGGGAGGACGACGGGGCTGTCCTTGGTCCAGCCGAGGTGTCCGAAGCCCTTCGAGACGACGGTGGCGCCCTTGCGGCCGACGATGACGGAAGCGCCGGGGAAGCCGCCGGCGGTGATGCCCCGCAGGATGACGCGATCGATCGTCGCCAGCCGCTCGGCCGACATCCCCACCGACTTGGGCGCCTTGGCCGGGAGGCCCTCGGTATGACCCGTGGCGACGGCGGCGGCAGCGAGGAGCGTCAGGAGCACGAGGGGGCCGGTCGAGGCGTAAAGGGAAGCGGCCGGACGCGGGAACGGAGCGGCCGGAGTGTGGTCTACGATTAAAGGGTCGGCAAGAAGTACGGATTCTTGCCTTCAGAGTCAAGGACGAGAGATTTCGTTCGGGGTCACTGATGAGGGGGAGGGGGAGGGGGAGGGAAAGGGGGAGGGAGAGGGGAGGGAGAGGGGAGGGAGAGGGGAGGGAGAGCACTAACCGTAGGCCAGGTTTCCTCCCTCTTCCTGTGCCCGCTCTCGCCGTCCGCTCGCCCCTGAAGTGAGGCCCTCCCCCTCCCCCTTTCCCTCCCCCTCCCCCTGATCAGTAAACCTTCAGGGACCAGCACGTGACAGACTGAACGGATCCGTATGACCACCCCGACCGACCAGATCACGATCCGTCGCGCCATCCATGGCGACGAAGGAGCGCTGCGCGCCCTCTGGGTGCAGCACGCTCCGCGCATCGACGCGCTCGTGCGCCGGCTGGTGGGGGACCCGGACCAGGCCGCCGACGTGGCGCAGGAAGTGTGGATCCAGATCTTCCGTGCGCTCCCCACCTATCGCGGCGACTCGCAGTTCTCGACCTGGGCGCACCGGATCGCGGTGAACCGCACGCTCAACGCGTTGCGGTCGCTGCGGCGCCACGGCGACGCCGAGGTCGAGCTCGAGGAGGACACGTCGTTCGTGGAGCACGACGGGGACCGGTCGATGCTCGCGCAGACGATCGACGAGGCGGTGCAACGATTGTCGCCGGGGGCGCGGCAGGTGTTCGTGCTCCACGACGTCGAGGGGTACACGCACGAGGAGATCGCCGCCGAGCTGGGGATCACGGCGGGCGGATCGAAGTCACAGCTCTTCAAGGCACGCGCGAAGCTACGCCGGCTGCTCGCGCCGTTGGTGGACGTCACGCCGGCGAAGGACGAACCAGACGATGTCGCATCTCTCTCCTGAACGGATCGCCGCACTGACCGACGAGACGCCGACTCCGGTGGAGGCGGCGCACCTCGGGACGTGCGGAACCTGTACCGCCGAGTTGGCGGCGCAGCGCAAGTTGTCGCGTCTCGCGGCGGCGGCGCAGCCGGTGGCCGGCGCGCCGATCTCGGATTTCGACGCGCTCCTCCCGCGGCTCGCGGCGGAGGGGCTGGTGGCCATGCCCGACCGGCGCGCGACGTTGCGCCGCTGGGGCGTGCGCGTGGCCGCGGGGCTGGTGCTCGTGTTCGGTGGTGCCGTGGCCGGGCGTCTCACGGCGAACAGCGGCCTTCCGATGCTGCCCAAGGGGACTGGCGCGGGTGGCGAGTCGACGGTCGCCTCCGCGCCGGCGCCGGCGCAGTTCCGCACCCCCGACGAGGCGGTGCGGGCGCTGAACGTGTCGCAGAAGACGTACGAGAACGCGGCGGCGTTCCTCGCCGCGCAGGACACCTCGGCGCACTTCATCGGCCTGAGCGAGGCGACGTACCGCACGCGACTGCAGGCGCTCGACCAGATGGCGGCCATCACGCGTGCCGCGCTGTATCAGGCGCCGCAGGACCCGATGCTGAACCAGGCGTACCTCGCGACGCAGAGCGCGCGCGCGACGACCTTGCGGCAGATCAACCAGGCGATGCCGGCGACGAAGCGCCTGGGGAGCTACTGATGGGCGTGCGTCCGATCGCCCGCCGGGTCGCGCCGGGGGTGGTGCTGGGGGCGTTCGCCGCGCTCGGCGTCGCCGCGCCGCTCGCCGCGCAGGCCCGGGTGCGGATCATCCAGCGCGACAGCGCGAAGGCCGATTCGACGGCGATGAAGATCACGATCGACATGGGCGAGATCATGCGCATGACGTCGGAGTTGATGACGTCGAAGGCGATGGAGGAGCGCATCGGCATGGCGCTGCGGGGAGCGAACGATCCGGCGCGCGAGCGCGAGCTCTCGTCGCAGCTCGAGGAGATCGCCAAGCGTCGGGCCGGCCTCATCACGCGGCTGCAGCTGCAGTGCTCGCGCACGGACGACATGCCGGACGGCTACCTCGGCCTGACGTACGAACTGCCGTCGCGCGTCGTGTCGTCGGTCGAGCCCGGCTCGCCGGCGGCGAAGGCCGGCCTTCGGCGCGGCGACGAGGTGGTGATGATCAACAGCTATGAGGCGCAGGATGCGCCGCTGGCGATGTTGCTGAAGCCGGGCGCGAAGGTGACGCTCAAGCTGCGGCGCGACGGCGCGCAGAAGGAGTTGCCGATCGTCGTCGGCCGGCGTCCCGACGGGTTCGGCGCGACGGCGTGCACCGGGATCGACGACCTCACGGACGGTCCGCCCGTGGTCGCGTTCTTCAAGCGGCCGCGCGGCACGTTCATCACGCCCGAGGCGCCATCGGCGCCCACGGCACCGCCGCCGCCGAACTTCGTGTTCTCGTACAGCACGACGCCGGGGATGAGCGCCGTGGCGGGGGCGAGTCTCACGCCGGTGGACGACGACTGGCGCGAGACACTCGGGGTGGAGAAGGGGCTGGTGGTGATCTCCGTGGCGAGCGGATCGCCGGCCGCGGAGAGCGGGCTGCGCAAGGGCGACGTGATCGTGCAGGCGGACGACGCGCCGGTGGTGGCGGTGCGGTCGTTGCAGCGCGCGCTGAACGATTCGGATTCGCGCACCGTGAAGCTGCAGGTGATCCGGCGCGGGAAGCCGCAGTTGCTGACGTTGCGCTGGCGGTGATCGCCCTCGCAGTCGCTACGGACTGACCGGGGCGGCGCCCGTCGCCTTCACGCTGCCCGGCGGCAGGTGGTAGAGGAGCGAAGCGGTGCCGAGGTCGGCGGCGGTGAGCGACGTGGCGTGCACCCGGGGCGCCATCACGTCGTCGGCGTTGTGGCTGTGGTCGAGCCCGATCACGTGCCCCGCCTCGTGCATCGTGATGGTGCGCACGGCGAGCGCGTCGAACTTCTCGCCGCTCGACCGATGGAGCGCGATCTGCACGTCGGCGTCGACGAGCCACCAGTTCTGGTCGCGCGACCAGAACGTCTTGCCGGCGGCGCCGTCGTCGAAGTGGTCGATCCAGCGGAGGCGCACCTCGGCGACCGTGGAGTCGTCGACGAAGAGGAAGCGCATCGGCACGCCCGCGCCGGCCCAGACGTAGAACGCGTCGCGGGCGCGGTCGCGGAACTCGGGGAAGAAGTCCTTCACGGTGGTGCGCGGCTGGATCCACACGCGGATCGGGTCGTCGCGGCGGTCCACCCAGCGGGCGACGTGCCCGCCACGTGCCGCGAGGATGTCGTCGATGTACGTCGTCGGCTCGGCGGCGGTGATGCGGCGCGCGATGTCGGCGTAGTCCTTGGGCCCCGGGGGCGGCAGCGTCGAACGCCGCACGCGCGAGCCGCCGTCGGCGTTCTCCGAGGCGGCGGCCGCGGAGTCGAGGAAGGCCGAGTCGGCGGCCGCCTGCGCGCTCGTGCGTCGCGGCGCCCGCGCGGCCTGCGTGACGATGAACGCCGCGAGCGCGACGACGATGGCGAGCAGCCAGACCTCGGCGCGGACCCTCACGCGCCCTGGTCCCGCGCGTCGAGGAACTCGCCCACGACGCCGAAGAAGGCGGCCGGCTGCTCCCAGAACGGCATGTGCCCCGCGCCGTCGATGAGGCGCACCGTGGCGCGCGGGATGACCGACGCCGTCTGCTCGGCGAGGCGCGCCGGCAGCACGTCCTGCGCGCCGTGCACGACGAGCGTCGTCGCCGCGATGCGCCCGGCCTCGCTGCGCCAATCGTATCCTTCGCGCCGCAGCCGTGCCGCGACGGCGGCCCCGGTGGCGCTCGCCTGCGAGGGGGGCGCGAAGCCGCGGCCGAACTCGCGGTCGAGGAAGTATGCCGGATAGATCGCGCGGCTGTACTCGGCGTGGAGCGTCGATTCGGGACTGTGGAGCGCGCGCGGGTCGAGCGCGGCGAGCGCCTCGAGTTCCGCGCCGTCGAGGCGGGCAAGGGCGTCGCCGTGGAGCGCGTCCACCCAGTCGCTCGTCACTCCGACGGCGTTCACGAGCACGAGACGGCGCACGCCGGAGAGGTCGCGGGCGGCGGCGAGCATGGCGATGCCTCCGCCCCACGAATGGCCGAGCATGTCCCAGCGGGAGACGCCGAGCGCTTCGCGCAGGGCCGGGATGTCGCCCGCGTCGAACTCGATGCGCGACGCGTGCACGGCCGGCGGCGCCTGGGTCGCGCCGCGGCCGCGCTGGTCGTAGAGGATGACCTGCCGCGAGGCGGCGAGGGGGGCGAGCGACGGCCAGAGCAGGGCGTGGCTGTAGAGCATGCCGCCGTTCACGCACAGGAGCGGGAGCGTGCCGGGCACCTCGGGAGAGGTGAACACGGCGAAATCGAGGCCACGCGCCCTCACCGTGTGGCGGGTGAGACGCGGCGTGCGCGGCTGGAGCTTCTTGAAGGCGGTATAGCGCTCGCGGGTGGCGTTGGTCACGGAGGGAATATGCAAAGCCGGCGGTGGATCGCGCGCGTTCCGGGGCGGGTCATCGTGACCGGTGCCTCGCGCCGCGGCCGATACATATTTCGAGGAGTGACCGCCCTTCCGCCACCTCGAACCGGACCTTCGCGATGACCACCCGCGCCGCGCACGACGCCACGCTCGATCGCACGCTGACGGTGAACGAGATCATCGCCAGGTATCCGGCCACCATCGCGGTGCTGAACTCCTTCGGCATCGACACGTGCTGCGGCGGCATGACGTCGCTCGACGAGGCGGCGGTGCGCGACGGCGCCGACGCGGACGCGCTGTTCGCCGCGGTGAAGGCGGCCGCGGAGGCGGCATGAAGCGCATCGATGCACTCGGCGCCGCGCTGGCCGCGGTCGCGGCGCGCCCCGAGCGGCCGGCGACGGCGACGCTGCACGACTCGCCCGACGCGCGGCTGATCGTGTTCCGTCTCGAACCCGGGCAAGTCGTCACACCGCACACGAGCACGTCGTCGGTGCTGCTGGTGGGACTCGAAGGCGCGGGGATGGTGTCGGGCGCGGCTGGCGAGGAGTCGATCGCGGCCGGCGAGGTGGTGAGCTACGAGCCGAACGAGTTGCACGGGATGCGGGCCGGCGCCGACCGCCTGGTGCTACTCGCGGTGATCACTCCGCGGCCCGGAACGCGCTGAGCGACGGTCCGCGTCAGCGACGCTTCTCCTCACCTTCAACACCATCGCAGATGCTGGCTACCCGCACGCTGGGCACCCAGGGGCTCACCGCCTCGACCATCGGACTCGGCCTGATGGGGATGAGCTACGCCTACGGCGCCGCCGAAGAACGCGACGAGCGCGAATCGATCGCCACCATCCATCGCGCCGTCGAGCTCGGGTGCACGTTCTTCGACACGGCCGAAGCGTACGGGCCGTACGAGAACGAGGAGCTGCTGGCGCGCGCGCTGAAGATGCTGCCCGGCGGGCGTGATCGCGTGACGATCGCGACCAAGTTCGGCTTCACGTTCGACGCGAACGGCGTCATCGCCGGCGTCGACAGTCGGCCGGCGCACCTCCGCGAGGCGGTGGAGGGTTCGCTCCGCCGTCTGGAGACGGACCACATCGACCTGCTGTATCAGCACCGGCTCGACCCGGCGGTGCCGATCGAGGAGGTCGTCGGCGCGATGGCGGGGCTCGTGCACGAGGGGAAGGTGCGCTATCTCGGCCTCTCCGAGGTGGGCGAGCGGACGATCCGACGGGCGCACGCGGTGCACCCCATCTCGGCGCTGCAGAGCGAGTATTCGCTGTGGGAGCGGAACCTCGAGCCGCGCATCATCCCGCTGCTGCGCGAACTCGGCATCGGGCTCGTCGCGTTCGCGCCGCTCGGGCGCGGGTTCCTCACGGGTACGGTGAAGCGCGCCGACGAGTATCCCGCGGGCGATTATCGGCGCAACGATCCACGCTATCAGCCGGAGCACTTCGAGGCGAACGTGCGGGCCGCGGCCGCGGTGCGCGATCTGGCGACACGGAAGAGGGTGGCGTCGGGGCAGGTCGCGCTCGCGTGGCTACTGCAGAAGGGGACGGACATCGTGCCGATCCCCGGGACGAAGCGACGGACGTATCTCGAGGAGAACGTCGGCGCGGCCGACGTGCGGCTGACGAGCGAGGAGATGACGGCGCTCGACGCGGCGCTGGCGCCGGAGAAGGTGTCGGGACCGCGCTACACGGCGAAGCAGCAGGCGATGATCGACCGCTGAGCGCCGCGTACCGGTGCGGCGACGTCGCCGTTCCGCGCGCCGATGCGACGCGCGTTATGCTCGTTTCGCCGGGTCAGCCAGCCGTGCCGCCGTTCGCGAGCACGACGCTCGCATTTCGTTTGAGTCCGGGGAGCTTCGCGCGCTTCATGGGCGAGCCCTTGAACGCGGCGCGGTAGGCGTCGTCGTCCAGCGCCAATAGGTCGCGCGCGAGCGTGGGCGCATCCTTGTGCGCCACGAAGGCGCGCGACGCGAACGCCGGCTCGGCGAGGTCACGGGCGAAGCTGACGTTCCACGGGCAGACGTCCTGGCAGATGTCGCAGCCGTAGATCGCGTCGCCGACGAGCGGGCGCATCGCTGCGGGGATCTCGGAGCGATGCTCGATGGTGAGATACGAGATGCAGCGATTCGCGTCGAGCACGTGTGGCGCGACGAACGCGCCGGTGGGGCAGGCCTCGAGACAGCGCGTGCACGTGCCGCAGCGATCGGCGTCGAAGGGCGCGTCGGGCGCGAGCGCGGCGTCGGTGAAGAGCGCGCCGAGGAAGAAGAACGAGCCGCGCTCCGGGTTGATGAGCATCGTGTTCTTCCCGAACCACCCGAGTCCCGCCTTGCGGGCGAGATCGCGCTCGAGCACGGGCCCCGTGTCGACGTAGGCGCGCGAGCGCGCGCCGATCTCGTCGGCGAGCCACGTGCCGACGGCGTCGAGACGGTCCCACATCAGGCGGTGGTAGTCGGCGCCGCGGGCGTAGCGGGCGACGGGGCCTGGCGGCTGCTTGCCGCCGTAGTCGAGGGCGACGACGAGGGCGCTGCGCATCCCCGGCTCGGGACGCGTCGTGTCGGCGCGCAGGTCGGCGTGCTTGGCGAGCCACGTCATCTCGCCGGCGTGACCGGCGGCGAGCCACGCGTCGAACGCGCTCGCGGTGCCCACCGGGCCGAGCGTGGCGATGCCGGCGAGGTCGAAGCCGAGTCCGTAGGCCTGCGCCTTGAGGCGTTGCTCGAGCGGCGCGGCGCCGGTGGTCACGTCGTGTGCCGCACCCAGCGTGCGTAGCGGACGATGTCGTCGGCCGGCGGCACGGCGTGGTGGTCGCCGTACGCCGTGTGCATGCGCCACTGCACGTAGTCCGCGGCGGGGAGCGGGAGGAACGGGAAGCGGCGGTACCAGCGGCGCGAGCGGAAGCGCCACGCGACGCGGAGCAGGTCGACGGCGAGGCTCGGGCTGGCGACGCAGCGCAGCGTGAGCGTGAGGATGAGGCGGAGCCACGGCACGGTCGGAAGGTAACCACTCGCGGCTCGCGCCCCCAGCAGCGACATTCCGCCCGCCATGTGGCTCCATCCCCTGATGCCGGTGCTGAGCCGGCTCGTGACGCATTCCTACTACCGGCTCTCCGTCGGCGGCGCGAAGGTGCCGGCGACGGGGCCGGTGCTCGTCGTCGCGAACCACACGAACTCGCTGATGGATCCGGCGCTCATCGTGGTCGCCGGGGGGCGGACGCTGCGGTTCATGGCCAAGGCGCCGCTCTTCACGTATCCGGGGATCGGCTGGCTCGTGCGCGCGGTGGGGTCGGTGCCGGTGTATCGCCGGCAGGACAACCCACGCGGTGTGCGGCAGAACTTCGACGTCTTCGAGGACGTGCACGAGGCGCTCGCGCAGGGCTACGCGCTCGGGATCTTCCCGGAGGGGACGAGCCACAGCGCCTCGGGGCTGCAGCCGCTCAAGACGGGGGCGGCGCGCATCGCGCTGGGCGCCGCGCAGCGCATCGGACACGCCTTCCCGATCGTGCCCGTCGGACTCGTCTTCCGTGACCGGCGCACGTTCCGGAGTTCGGCGCGCGTGATCGTCGGCGAGGCGCCGGTGTGGGACGACCTCGCCGCGCGCGGCGCCGACGACAAGGACGCGGTGCGCGAGCTCACGCGGCGCATCGAGACGTCGATGCGCGCCGTGACGGTGAACCTGCAGGACTGGAGCGACGAGCAGCTCGTGCACTGCGCGGCTCGCGTGTGGCACGCCGAGTTCGGCGGCGGGGACGACCTCGGGTCCGACGTCGAGCGCGTGCGCCTCACCACCGAGGCGCTCGCGCGGCTGCGCGCGGGGGACGATCACGAGTGGCGCCACGTCGCGCGCGCGCTGCGCGGTCACGACCGCCTGCTCGCGCGGCTCGGCCTCACGCCGGAGACGCTCCACCTGCAGGTCACGCGGGAAGCGGCGCTGCTCTGGCTGCTGCGCCGCATCCCGCTCCTGCTGCTGCTTCCGTTCGCGCTCGCGGGACTGGTGCTCTTCTGGATCCCGCGTGAGCTCACGGGACACCTCGGCGCGCTGGCGGCGAAGAAGGAGGGGGAGGATTCCGTCCCGACGTTCCGCGTGTTCTACGGCGCGGTGATCTTCCTGGTCTGGTTCCTCTTCCTCGCGATGGGCGCCTCGACGGTGGCGGGTCCGCTCGTCGGGATCGCGACCTTCCTCGCGCTCCCGGCAGTGGGCTTCGCGGCGCTCACGGTGAGCGAGTGGCGCCGTCTCTCGTGGCACGAGATCCGGCGCTTCTGGACGTTGCGCTTCCACCGCGACCGCGTGGCCGAGTTGCGCGACCGTCAGCGTGCGCTGGCGTGGGACCTGCGAGCGCTGTTCGAGGCGGCGAGCAATGGGTCGTGAGTGGGAGGAACTGACTTGCCACGGATTTCACGGAGAACGGCCGGATAACGCACGGATACAACAAGAAAATGGGGAACGACAGCGTCGGATCCGGGCTGTCGTTCCCCATCATGTCTTTTGATCCGAGCTGATCCGGCAGTCCTCCGTGAAATCCGTGGCAGGCCGTTTCCTCCCACTCCTCACACGAAACTGACCCCGTCGAGCCCCTCGGGGATGGGGCGGCCGAGCGCGGCGAGGGCGCTGGGCATCACGTCGACGGTGCGGCGCGGGGCGCGGGCCGGCACCTTGCCGAGCACGAGCGGCACGAGCATGTGCTCGCGGTGCAGCGCGCCGTGGCTCGAGACGTGCGGGATCGGCTCCCACCGCGCGCGGAAGTCGTAGTCGCGCGCCGCGCTGAGGATGATGTCGCCGGCGCGCGGACTCGTCGCCAGACTGAGCGCCTGCACGAGCGCGTCGGGGTACTCGGAGCGGATGGTGGCGTCCCACGCGTCGTCCATCGAGAGGCCGTCGAGCGGACCGAGGCCGAGCGGGTCGCCGCTCTCGGGGCGGTAGGCCCAGCGGCCGCGCTCGCGCAGGATGCGTGCGCCGCCGCGCTTGCGGGCGCGCACCTCGCAGGCATGCTCGCCGAGCGGGAGGATGAGCAGGTCGACGCTCGGACGCTCGAGGAGGCGGTCGGCGAGCCACTGCCACTTCGGCGAGAGCGCCGGCCAGGGACGGCGTTCCCGCGTGGCGATGTCGAGGTACACGTGCGCCATCGCGTTGCCGCTCACCATCACCGCGGCGCGGTGGGCGAAGCCGGCCACGAACGGGTGCGCTCGCGTGCGCACCCCCCATCCGCGGAGCAGCATCGCCAGGTCGTCGTGATGCGCGACGGGGGAATGCCCGTGGTCGCTCACGATCCACAGGTGGGTGTTGGGCCACGAGCCGTCGCGCTCGGCGTCGTCGCGGACGCGCGCCACGAGCCGGTCGACCACCTGCATGGCGCCGAGCGACGCGGGGGAGGGCTGCCCCGAGGCGTGGGAGGTCTTGTCGATGCCGGTGAGCGCGCAGAAGGCGAAGACCGGCCGTTCGCGCGCGAGACGCGTGGCGAACTCGTCGGCGATGCGCTCGTCGATCTTGAGCCACCCTTGCACGTCGCCGCGGAAATGGGTCCACGCGGCGCGCAGGGCGAAGGGAAGCGACCCGCCGAGGCGGTGCGTGGCAGGGAGTCCGCGCGTGATCACGCTGAGGGCGCCCAGCGACGACGAGGCGAGCTCGAACATCGTGGGCGCGCCGCGTTCGAGGTCGCCGTCGACGCGGGCCATCTCGTGGCCGACGTAACTGCGCGAGAAATGGGGCGCCGAGGTGGCCGTGCGGGCGCGGTCGAACCAGCGGATGCCGGGGATGCCGACGCCGCCCGGGAAGCGCCCCATCAGGAACGGCGTATAGGCCGGTCCGGTGACCGACGGGAAGACGGTGGTGACGCGCCGCATCGCGCCGCCGTCGCGCAGGCTCGCGATGGCGGGGAGGTGCCCCGCGGCGACGGCCGAGGCGAGGGTATGGGCACGCGCGCCATCGGCCACGATGACGACGACGCGCGGGGCGCGCGGGTCGCGGGAAGTCACGCGGGAAAGTAAACTGCGTGGATGGCGAGACGACAGCGAAAGGCGCCCACACCGGCGGCGCCCAAGAAGCCCACCCCGGCCGCGAAAGGGCCGGCCGCGCCGCCGTCGCCGGTCGCGGCGGCGGGGCCGGCGCGCAAGAAGCGCCCGAGCCCCGAGTTGCTGCACACGGCCGAGCACCAGGCGCTGCTCGGGGTGCAGGAGCGGCACCTTGAGGGGCACGCGATGGCGGGGCGCGAGGTGCTGCCGCGCGAGAGCGGCAAGTCCGCCGAGCGCACGCGCATCGACGACGCGATCCGCAACGTCGTCGAGACGTACGTGACCGAGGACGAGAAGCTCCTGCAGGGGGCCTGGCACGCCGACGATTTCACGCGCACCGACCCGTGGCGCGTGCTGCGCATCCAGGGGGAGTTCATCGAAGGGTTCGACAAGCTCGCGAACGTCGGCAAGGCGGTGACGGTGTTCGGGTCGGCGCGCACGTCGCCCGACGACCCGCAGTACCAGGCCGCCGAGATGATGGGCGGGCTGCTCGCCGAGCACGGCTTCGCGACGATCACCGGGGCCGGCCCCGGCATCATGGAAGCGGCGAACAAGGGGGCGAAGCTCGCCGGCGGGCGCTCGATCGGCTGCAACATCGAGTTGCCGTTCGAACAGGGGTCGAACCCGTACGTCGATACGCTCGTGAACTTCCGCTACTTCTTCGTGCGGAAGACGATGTTCATCAAGTACAGCGTCGCGTTCGTCATCTTCCCGGGCGGGTTCGGCACGCTCGACGAGCTGTTCGAGGCGGTGACGCTGATCCAGACGGGGAAGATCTCGCAGTTCCCGGTGGTGCTGTTCGGGCGCGCCTACTGGGCGGGACTGATGCGCTGGCTCGGCTCGAAGGTCGCCGGGGAGAAGAAGATCTCGCCCGGGGACCTCGACCTGATGTTCCTCACGGACGATCCGGAAGAGGCGGTGGAGTTCATCGCCGCCGCGCACGCGGCACAACTGAAGGCGACGCGCAAGACCGAACGGCAGGAGAAGTCGGCGCATAACGAGGCGGAGCGACGGTAATGGCGAAGGGGAAGCCGGGGGATCGCGCGCGCGGTGGGTTCAAGGCGTCGCGCCATGGCACGGGCCAGCGCGCGAGCGCGGCGGGTCCGAAGAGCGCGCAGAAGAAGGCCGCCGAGGCGCGCGAGGCGGCGGGGAAGAAGCACGTCGCGGGCGAGACGAGCCGCTACCTGCGCGGCGCGAAGATCTCGCCGCGCAAGATCGACGGCACCGAGACGGTCGTGCAGCTCGTCGAGGGGACGTTCCAGGCCTACAACTCGGGGCGGCTGCGCGAGGCGTGCCAGCTCTACACGGAGCTGATGCTCGCGAAGGACGTGACGGTGGGGCTCACGCTCACCGGCGCGCTGACGCCGGCGGGACTCGGGATGAGCTGCCTGATCCCGCTCATCGAGGCCGGGTTCGTCGACTGGATCATCTCGACGGGCGCGAACCTGTACCACGACACGCACTTCGGGCTCGGGCTCTCGATGCACCGCGGCAACACGGCGGCGAGCGACGTCTCGCTGCGCGAGGAAGGGGTCGTGCGCATCTACGACATCTTCTTCGACTACGACGTGCTGCTCAGCACCGACGCGTTCTTCCGCAAGATCATCCGCGCGCCGGAGTTCCAGAAGCCGATGAGCAGCGCGGAATTCCACTGGCTGTGCGGCAAGTACGTGGCCGAGCGCGAACGGGTGCTGGGGATCAAGAACAAGTCGCTGCTGAGCGCGGCCTACCGGTGCGGCGTGCCGGTGTACACGAGCAGCCCCGGCGACTCGAGCATCGGGATGAACGTCGCCGCGCTGCAGCTCGAGGGGTACGCCTGCACGATCGACCCCAACCAGGACGTGAACGAGACGGCGAGCATCGTGCTCGGCGCCAAGCGCGGGGGCGGGAAGAGCGCGATCGTGATCATGGGCGGGGGCAGCCCCAAGAACTTCGCGCTGCAGACCGAGCCGCAGATCCAGGAAGTGCTCGGCATCGACGAGAAGGGGCACGACTACTTCCTGCAGGTCACGGACGCGCGTCCCGACACGGGCGGGTTGAGCGGCGCGACGCCGGCGGAAGCGGTGAGTTGGGGGAAGATCGACCCTGACCGGCTGCCTGACGCGGTGGTGTGCTACCTCGACTCGACGATCGCGCTGCCGCTCATCACGTCGTATGCGTTGGCGAAGCGGAAGCCGCGGAAGCTGCGGCGGCTGTACGACAAGCGAGAAGCGAACATGGACGTGCTCAGGGCGGAGTTCGCGAAGAGCCGGTGAGTGGGAGGGAAGGTCCACCGCAGAGGACGCGGAGGACGCAGAGGACTACGAACGACCGGGGGAACTGCGTGCGGTGCCGGAGGTTACGGCCCGACCTGCAGTTCCCCCGTTTCAGTTGCAGTCCTCCGCGTCCTCTGCGTCCTCCGCGGTAGACCTGCTCTTCGTCCTATCCCGCGCGCGGATGCCAGATCGTCGCACCATGCGTCCGCCGCACGCTCGCGACGAAGTTCCGCCGCGCGTAGTCGCCGCGCGTGATGAACGCCATCCACCGGTCCTCGCCGCCGAACACGCGCCGCACGATCGCGCCGTCGTCGAGCCCCTCGTCGATGCGCGCGTCGATGGCGGCGATGGTCTCCTCCATCCAGTCGGCCTTGGCGGTGAGCTGCGCGACCGGGTTCGGCACGAGCCCGCGGTGCGCGCAGAACAGCCGTTGCGGACCGAGCGCGGCCACCGCGCGGATGGACGCGACCTGGGCGCGCACGTCCTCGCGCTCGCCGGGATGCGACACCTTCACTTTGACGCCGAGGTAGAGGTCGGCGCCGAAGACGGTGCCCGTGGACGCGTCCCACACGACGTGGTGGTCGTGCGCATGCCCCGGGGCGTGGATGACCTCGAGATCGGGGAGCGGGTAGGGGCGCGGCGTGCCCAGGTAGGCGGGCTGCGCACCCCAGCACCAGCGCCGGTACCATCCGATGGGCGCCGGCTGGCGCACGTGCGCGAGCGTCTCGGGGGCGATCCACACCGGGTAGCCGCGTCGTGCCACGACGTCGACGTTGCCGGCGTGGTCCTCGTGATGGTGCGTGACGATCACGCCGTCGACGCGGTGGGTCCGCAGCACGGCGAAAAGCTGCCGGCGGGCGTCGTGGAAGCCCGTGTCGACGAGGGTGCCGCGCACGAGGTACGTACTCACGTCGAACCCCATCGATCGGCTGGTGCGGGTCTCGAACGTGAAGCGGAGGACGTCGCCGTGCCGCTCGCTCCGGGGCATGCCGGAAGGCTACAGCGGCGAGGCGGCGGATTGCAGGTGGCACCCGGCGCGCATATCGTTAGAGGAGAAGTCGGCGCCCGGCCGCGCAGCTCGAGGTCGGGCGCTGGCCTTTTATTGTCTCCCCCTCTGGTAGCGGTATCCCATGATCGAAGCCCTCAAGGCCAAGCTCGGTGAAGAAGTCGCGAAACTCAGCTACGAGTTGAACGTCACCCTCCCCAGCGAGATCCGCCGGGCGGTCGAGATGGGTGACCTGCGCGAGAACTCGGAGTACAAGGCGGCGCTCGAGCGGCAGCGGCTGGTGCAGGCGCGGCTGGGGCAGCTCACGATGCGGCTGAGCAAGCTCTCGCAGATCGACATCACCCAGATCCCGCGCGACAAGGTGGGGCTCGGTACGAAGGTCGTCGTCGAGGACCAGGACACGAAGGACCGCGAGACGTACCACCTCGTGTTCGGCGACTCGGTGGAGTTCGAGGATGGACACGTGACGATGAGCTCGCCGATCGGCCGCGCCCTGCTCAACAAGGGGAAGGGCGACCTCGTGCTGCTCAAGCTGCCGGCGCGCACGCGCAAGCTGCTCGTCGTGGAGCTCGTGACCATCCACGAGGCGACGGTCGCCGACCTGGACTAGGGTACGACGCCTGCGGTGTATGGTGAACGGTTGACGCTGAACGGTGAACGATTCAGCCGCCGCACCCGCTACGGTTCGATCGTGAACAGCCGCGCGATCTCGGCGCGATAGTCGTCGAGCGCCTTCGCGCGCGCCGCGTCGTCCCAGCCGTGCGCGTCGCCGAGCTCCCGCGCCACGCCCTCCGCCTGCGACAGACCGTGGTCGCGCGTGTTGAACGCGACCTTCGTGCGGCGCACGAGCACGTCGGCCACGGTGCAGGCGAACTCGCGCGCCGGCAGCGGGAGCCGCTCGTGCGCCGTGCGCGCCGGCGTCGCGCGCCGCCCTAGATGCCGCTCGACCGTGTCGACGACTTCCTCGGCCATCGCGCGGTACGTCGTGAGCTTGCCCCCGGTGATGGCGACGACCCCCTGCTTCCCCACCGTGATCGCGTGCTCGCGGCTCGCCGACCCCGCATTCGCGGCGTGCGACGCGACGAGCGGGCGGATGCCGGCCCACGCGGTGATGACGTCGTCGAGCGTGAGCATGGCGGCGGGCCAGAAGGCGTTGGCGCCGTCGACGAGGTACTGCACGTCGGCTCTCGAGGGACGCACCTCGTGCGGATCGGCGTGCGTCTCCGTCTCGGTGGTGCCGATGATCGTCACGTCGCCCTGCGGGAGCGTGAACATGACGCGGCCGTCGGCGGGGTCGAGCATCGTCACGGCGTTCCGGTTGCCGATGCGGTCGGCGGGGACGGTGATGTGCACGCCTTTCGAACCGCGCAGCGCCGGCGGGGCCGTGGGATCCTCCATGTGGGCGATCGTGTCGGTCCACGGCCCGCAAGCGTTCACGACGACGCGGGCGCGCACGTCGAACGTCGCGCCGGAGCGCCGGTCGCGCACAGTCGCGCCGCAGGCCCGGCCAGCCTCGGTTCGCAGTGCCGTCGCCTCGACGTAGTTGAGCGCCGCGGCGCCCGCGTCGACGGCGCTGATGACGTTGGCGAGGGTGAGGCGCGCGTCGTCGGTCGCGGCGTCGAAGTAGAGCGCGCCGCCGGTGAGCTGCTCGTGACGCAATCGCGGTTCCTCGGCGAGCACGCCGGCCACGGAGAGCGCGCGATGCGGATGCGCGTTGCGGAAGATCGAGAGCAGGTCGTAGAGCCAGAGCCCGGCGACGATCTTCCATCGGGGCAGCCGCGCCCCCCGGTACACCGGCCAGGTGAACTGGAGCGGATGCACGAGCTCGGGGGCGATGTGCAGCAGCGTGCGGCGCTCGCGGCTCGCCTCGAATACGAGGTGCAGGTAGCCGTGCTCGAGATAGCGCACGCCGCCGTGGACGAGGCGGGACGACCGGCTCGACGTGCCGCTCGCGAAATCGTCGCGCTCGACGAGGGCCGTGCGCAGGCCGCGGAGCGCGGCGTCGCGGGCGACTCCCGCACCGGTGATCCCCCCGCCGATGACGAGGACGTCGAACCGCTCGGCGGCGAGCCGGGCGCTGAGGGCGGCGCGGGCGAACAGTCGGGAGCGAATGGGAGGCACGGAAGGGGAAGGCGGGGCCGAAGTGAGACTATCGTCAGGACCCGGCGCCGGGAAGGCGGCGTCGGATCGCGCCCCGCGGTCGGGGCGGCGGTGGTGGTCGCCCGCGGCGCCGGATGTTACTGTATGTGCCGACAGCGGCGGCGCTCACCGGGAAGCTCCCCGTCGAACGCCGTATCACGAGGACCCAACAACGATTCGATGGAGGATCGTGATGCACCGAAAGACCCCCGCTTTCGCCCTCCTCACGGTGGCCATGTTGACGGCGGCCTGCGGCCCGAAGTACGTGAGCCTCTCCGTCGAGCCGTCAACCGCATTCCTCTACAAGATGAACGCGGCGGGGGACACCACGCGCCTCACGACCTCGACCATCGATCTGCCCGACGGCGGCGTGCAGCGCATCGTCGCGTGGGCACCCGGCTACAAGCCCGTCGTCCGTGACGTCACGGCGGTGGATGCTGCGGCGCAGAAACCCGTGGTGATCAAGCTGAAGGATCGTCTGGTGCAGGTGCGCATCACGCCGCCCGACGCCGATGTGACGCTCGACGGTCAGCGCATCTCGGCGCGCACGACGCAGCTCGTCGAGGTGAAGGAAGGGCAGGTGCGGCAGCTCGAAGCGAAGAAGGTCGGCTACAAGGCGATCTCGCGCACATACGCGAACCGCGAAGGGCAGCCGACCACGCCCGAGGTCGATGACGTCTCGCTGGTGCAGCGCGTGGTGGGCGTCAGCGCCATGCCGGGTGGCACCCAGATCGATATCAATGGCGCCAAGTACGGCGAGGATTTCGCCGAAGTGGCGATCCCCGCGAACGGGTGCACGACGGTGAAGGCCTCACGGCCGGGGTACCTGCCGATCGAGAAGCAGTATTGCATGCGCGACGGCGTCCAGCCACCGCCGCTCCAGGACCGGATCACGCTGTCGGACCGCGCGTTCGAGGTTCGTCCCGACCCGGAGACGGCCGAGGTGCTCGTCGGCGGACGGCGCGTGGGGGTCGGTCCGCAGCGGATCGTGGTGCGCGAGGGGCAGTGCGTGGTGGTCGAGGCGCGGGCGAATTCCTTCATGCCTTGGGTGAAGGAATACTGCCTCCAGGACAACGGCTCGCCGCTGCCGATCGACACCGACATCGCGAAGCTCGTCGCCGACGGCTCGTGGTCGATGTCGACCGAGAGCGACCAGGCGAACGTGAACTTCGCCGTGACGCCCAACGAGAAGCGCACCGAAGCGGAGTCGTGGAAGCTCATCGGCCAGATGATCACGAACTACTTCGACGTACTCGAACTGAGTGACAAGGAGACGGGTTACATCCGCACGGGGTGGAACGTGACGTCAGTGCCGTCGTGCTGCATCATCCGCACCCGGATCATCGTGAAGCAGGCGAACACGTCGCCGCTGCGGTACACGGTCAAGCTGGTGAGCGAACGGTCGTTCCGGGCGAAGAGCGCCAAGGACGACGAGTTGTTCGAGTCCTGGTCGCGGGTGTTGCTGCGCTACAAGGACGTCATCAACGAGATGCAGGAGCGCCTCAAATAGCGTTGCCGATGGCCGGGACGGCGGCACCACCGTAATTTCCCGGTCTATGACCAATCCTGCACGCGGGCGCCGTGTCGCGATCATCGCCGGCGTCCGCACCCCGTTCGCGCGGGCGGGCACGGCGCTCCGCAGCTTCTCGGCGATCGAGCTGGGGAAGATCGCCGTGAGCGAGCTCGTGCACCGCACCGACGTCGACCCGGCGTCGCTCGACCTGCTGACGTTCGGCACCGTCATCCCGAACGTCGTGGCGCCGAACATCGCGCGCGAAGTGGCGCTCATGCCGCTGCTCCCGAAGTCGCTCCAGGCGTGGAGCGTGAGCCGGGCCTGCGCCTCGGCGAACCAGGCCATCACCGACGCGGCCGACCAGATCGTGCTCGGCCACGCCGACATCGCCATCGCCGGAGGCGCGGAGTCGCTCTCGAACGTGCCGATCCTCCATTCGCGCGGCTTCAGCGACGCGCTCGTCGCGGCGAGCAAGGCGAAGACGCTGGGGCAACGGCTGCAGGCGTTCGCGAAGGTGCGGGCGAAGGACTTCATCCCGATCACTCCCGCGATCGCCGAGCCGACGACGGGCGAGTCGATGGGGCAGTCGGCCGAGAAGATGGCGAAGCTCAACGGGGTGTCGCGCGCCGAGCAGGATGCGCTCGCGCTCGCCTCGCACCTCAATGCCGCCAAGGGGACAGCCGACGGGCGGCTCACCGCCGAGATGGCGCCGGTGTACCTGCCGCCGAAATTCGAACAAGCGTTCACGTCCGACAACGGCGTGCGCACCGACACGTCGCTGGAGCAGCTCGCCGCGCTGAAGCCGGTGTTCGACAAGCGCTACGGCACGGTGACGGCGGGGAACGCGTCGCCGCTCACCGACGGTGGCGCGGCGGTGCTGCTGATGAGCGAGGAGCGCGCCAAGGCACTCGGCTACACACCCATCGCGTACATCCGCAGTTACGCGTATGCGGCGCTCGACCCCGGTGAGCAGCTGCTGCAGGCGCCCGTGCTCGCGGCGCCGGTGGCGCTCAAGCGCGCCGGGCTCACGCTCAAGGACATCGACCTCGTGGAGATGCACGAGGCGTTCGCGGCGCAGGTGTGCTCGAACCTGCGCGGCTTCGAGTCGAAGTACTGGGCCGAGCGGGCGGGCTTCAGCGAGCCCGTCGGCGCGGTCGATCGGACGAAGCTCAACGTGATGGGGGGCTCGATCTCGATCGGGCATCCGTTCGGCGCCACGGGGGCGCGCATCACGACGACGCTGGCGAACGAGCTGGCGCGCCGGGGCGGGCAGTTCGGCCTCATGACCGTGTGCGCGGCCGGCGGGATGGGCTTCTCGATGGTGCTGGAGCGCGCATGAGCCAGGCCCTGACCCTCGCGGTGGACGGCGGCATCGCCGTCATCACCTTCGACCTGCCCAACGAGCCGGTCAACAAGTTCTCGGCGGCGGTGATCGCCGAGTTCGACGCGATCCTGACGCGCATCGACACGGACGCGAGCATCAAGGCCGCCGTCTTGATCAGCGGGAAGCCGGATAATTTCATCGCAGGCGCCGATATCGACGCGTTCCTCGAGTTCAAGTCGGCGAAGGACGCCGAGCTGGCGAGCGCGGCCGGGCACAAGGCGATGGAGCGCATCGAGCGGTCGCGCGCGCCGATCGTCGCGGCGATCAACGGGGCGTGCCTGGGGGGCGGACTCGAGGCGTCGCTGGCGTGCGCCTATCGCATCGCGAGCGACAATCCCAAGACGGTGCTCGGCCTGCCCGAGACGCAGCTCGGGCTCATCCCCGGCGCGGGGGGCACGCAGCGGCTGCCGCGCGTGGTGGGGCTGCAGGCCGCGCTCGACATGATCCTCACGGCCAAGAACGTGCGCGCCAGGAAGGCGCTGCAGATCGGGCTCGTCGACGAGCTGGTGCATCCGTCGATCCTCCGCGAGGTCGCCGTGCAGCGGGCGCGGGAGATCGCGAGCGGGTCGCGTCGGCACGAGGAGAAGAAGCACGGCGCCAAGGAGGTCGTGCTCGAAGACAACCCGATCGGGCGCGCCGTGGTGTTCCGTCAGGCGCGCGAGATGACGCTCAAGAAGACGCGCGGGAACTATCCGGCGCTGCTGGCCGCGCTCGACGCGGTCGCCGCCGGCTATCATGGCACGCGCGAGCAGGGATTCGCCGAGGAAGCGCGGCTGTTCGGCGAGATGTCGGCGACGGCGGTGTCGAACCAGCTGATCTTCCTGTTCTACGCGACGACGGCGCTCAAGAAGGACTCCGGCATCGCCGACGCCTCGGTGAAGCCGCTGCCAGTGAAGCAGATCGGCGTGCTCGGCACCGGATTCATGGGTGCGGGGATCGCGGCCGTGTCGGTGATGCAGAACGTGCCGGTGCGGTTCAAGGACACGAAGCACGAGCAGGTGGGACGCGGCCTCGCCGCGGTACGCGACGTGCTCAAGGACCGTCTCGTGAAGCGGCAGATCACGAAGCAGCAGTTCGACGACCAGTTCTCGCTCGTCTCGGGCACGGTGGAGTACACGGGGTTCGGCTCGGTGCCGCTCGTGATCGAGGCGGTGTTCGAGGACCTCGCGGTGAAGCACCAGGTGCTGGCCGAGCTCGAGCCGAAGCTGCCGGCGCACGCGATCTTCGCGTCGAACACGAGCACGATCCCCATCGCGAAGATCGCCGCGGGGTCGAAGCGGCCCGAGCGCGTGGTGGGGATGCACTTCTTCTCCCCGGTGCACAAGATGCCGCTGCTCGAGGTGATCGTGACGCCGCAGACGGCGCCCGAGGTCACCGCGACGGTGGTCGCGTTCGGCCGCAAGCTGGGGAAGACGGTGATCGTGGTGAACGACGCGCCGGGGTTCTTCGCGAACCGCATCCTCGCGCCGTACATCAACGAGGCGGGACGGATGCTCGACGAAGGGGTGCCGGTCGACGTGATCGACCGCGCCCTGCTCGCGTTCGGGTTCCCCGTGGGCCCGGTGACGCTGCTCGACGAGGTGGGGCTCGACGTCGCGGGGAAGTCGGGGGCCGTGATGTCGGCGGCGTTCGGCGACCGCGTGAAGCCGAGCGCGGCGCTGGGCAAGCTCATCGCGTCGGGGCGGCTCGGCCGCAAGGGGAAGAAGGGGTTCTATCTCTACGACGAGCGCGGCAAGAAGGGAGGCGTCGACGAGTCGGTGTACGCGATCATCGGCGCGCCGCAGCGGCAGGCGTCGTCGCCGGCGCTCGTGCAGGAGATCCAGGAGCGGTGCGCGCTGGCGATGGTGAACGAGGCCGTGCGCTGCCTCGACGAGGGGATCGTGCGGCAGCCGCGCGACGGCGACATCGGCGCCGTGTTCGGCATCGGGTTCCCGCCGTTCCGCGGCGGTCCGTTCCGCTACGCCGACACGCTCGGCGCGGCCGAGCTGGTGAAGCGCCTCCAGGCGCTGGACGTGCAGTACCCGGGACGCTTCGTCCCGAGCGCGCGGCTCGTGACGATGGCGTCCGACGGCACGCGATTCTATCCGGCAACCGGGAAGCCCGTCGGCTGATGCCGCCGGGCTTCTTTACGTCAGGGAGATCGAAGGGATGACGTTTGGCACTTCTTCGGTGGCGCTCCTGCGCCACGCTTCGGCGGTCGCGTTCGGCGCGCTCGCGCTGGCGGCCCCGCTCGCGGCGCAGCAGACGCGCGCGGAGCGCTCGAAGTATCTGGAGACGTCCACCTACGCGGACGTCGTCGCGTTCATCGACTCCCTGCAGGCGCGCGGTGCGCGGATCCACGTGGGGAGCATCGGCCGCACGTCGCAGGGGCGCGACATCCCGTACGTCATCGCGTCGCGACCACTCGTCAGCACGCCGCAGGAGGCGCGGCGGCTGGGCCGCCCGGTGGTGTACGTGCAGGCGAACATCCATGCCGGCGAGGTCGAGGGGAAGGAGGCGCTGCAGGCGCTGCTGCGAGACCTCCTCTTCTCGCCGAAGCCGAACGTGCTCGACTCGATCGTGCTGATCGCGGTGCCCATCTACAATGCCGACGGCAACGAGGCGTTCAAGCCGCAGGCGCAGAACCGCTACGAGCAGCTCGGGCCCGAGATGGTGGGGCAACGGCCGAACGCACAGCAGCTCGACCTCAACCGCGACTACGTCAAGGCGGAGGCGCCGGAGACGCGCGCGTCGCTGGCGATGTTCAACGCGTGGGATCCCGACCTGTTCGTCGACCTGCACACGACCGACGGCAGCTACCACGGCTATGCGCTCACCTACTCGCCGTCGCTGCACCCGGCGGCGGCGATCGCCGGCGGCACGTTCGGCGGCGCATTCATGCGCGACTCGATGCTCCCGGTGATCCGGGAGCGGATGCGCACGCGGCACCGCTTCGAGGTGTTCCCTTACGGCAACTTCGACGGCGACGAGGGGCAGGTCGCGCCCGGCACGATGCGCGGCTGGAGCACCTACGACCACCGGGCGCGCTACGGCACCAACTACACCGGGCTGCGCGGCCGGCTCTCGCTGCTCAGCGAGGCGTACTCGCACGACCCGTTCGAGCGGCGGGTGAAGAGCACGTACGCGTTCCTGCAGGAGGCGCTCACGCTCACGGCGCAGCGCGCCAAGGCCGTGCTGGCGCTCACGCGTGGCGCCGACGCCGCGCTCGAGGCGGGGCGGATCGGCAGTGTCCCGGTGCGCGCGGAACTCACGGCGCACCCGTCGATGGAGCCGGTGATCGAGGCGCCGCTCGACACGCTCCCCGAGGCGCGCGCCGAGCTGGCCGGCCGCGCGACGGCGGCGCGTACGCGAGGTGCGGCCGGCCGCGCTGGCGGCGCGGGGCGCTCGGGTTGCCCATGGCCGCTCAGCGAGCCGGGGGTGCGCTGTGGCTTCAAGCGCAGCGGCCGCCTCGTGACGACGACGATGCCCGTGCGCGACCGGTTCGACGCGACGGTCAGCGCTTCGATGCCGGTCGCGTATGTGTTCAGTGCCGGGCCGGCCGCCGACTCGCTGCTGCCGCGCCTGCGCATGCATGGAATCGTCGTCGAGCAGCTGCTGGCGGCGGCGACGTCGACGGGGGGCACGTTCGCGGTCGATTCCGTCGTGCGCTCGGCGCGTCCCTTCCAGGGGCACGCCGAAGTGCGCCTCGAAGGACGCTGGTCGGCGTCGCGGGAACTCCCGCTCGAGGCCGGTTCGTTCGTCGTCCGCACGGCCCAGCCGCTCGGCGTGCTCGCCACGGTGTTGCTCGATCCGCAGACCGACGACGGCTTCCTGACGTGGAACGTGCTCGACCCGGCGCTCGCCGCGCTCGGCGACAAGATGTACCCGGTGCGTCGCGTGACGTCACCGCTGACGGTCCCGACCCGCATCCTTCCTTAACGCCATCATGTTCCGCTCCTTCCTGCTCTATCTGTCGCGCCAGGCGAGCATCTTCCGCTTCGTGCGACACAACGGCTTCGCCAAGTCGATGGCGAGCCGGTTCGTCGCCGGCGAGACCCTCGACACGGCGACGGCGGCCGTGGCCGAACTCAACGCCCAGGGCATCACCTGCTCGCTCGACCTGCTCGGCGAGAGCGTGACCAACGCCGGCGAGGCGCGCGCCGCCGGCGCCGCCTACGTGCAACTGCTCGACGCCATCAAGGCGAAGGGGCTCGACGCGAACGTCTCGCTCAAGATGACGGCGATGGGGCAGGACATCGACGACGCGCTGTGCGAGGAGATCGTGCGGAGCATCCTCGAGCGCGCCAAGGCGCACGGGAGCTTCGTGCGGCTCGACATGGAGTCGAGCGCGTACACGCAGCGCACGATCGACTTCTTCGAGAAGCGGCTCTATCCGGATTTCCGGGAGCACGTGGGCATCGTGCTGCAGAGCGCGCTGCGCCGCACGTTCGACGACACGCAGCACGCGATCGCCATCGGCTGTCGCGTGCGGCTCTGCAAGGGCGCGTACCTCGAGCCGGCCGACGTCGCGTTCCCGGAGAAGAAGGACGTCGACGCGAACTACGTGAAGTGCATGCACGCGCTGATGGAGCGCGGGAACTACCCCGGGCTCGCCACGCACGACCCGGCGATCATCGCCGAGGCGAAGCGGTTCGCGAAGGAGCGCGGGATCGCCGCCGACCGGTTCGAGTTCCAGATGCTGTACGGCGTGCGCCGCGACCTCCAGGCGCAGATCGTGCGCGAAGGATTCCGGCTGCGCGTGTACGTGCCGTTCGGCACGCAGTGGTATCCGTACCTCATGCGCCGCCTCGCCGAGCGTCCGGCGAACGTCTGGTTCATCACCGGCAACATCCTGCGCGAGATCGGCTCGGGGTCGCGCAAGCGGGTCGGGTCGGGCGCGTGAGTCACGGGCAGTTCCTTCCGCCCGACCACTCCGCGGGGGACGAGCGCACCGTGGGCGGCTACGCCGCGGTGCACGCTCGCCCCGCCGCGCTCGAGGGGCGCGACGGGATGAGCTACAGTCTCGACGTGCTCAGCGACGCCACGGGAGACGCGGCGCGCCCGTATGGCGCCTTCCTGCTCTTCGTGCAGTGGTCGCGCGTCGGCGCGCAGAAGGCGGAGGGGCACCTCGAGACGGAGTTCGTGGCGTGGGGGTGCAGCGCGGCCGACGCGGAGCGGGCACTCGGCGCGATGCCGCTCACCGAGGCGCAGCGGCTGCTCGACGCCCTGATCGTGGCGCGTGACGGCGCGACGACGCGCCGCTGGTGGGACGTGATGCGCGAGGAGGACGGCGCATGAGCGAGACGCGCGGCGTCGTGCTGAGCGGCACAGGCGGCGTGTGGAGCGTGCGCGCCGCCGGGGGCGAGACGCTCGAGGCGTCGATGCGTGGCCGGCTCAAGCAGGAAGGCGCCGGGCTCAAGCTCGCCGTGGGCGACGACGTCACGGTCGCGCGCGACAGCAGCGACGCGGCATGGGCCATCACGGCGATCCATCCGCGCCGCGGCACGCTCGCCCGCCGCGCGCCGGGCGGTGGGCGCGGCGAACGCATCGTCGCGGCCAACGTCGACCAGGTGCTCGTCGTGTTCGCGGCGGCGAAGCCCGAGCCGCACCTGCGGATGCTCGACCGGTTCCTCGTGATCGCCGAGGGGAACGACCTCCCCGCGCACATCGTGTTCAACAAGGTCGAACTCGTCGGCGGGGCCGCGGCGATCGACGCGCTGGTGAAGCCGTACGAACTGGCGGGGTACACCGTGCATCGCACGAGCGTGAAGCAGCATATCGGGCTCGAGGGACTGCACGACATGCTCGCCGGGCGCACGACGGCGCTGAGCGGGCCGAGCGGCGTCGGCAAGTCGTCGCTGTTGAATGCGCTCTTCCCCGGACTCGACTTGCGCACCGCCGAGATCAGCGAGTCGGTGAACAAGGGGCGGCACACGACCGTCGGCGCGCTGCTCATCCCCATCCCCGACGCGCTCGGCGGGTTCGTCGTGGACACGCCCGGGCTCCGCGAGGTGGGGATGTGGGGACTGCCGCCGGCCTCACTCGACCGGTGCTTCCCGGAGTTCGCGTCGTTCCTGGGCGAGTGCCGGTACGGCGACTGCGAGCACGAGACGGAGCCGGGATGCGCCGTGCGCGACGCGGTGGCGCGCGGGGAAGTGTCGGCCTCGCGGTACGAGAGTTACTGCAAGCTGTTGCTCGAACTGCGCGACATCCCGAAGGACTGGCAATAGACGGACGGCGGGCGCGATCGCGCCCGCCGTTTGGTCGAAATCCACACTGTCGCGGCTACGGCCAGAGCCGCCCGATCGTCCACGCGCCGGCGGGGTCGCGCTCGTAGACGATACGGTCGTGCAACCGGCTCTCGCGCCCCTGCCAGAACTCGATCGCGTCGGGCGCCACGCGATAGCCGCCCCAATGATCGGGCAGCGGCACGTCGGCGCCCTCCGGGTACTTCGTGAAGTACTCGAGCACTTCGCGTTCGAGTTCGACGCGCGCGGTCAGCGGCTGGCTCTGGTGCGACGCCCACGCGCCGACCTTGCTCCCGTGCGGGCGCGACGTGAAATACTCGGCCGACTCGGCCGCCGACACGCGCGTGACGCGCCCGGTGATGCGCACCTGGCGCTGGAGGGCGTCCCAGAAGAAGCAGAGCGCGGCGCGCGGATTGGCGTCGAGCTCGATCCCCTTGCGGCTCCGGTAGTCGGTGAAGAACACGAAGCCGCGCTCGTCGGCGCCCTTGAGCAGCACGATACGCACCGACGGGAAGCCATCGGCCGTCGCCGTGGCGAGCGACATCGCGGTGGGTTCGAGGATCTCGGCGCGCTGCGCCTGCTCGAACCACTTGTGGAACTGGCGGATGGGATCGGCGTCGACGTCGCTCCGGGAGAGCGACTGCAACGTGTATTCGCGGCGGATGTCGGCGAGGGACACTTGAGAGGGGGAGGGGGAGGGAAAGGGGGAGGGGGAGGGAAGGGGGAGGGGGAGGGGAGGGGAGGGGACGACAGAGGGAGGGGGGAGGACAGGAGCTTGCTCTCAAGCTAGCGTCTCTTGCTGGCTGTTGCAGCGACATCCAGCTTTCGCTTCATGACGAGTGTGGAGCGACCGTGACCGGTTCCCCGGTTCCTGAAGGCACGCGCACGCATCGCAACGAAGGCGACACGCGGCCGCCGGTGCGCTGCGCGATCGTGACCGTCAGCGATTCGCGCACCGCCGCGACCGACGTGAGCGGCCCGCTGATGCTGCGGTTGCTCACCGAGGCGGGGCACGCGGTGGTCGATCAGGCGTTGCTGCGCAACGAAGAGGCGACGGTGCGCGCGCACGTGGCGGCGCAGCTCGCGCGTGCCGATGTCGACGCCGTGCTCCTCTCCGGCGGCACGGGACTCGGCAGCCGCGACCGCACGGTCGAGGCGGTGCGGCCGCTACTAGAGAAAGAGCTGCCGGGTTTCGGCGAACTGTTCCGCGTGCTCTCGTTCCAGGATCAAGTCGGCACGGCGGCGATCCTCTCGCGCGCGCTGGCGGGTGGCGCGAAGGGGAAGCTCGTCGTGTCGATGCCCGGGTCGGCGGCGGCGGTGGAGTTGGCGCTCACGCGGATCCTGTTGCCCGAACTCCGGCACGCGATCCGCGAGCTGTCGCGCTGATCAGCGGCGCGGGCCGGCGGGCACGCCCAGCCGCCACGCGAGCCAGCGCCATCCGGTCACGACGCCGGTGAGCGAGAGCGCGAGGCCGCCCAGCGAGAGCAGGATCACGACCACGTCCCACAGCGGGCGATGCGACGTGAGGAGCCGGAAGTCGAGGTCGTGCAGTCCCGTGTACAGCCATCGCTCGAGCCGGCTGCGCGTCACCTGCTTCATGACGATCGAAGCGGACGACGCGTCGAGATAGAACACGCTGCGCTGGGCGTCATCGAATGCGACGCGCACCGCGGGCAACGGGGGGCGGCGCTCGGCGGTGGCGTAGTAGTAATCGTCGTACGCGCGGATCGTCCGCGCCGAGACCACGTGCGCATCGGGCAGGAGCCGCGCGGCGGCGCGCATCATCTCCTCCGCCGAGATCGCCTGCCGGGAGACGTTCGGCTCCGCCGCGATCGCCCGTGCCGCGCCTGACGGGTCCACGCTCACCCAGTACGCGCGACCGGCCAATGCCACGGCACGCAGCTCGCGTACCGACGGCCCCGCACGTTCGACGGCTTCCGCCGGCGTGAGTGCGAACGATGCCCCGGCGAGCGCGCCTCCCGCCAGCGACAGTCGCTCGGGGCCGGACGGCTGGTCGCCCGGACTCCAATCGAACGGGTCGACGCTCAGCGTGCCGCTGAAGATCCACGTGCACGTGACGGCCCCGAAGACGAGCCCCGTGATGTGATGCCAACGCATCCAGCTCGTGCGATACGGCACGTGCGACGCGGAGCGATCCCGTCGCCGCCAGCGGAATTGCCAGAGGCCGACCGCCATGCCGGCGGCCGACATCACCGTGCCGAGCGCACCGAGCACGATAATCGTCCACAGCCAGGCGCCGAGTCGCGCCCGCAGCACCCGCGGGTAGATCCAGTGGGGGATCGCGCCCAGCCACGCGAAGGCGCGCTCGCGGCCGGTGGACGTGGTGATGGCCTCGCCGCCGACGGCGCTTACGTACACGCGTGTGCGTTCGGCGTCGCGGAAGTCGACACGCCAGAGGGGCAACTCGCGCCGCAGCACCGCTTCGACCGTCCACTGGTCGGGTTCGCGGAGCAGCTCGACCTCGCCGGTCAGCGCCTCGTCGAGTCGCGCATATCCCGCGGCGGTGCGGCGTGCCTCATCGCCCGTGAGAGCCGCAGCGGCGGACAGGTCATCGGCGAACAGCGCATGCCAACCGCCGTCGACTGCGCGAAAGCGATAGACGGGGCGATCCAGTCGCATGCCGAGCCGCACGAGCGCCGTGGTGTCGCGACCGCCCATCGACGGCAGCGCATCGGCCAGCGGGCGGGTGCACGCCGGGCAGTGCAGCGGCGACATCCGCGCGAACTGGCGTTGCTGCCGGAAACCCGGGAACGGCGCGTACATCAGCACGATGCCCGTCGCGAACCACATCACGAAGAGCAGCGCCAGCGCGACGCCCAGGTACAAATGCGCGAGCACCGTCCAGCGTTTCAGCGCGCGAACGGCGCCGCGCACGTGCCCTCAGTCCTCCACCAGCTCCAGCGACCACAACACCGGCATCTCCGGATCCATCGAGTCGCGCACCGTGCAGTACTTCGTGACCGCCAGCTCGATCGCCCGTTCGGCCTGGTCGCGCTCGATCCCCTTGCCGGTGATGCGATAGGCGAGGTGCACCTTCGTGACGCGGCGCGGCTTCCCCTCGGAGCGTTCGGCGCGGATGGTGACCTCGAGCGCCGTCGGCTTCGTGCGCCGCTTCTCGAGGATGAGCACGACGTCGATCGCGGTGCAGCCGGCGAGCGCCGAGATGAGTGTCTCCGGCGGGCTCGGACCGTCCTTCGAATTGCCGTCCATCAGGATCGTGGGACGTCCTTCCTTGCCGGACTCGAAGCGCAGGTCGCCGCGCCAGTGCATGGCGAGTTCGAGATGGTGCTGGATCTCGTCGGCGGACCCGGGGCGGTCGTTCTTCATCTGGACTCCTGCGCGGGCCGTCGGCCCGCGGCGTGATGGTGTTCAGCCGATGCGCGTGCCGTCGGCGACGGCGTGATCGGGATGGAGCAGGACGACCTCGGTCGGCTGCGGCATGGCGCCGAGCACGAGGCACTGACTGACGAACCCGGCGATGCGCCGCTCGCCGATGTTGACGACGGCGACCACCTGCCGGCCGACCATCGTCTCGGGGGTGTAATGCACCGTGATCTGCGCGCTCGAGCGCCGCACGCCGAGTTCCGGGCCGAAGTCGATCTCCATCTTGATCGACGGCTTGCGCGCCTCGGGGAACGGCTCGGCGCGCAGCACCGTGCCGACGCGGATGTCGATGGCGAAGAAGTCTTCGGGGACAGGCATGGACGTGGCGGGGTCGGCGCTCAGGGTCTCGGTTGTGCCGGCGCGTGAACAGCCGGGGTCTCGGGGAGCAGGGTGAAGCGGGCGACCTGGCGCGGGTCGAGCACGGCGCGCGCCGCGTCGCGCAGCCGCTCGCGCGTGATCGAGGAAACGATCTCCGGCACGCGCAGCCAGTCGGCGACGTCGCGCCCGTCCTCGTCGGCGTCGGCCATCGCACCGAGCCACGACTCGTTCTGCTTGAGCGCGTCCTCGTGCTCGCGCCGCAGGATCTCGTGCACCTTCACGAGGTTCGAGTCGCTGATCGCGCCCGCCTTCACGCTGTCGAGCACCGCATACGTCGCGGCGACGAGCTCGTCGACGCGCTCGGGCGCGCTGCCGAAGGAGATGTCGACACGCGACCGCTCGTAGGGGATGTGGCTGCAGCTCGCGCTCACCCCGACGCCGTACGTGCCTCCCTTGTCCTCGCGCAGCACCTCGCGCAGGCGGATCGAGAGCAACTCCTCGAGGGCCGAGAGCGTGATGCGCTCCTCGAAACTGTAGTGGCAGGGGCCGGTGAAGATGAGCCGCGTCGTCGCCTTGGGCTCGATCCCCTTGTGCACCACGCGCGTCACGACACCCGGGGGCGGCCGCACGCCGCGGTCGACGACGCGGTCGCGGGCCGGCGTGCCGGGAAGCGACGCGATCCACCGCTCGACGAGCGGGCGCACCGAGTCGGGGGAGAAGCTGCCGACGAGGAAGAAATGGAACGCGCCCGCGTTCGCGAACCGCTGGCGGTAGATCGCGAGCGCGCGCCCGAGGTCCACCGAGTCGACCATCTCGGGGCCGAAGAGGTGGGTGCGCGGGTTGTGCTGCGCCATCGTCACGGTGATGGTGTCGCCGAACACGCGCGCCGGCTGGTTGCGCTGGTTCGCCATGGCGCTCTTCACCTGGTTGCTGAACGCGCGCCACGCGCCGGTGTCGACGCGCGGCTGCGTGTAGCGGAGCCAGGTGAGCTCGAACAGCGTCTCGAGGTCGCGGCGCGACGCCGAGCCCTCGATCGTGGCGCTCGTCGAGCCGATGCCGGCCTGCACCATCGCCTTCTTGCCGGTGAGCTTCTTCTGCAGGTCCACCTGGCTGAACGTCCCGAGGCCGCTCACGCCGAACACCACGTCGGCGCCGAGCGCGCTCGTGACGTCGGCGTTCTCGAGCAGGGAGATGCCGCCGGGCGCCTGCCCCTGCAGCAGCACCTCGTCGGCTTTGAAGTCGGTGGGCTTGAGGAACACGGTCGCGCCGTTCGACAGCGTCCACTCCGTGATCCCGGTGCCGGCGATGGTGCGCTCGGCGACGATGCGCCCCGGCGCCGGCGGCGAGGGGACGAGCGGCGCCGAGGAGGTCGAATCGGCGTAGGCGGCGAGCCGTTCCCCCTTCACTTTCTCGAACGTGACGAGCAGCGACGCTTCGTCGGGGAGCTTCACGTCGGCGCGCGCCGGCGCCGCCACGAGCACCACGCGGTTCGAGTCGGTGAAGGTGGAGCGGGCGAGGGCGTCCACGTCGGCGAGCGTGATCCCGGGCGCGATGGCGCGCGCCAGCGCGAGCTCGTCGGCGACGCTCACCATCGGGGTGCCGGTGAGCGCGTCGTTGGCGTAGTCGTCGGCGAATCCCGCCGACTCGCTCTTGTCGCGTTCCGCGTACGCCTGCTCGAGGTCGCGCAGGTAGCCCGTCCGTTGCCGGTCGAGCTCGCCCTGCGTGAAGCCGAACCGCCGCACGCGTTCGGATTCAGCGAGGAGCGCGTCGGCCGCGGCGACGAAGCCGCTCTCCTTCACACCGGCAGAGAGTTGGTACGCGTCCTTCGTGCGCACGAAGGCGCCGCGCCCCGACTCGGCGAAGGCGAAGGGCGCATCCGGCTTCTGCGTCATCTCCGAGAAGCGCTGGTTCATCATCCCGTCGTAGAACGACGCGACGAGCGACCGGCGGAAGTCGCCCAGCGTCTTGTACGGCTGGTGCGGCAGCTTCCACAGCAGCGTCACGTTCTTCGCCGCGTACTCCGGGTCGCTCTCGATCGACACCAGCGTCGCCGCGTGGTCGGGCACCGCGGCGACCGGGCGCGGGCGTTCGGAGGGGCGCGCCGGCACGGAGGCGAAGCGCGCCTCGATCTCCCGTTGCATCTCCCTGGCGTCGAAGTCGCCGACGGCGACCACCGTCATCAGGTCGGGGCGGTACCACTCGCGGTAGAAGCGCACCGCGTCGGAGTCGGCGAAGGTGTCGAGACTCTCCTTCGTGCCGATGGGGAGCCGCTTGGCGTACGCCGACCCGCGCAGCATCACCGGGAACTGCCGGTTGGAGACGCGGGTGGAGGCGTTGCGGCCGGTGCGCCACTCCTCGATCACCACCCCCCGCTCCTTCCGCATGTCGGCCGGCGCGAAGGTGACGTCGTTGGCCCAGTCCCTGAGGATGTCGAGCGCCGTGCCGACGAGGCGGGCCGAGTCGGTCGGTACCTGCAGCTGGTAGATCGTCTCGTCGAACGACGTGTAGGCGTTCACGTCGGCGCCGAACCGCATGCCGACGCGCTCGAGGAAATTCACGATATCGCCCTTCGGGAAGCGGCGCGTGCCGTCGAACGCCATGTGCTCCACGAAGTGCGCGAGGCCGCGCTGGCTGTCGTCCTCGAGCACCGACCCCGCGTTCACGACGAGGCGGAGCTCGGCGCGCTTCTCCGGCTTCGTGTTGCGGCGCACCACGTACGAGAGGCCGTTGGGGAGGCGGCCGGCGATGACCGCCGTGTCGCGCGGGAGCGGCGTATCGGGGGACTGCGCGGAGAGCGGCAGGGCGGCGAGGGCCGCGAGCGCAACGGCGAGGGGTCGCATCAGCTGGGATGAAGGTGGATCGGGCGGCGCCGGACGCCCGGAACCCGGCCATGGGGGAGCGGGAGCGGCACCACGCCTTGTAACTTGGTCGACGTCCCTTCGTTCCGCCTCCCCGACCGTGACCATCGCACACGCCCTGATGGAGCCCTACTCCCGCCACGTGCTCATCTGCACGGGGGGGTTCTGCTCGAACGAACGCCGCGGCCGCGCGCTCTACGCCCAATTGGCGAAGCTGCTGCAGCGCGAGGACCTGTTGTTCGGCCCACGGCGGGTGAAACGGTCGGAGGCGCCCTGCCTGGGCGTGTGCGGCGGCGGCCCGATCGTCGCCGTCTACCCCGAGGGGATCTGGTACGCCGGTGTCACCCCCGAATTGCTCGAGCGCATCGTCGTCGAGCACCTCCGGGATGGCCGGATTGTGGACGAGGCCGTCTTCCACCGGCTCCAGCCCTAGCGCGCCGCGCTTGCGTTCGCCGTCACCGCGCACGAATTTCGCAGGGGAGTGGAAGAACCCGGAACCCCGATGTCGACGACCCTCTTCGAGCGCATGATGGCGAGCGGTGCAGTGGTACGGATCCGGCGGCTCACGCCGGACGGCACCTCACCTGTGCGCGCCGTGATCGAGGTCGACCGCCGTGCCGGATCGCCGCGTACGTCGGGGCCTGGGGGACACCCGCCGGCCCTGATGGCCGTCGAAGGGGAGAGCGAACCCGACGTCGTCGCGTCGCTCCTCCCGTTCGCGGAGGACGACGCCGCCGTCGCCCGGCTCCTCGCCCAGCGCGGCGTTCGCTGAGCCCCGCTAGTTTTCCGGGGATGATGGAACCCCCCTCAGCGCGCCGGCTCATGCTCGGCGCCGCCAAGAAACTGCTCCTCGAGCCCAACCCGGCGCCGGTCGCACCGGTGCCCTTCGAACCGCCGCGGCTCACCGCCGCCGCGATTCAGGAGAAGAACCGCATGTCCCGCTCCCGCGACCGCATCCTGACGAACCTCGAGGAGATGTACACCGAGGCGTTCCAGCGCGCGAAGGCCTCCGGCGACGAGTCGCAGATGACGTCGCTCGATTTCGCCTACCGCCGCGAACAGCTCTACTTCGAGATCCTCCTCGACGTGCGCGACGCCATCGAGAAGGGGCGCTAGCCCCCGCACCACTCGCCGCTTCGGTCGGCGGCGCCCGGCTCCACCTCCCCACCGGACCACCGACGATGCACTTCCTTGCGCAGACCGCCGTGATCACGCTCGCCGTCGTCAACGCACGCATCTGGACCGGTGACGCGCGACGCCCCTGGGCCGACGCGCTCGCCGTGGCCGGCGACCGGATCACCGCGGTGGGCTCGAGCGCCGAGATCCGCAAGCTCGCGCCCGCCACGGCGCGCATCATCGACGCCCACGGCGCGATGGTCGCGCCGGGATTCACCGACGCGCACGTGCACTTCCTCGACGGCGGCTTCGCCCTGCAGTCGGTGAAGCTGCGCGACGCGAAGACGAAGGCCGAATTCATCCGCCGCATCGCCGCGTACGCGAAGACCGTCCCGGCCGGCGCCTGGATCCTCAACGGCGACTGGGACCACGAGAACTGGGGCGGCGAACTGCCGCACAAGGAGTGGATCGACTCGGTCACGCCGAACAATCCCGTCTGGATCAATCGCCTCGACGGCCACATGAACCTCGCCAACAGCGCCGCGCTGAAGGCGGCCGGCGTGACGAAGGCCGTGAAGGACGTGAGCGGCGGCACGATCGTGCGCGAGGCGAACGGCGAGCTCACCGGCATCTTCAAGGACAACGCGTCGGGCATCGTCGAAGGCCACATCCCGAACCCGTCCGACGCCCTCAAGGACCGCGCCCTCGACGCGGCCATGACGTACGTCGCCGAGCAGGGGGTGACGTCGGTCGACAACATGGGGAGCTGGGACGACCTCGCGGTGTTCCGCCGCGCCCACGACGCGGGCCGGCTCCGCACGCGCATCTACGCCTACGTCCCGATCTCCACCTGGCAGCGCCTCGCGGGTGAGGTGAAGGCGAGGGGGCGCGGCGACGACTGGCTCCGCATCGGCGGGCTCAAGGGATTCGTCGACGGCTCGATCGGCTCGCACACCGCGCTCATGCTCGAGCCGTTCACCGACAACCCGAACGACACGGGGTTGATGGTGAACACGCCGGAACACCTGTACGAGTGGACCTCGGCGGCCGACAAGGCCGGGCTGCAGGTGGCCGTGCACGCCATCGGCGACCGCGCCATCCGCATGCAGCTCGACATCTTCGAGCGCGTGGCGAAGGAGGACGGCCCGAAGGACCGCCGCTTCCGTATCGAGCACGCCCAGCACCCGACGTTCAGCGACATCACGCGGTTCGGCACGCTCGGCGTGATCGCGTCGATGCAGCCGTACCACGCGATCGACGACGGCCGTTTCGTGGAGCGGGTGATCGGCCACGAGCGCGCCCGGAGCACGTACGCGTTCAAGTCGATGCTCGACGCCAAGGCGCCGCTCGCCTTCGGCAGCGACTGGTTCGTCGCACCGCCGACGCCGCTCGTCGGGATCTACGCCGCGGTGACCCGCCGCACGCTCGACGACAAGAATCCCGGCGGCTGGTTCCCGGAACAGAAGATCACCGTGGAGCAGGCGTTGCGCGCGTACACCGCGGGCGGAGCGTACGCCGGCTTCGCCGAGAAGGACCGCGGCGTGCTCGCGAAGGGGATGCTCGCCGACTTCGTGATGATCGACAAGGATCTCACGAAGGTCGCGCCCGAGACGATCCGCGACGCGCAGGTGCTGCTGACGGTGGTGGGGGGGAAGGCGGTGTTCGAGCGGAAGTGAACCGCGGGAACGCCCGAGATTCGCGCCGGCTAATTCCTGGGGGGATCAGATCTGATCATGTCGATCAGATCTGATCCCCCCAAGAATTCGCCGGGGCAGACCCCGCCGAACACCGCCGATCCGCGCTACGGCGCCAGCAATCGCTCGAGGAACGCTCCTATCCCGTGGAACTGGTCCACGTGGTCGGGCGCCGTGTTCCCCGCGAAGCCGAGCACCTCGAATCGGCCCGACTTCGACTCGCTCAGCTGCTGCATCCCCATGGGTCCCCACTCGAGCACGGGCACGCGCCTGAGGCCGAGCGCGCCGAGGAGCCAGTCCGTGCACTCGGTGGTGCTGGCGAACGTGCCGGGGAAGATCTCGGAATGCGTGATGACGAACCGCTTCTTCCCCTGCATCGCGAGGCGTGCGAACGCCGCGAACGGGGCGAGTCCCGCGCTGTCGATCGCGCCGCCGTCGGCCACCGGCTTGCCCTCGGGCAGGTACGACGTGTGGATGCCGTCGATGAGCAGCACGCCGTCGACGCGGGCGACGTCGGCCGGGCGGCGCAGGATCTCGCGGATCGCGCCGTAGCCGGCGCTCCACCCGCTGAGGAACACGCGCCCGATGCGCGGGGCGCCGCTGACGGCCGCGACGCGCGCGCGGATCGAATCGAGCAGCGTCGCATAGAGCAGCGTGTCGGCCGCGAACGGACGAGCGTACACACCCGACCCCGCGCCGAGGTACGTCGCGGCGACGATCACCGGGCGGTCCATCGCCGCCACCGCGCGGCGCGGCACCCAGGTCGCACCCATGAAATGGATGTCGAGATCGGCCGTCGGTGCGCCGAGCACGCGGCGAGGGATGAACAGCTCGACGGCCTTCGGCAACACGCCCGTTATGTCGACGCGGACGCCGTCGTCGTCACGCTGCGCGAGGCGCTCGTGCCGGCGCGTGTGCTCCTGCATCGGCGACGGATTCTGCGCGGCGGGCGCGGGGGCGGCCACCGGAGCCGTGACGGCCGCCTGTGCGGGAGCACTGCCCGTGGCCGGCGCGACCCCCGGAACGACGCGCGGCCCCGGCGCGTGGCACGCCAGGGCCGCGATCGCGACGACACCGGCGCCGAGCCGGCCCAGCGTCGTCGCGCGAGTCACGGTCAGTAGCCCGCGATCTCCTCGTACGCCTTCACGAACGTGCTCACCTGCGGCAGGATCGCGTCCTCGAGCTGCGGCGCGTAGCCGACGAACGTGTCGGTGCTCGCGACGCGCTTCACCGGCGCGTCGAGCCACGCGAAGCACTCGTCGGCGATGGCCGCCGCGATCTCGGCGCCGTAGCCCCACGAGAGCGAATCCTCGTACGCCACGATCACCCGGCTCGTCTTCTTCACGCTCGCCATCACCGTCTCGCGGTCCCACGGCGACAGCGTGCGCAGGTCGATCACCTCGACGCTCAGTCCGCGCTCGGCCACTTCCTTCGCCGCCACGAGCGCGCGCTGCACCGTCGCGCCGTACGTCACCACCGTCACATCCGTCCCTTCGTGCACGATCTTCGCCTTGCCGAACGGGATCATGAAGTTCGGGCCGGGATACTGCGCCTTGTTGTACGTCTGACGGTACAGATGCTTGTGCTCGAGGAAGATCACCGGGTCGTCGCACCGGATGGCGGTGCGCAGCAACCCGTTCGCGTCGAGCGCGTTGCTCGGACACACGACACGCAGCCCGGGGCAGTGCGTGAACAGGCTGGCGCCCGTCTGCGAGTGGTAGATCGCGCCGCGGATGTAGCCGCCGTACGTCGTGCGGATCACCACCGGCGCCGTGAACAGGTTGTTGCTGCGCCACCGCATCGTCGCGAGCTCGTCGCGGATCTGCATGTACGCGGTCCAGATGTAGTCGAAGAACTGCACCTCGACCACGGGCTTGAAGCCGCGCGCCGCCAACCCGATCGCGCGCCCGACGATGTTCGCCTCGGCGAGCGGCGTGTTGTACACGCGCGTGCCGCCGAACTCCTTCTGCAGCCCCCACGTCACCTTGAAGACGCCGCCCTTCCCCTTGACCTTGCCGAGGTGTTCCTCGCGCGACACGTCGGCCACGTCCTCGCCGAACACGAGGATCTTCTTGTCGCGCCGCATCTCGTCTTTCATGCAGACGTTGAGCAGGTCGACCATCGTCGTCGGCTCGCCGGCGAACTGCGGGTCGTCCTCGGTGTCGAACTGCTCGCTCGTCGGGTCGACGTCGGGCGAGTACACCGCGAACTGCACCGTGCTCTCGTCGGGCTGCGGCTGAGCGAGCGCGTCGTCGGTCGCCGCCAGCACCTCGGCGTCGACGCTCTCGGCGATCTTCGCGATCTCGGCCTCGGTCGCGTACCCCTCGTCGACCAGCCACGTGGGGAAGTGCGTCACCGGGTCGCGCGCCGCGTCGGCCTCGCGCTCATCCTTCGGGCGGTACATGACCTCGTCGTCGCTCAGCGAGTGCGAGTACGGGCGGATCACCTTCGCGTGCACGAGCGCCGGTCCCTTCCGCTCCCGGGCGTACTGCACCGCCTTCTGCATCGCCTCGTAGCTCGCGATGAGGTCGCAACCGTCCACCTGCTGCACGTACAGATCGGGGAAGTTCTTCACGAGCTCGCTGATCGAGCCGCCGGCCGTGTTCACCTCCACCGGCACCGAGATCGCGTAGCCGTTGTCCTCGACGATGTAGACGACGGGGAGCTTGAGGTTCGACGCCGTGTTGAGCGACTCCCAGAACTCGCCCTGGCTCGTCGTGCCGTCGCCCGTGGTGCAGAGGACCACCTCGTCCCCCTTGAACGACGCATCGACCACGCCGTTCTGCTTCGCCCGCAGCGTCGCCTCGGCCGCGCCCACCGCCTGCAGGAACTGCGTCCCCGTGGGCGACGAGGTGGAGACGATGTTCAGCTCTTTGTGCCCCCAGTGGCTCGGCATCTGCCGGCCGCCCGAGTTGGGATCCTTGGCCGCGCCGACCGCCGAGTAGAGCATCTCGGCCGCGGTCATCCCCAGCTGCAGGCAGAGCGCGCGATCGCGGTAGTAGAGGTAGAACCAGTCGTACCCAGGCTTGAGCACCATCGCCGCCGCGGTCATCACGGCTTCGTGGCCGGCGCTCGAGATCTGGAAGAACGTCTTGTTCTGGCGCTTGAGCTGGATCTCCTTGTCGTCGATGCGGCGCGACAGGAGCATGGTGCGATAGGCCGCGACGAGCTGCTCGCGGGAGAGACCATGGGTGGCGCGGCGCGCCTTGGTCGAGGTGGCCATGCGTCGGGAAGGCGAGGAGTCCTGGGGTCGCCGGTGTGCTGGCGGGGCAACACATAAAGGTAGCGCTCGCGGACGGCAGTGGGAGGGCAAGGCGCGAGGGGGCGAGGTCGAGTGGGAGTGCGAGCCGAGTGGGAGTGGGCCGTACGGCTGCGGCCACTGCGAGGGGCACTAGCGCGGCCACTACCACTACCACTAACACGGCCAAGACCACTGGCAGTTCCGCGGCTTCCGATCTCTCCCTCGTCCGGCCAATCGCTCCGGCAACTGGACGCTCCGACGAACATCACCCATCTTGGCACACCCTCAACTCGGTGTTCCGATGCGACCCAAGTTGGTCAGCGGATCGTGCTTCATCGCCGTCGCGTTGCTCGTGCTCGCGCTCCGGGGTTATTGGGGGAGCGCAGCGGCGGCCGACGGCGTCCGCTTCGACGTCAGTCTGCGAAAGGTGACGCTCGTGCAGGCGTCACCGGTCACTTGCGACTACCTCCGCGGCGTGGGGGCGGTGCAGCTCTGCGCGCCGGCGCCCGAGGCGGACCAGGCGTTCTCCATGCTCTGCGCGGCCCTGCCGCTGCTCACCACGGCCGCCATCTTTTCCTTCCTTTCGGGTGTCGTCACCATCCGCTCCCCGTACGGCGCCAAGGGGACAGCGGCCGCACTCGCCGGCGCGAGCTTCGCCGCCGCCTTCGCCGGGACCGCCTTCGCGAAGATCTCCATGCCGTTCGCCCTCTACGTGCTGGCCGAGCCCACGTTCCAGTTCGGCGGCTACGCGTACAAGTCCGCCTGGGCCGCCGTCGCGGTGCTGCTCTTCGCCGCCGGGCTCTCCACGACGAGCATGATGCTCCGCCACACCTGACACGCGGCGGCGCCTCGCACGGTCACGGCATTTCGTACGGACCTTCCCCTACATCACACTGGTTACTCCCTGACTCCGGCGCCCCGGCTGGGCTGGCGACCTTTAAGGTCGCTAACCCCTTCGGAGAACGACCACGATGCGCCAACGCAGCTGGGCCGAACCTTGGAAGATCAAGGTCGTCGAGCCGATCCGCATGACCACGCGCGCCGAGCGCGAGCGCCATATCCGCGACGCCGGCTTCAACACCTTCCTCATCAAGTCCGAGGACGTCTACATCGACCTCCTCACCGACTCGGGCACGAGCGCGATGAGCGACCGCCAGTGGGCGGGGATGATGATGGGCGACGAGGCCTACGCCGGCTCGCGCAACTTCTACAACCTCGAGAAGGCCGTCCGCGACGTCTACGGCTATGAAGAGCTGATCCCCACGCACCAGGGGCGCGGCGCCGAGCACCTGCTCTCGAAGATCATGATCACGCCGGGCGACCACGTGCCGGGCAACATGTACTTCACGACGACGCGGCTGCACCAGGAGCTCGCCGGCGGCACCTTCCACGACGTGATCATCGACGAGGCGCACGATCCGGCCTCGACGCATCCGTTCAAGGGCGACGTCGACCTCAAGAAGCTCGACAAGCTGGTGAACGAGGTGGGCGCCGACCGCGTCCCGTACATCTGCGTGGCGGTCACCGTGAACCTCGCCGGCGGGCAGCCGGTGAGCATGGCCAACCTCAAGGCGGTGCGCGACTACTGCCAGCCGCGCGGCATCAAGGTGATGCTCGACGCCACCCGCGCCGTCGAGAACGCCTGGTTCGTGCAACAGCGCGAGCCGGGGATGCGCGACCGCACCGTCGCCGAGATCCTGCGGATGATGTGCGACCTCACCGACGGCGCGACGATGAGCGGCAAGAAGGACTCGCTCGTCAACATCGGCGGCTGGCTCGGCCTGCGCGACAAGGAGCTCGCCGCGAAGGCGCAGAACCTCGTCGTCGTGTACGAGGGGCTGCACACGTACGGCGGCCTCGCCGGACGCGACCTCGAGGCGATGGCGATCGGCATCCGCGAATCGATCGAGGAGGACTACATCCGGAGCCGCATCGGCCAGGTGTACTACCTCGGCGAGCGGTTGATGGAGGCCGGCGTGCCGATCGTGAAGCCCATCGGCGGACACGCCGTGTTCCTCGACGCGGCCGCGATGCTGCCGCACATCCCGCGCGACCAGTTCCCGGCGCAGGCGCTCGCCGCGGCGCTGTACGTCGAGAGCGGCGTGCGGGCCATGGAGCGCGGCGCCGTCTCGGCGGGACGCGATCCGAAGACCGGCGAGAACCGCTATCCGAAACTCGAGCTCGTCCGCCTCACCATCCCGCGCCGCGTGTACACGCAGGCGCACATGGACGTGGTGATCGAGAGCGTCGTCGCCCTCTTCGAGGAGCGCGACAAGGTGCACGGCTTGACGTTCACCTACGAGCCGGAATACCTGCGCTTCTTCCAGGCGAAGTTCGAGCCGGTGGGCGCCGCCCGCGTGCTCGACCTCGCCGGTGACGCTTCAGAAGGGGATCAGCGCCGGTTCGCCCTCAGCGACCAGAACTGAGCGACGGCGCTTTAGATCGGGGTGGGGAGGGGCGGCCGGCGCGGGTTACTCCGCGGCCGGCCGCTCTGCTTGCGGGTACGACTCGGCAACGACCCCCGGTTGCGCTACCTTAGGAGTCCCATCCCCCCGAGCCCTCATTCCCGTGTCGACCCCTGAACTGCCCCGCCGGTCGGCGGCGCATCCGCGCACCGCGCTGGCCGCGATGCTGGTGCTGCTCGCGGGCACGGTGCAGTGCAGCGGCGGGCCCACGGAGCCGAAGGTGGTGCCGGTGGGTACGGTGCAGGTCTCGCCGGCGAACGCGGCGCTGCTCGTCGGACAGGCGTCGCAGCTGTCGGCGGCGACGCTCGACGCGGCCGGCAACGCGCTCGCGGGGCGCACGGTCACCTGGAGCAGCAGCGACGCCGGCAAGGCGTCGGTCTCCTCGTCCGGGCTGGTGAGCGCCGTCGCGCCGGGGAGCGCGACGATCACGGCGACGAGCGAAGGACGGTCGGGGACGGCGACGGTGACGGTGTCGCCCGTGCCGGTCGCGTCGGTCGCGGTCTCGGCGACGACGCTGCAGCTCCTCGTCGGGCAGACGCAGCAGTTGACCGCGGCCGGGAAGGATTCCGTCGGTGGCGCACTCACGGGACGCACGTTCACGTGGGCGTCGAGCGACAGCACGAAGGCGAAGGTCTCCGCCACCGGCCTCGTGACGGCGGTCGGCGCGGGGGTGGCGACGATCACCGTCTCGAGTGAGGGGAGATCCGCGTCGGTCGCCGTGACGGTGATCGGAGCGCCGGCCGGCGTCGCGTTCGCGAGCCAGCTCCTCTTCGTCGCGCCCAACGCGAGTGCCAGCACGACGGTGAGCGTGGTCGACGTGAACAACCGCGTCGTGCCGGGCGCCACGCTCACCTATACGAGCCGCACGCCTTCCGTCGCGAGCGTATCGGCGTCGGGAACGGTGAACGGCGTCGCGGCGGGGCAGGCGGTGATCGTCGCGACCGTGAGCGGGAGCGCGACGCCGGTGGCCGACTCGCTCCTCGTGGTCGTCGCCGACGCGGCGACCCCGGTGCTGGCGACCAGCCTCGGCGCGATGACGCTCAAGAGCGACACGACGCTCACGGTCTCGGTCGTCGCGAACTGGGGGACGGGCGCGCCGAAGCTCGCGTCGGGGGTGCTCGTCGTGACGTGGAGCGCGAACGCGCTCACGCTCACCGCGACCAACACCGGGGCGCAGACGGTGCCGGCGGTGAACAACGCCTCGGCGTCCACCGGCACGCTGCAGCTCGCGTTCGCCGACGCGAACGGCTTCACGGGGAGCGCCGAGGTCGCGCGGCTCACCTTCCATGTGACGGCGCCGGTCGGCACGGCGGGGACGCTCACGGTCACGACGCGCGAGTTGGGCGCGTCGGACTTCACCGATCTCACGGCGGCGGCGGTCTCGGTGCTGCACCGCTTCGTGATCCGATGACGCGACGCGCGTTGCGCGCCGGGTCGCTGGCGCTCGCGTGCGGCGCAGCGTCGTTCGCGCCGCGCGCTCACGCGCAGCGGGCGACCGCCGCGCGGTGCGCGCGCGCCGCCGACACGGTGGCGACGTCGTGGGTCGAGCTCGACCCGCCGAGCGGGCGCGGCGACGTCACCGCGCGGGTGTGCCTGCGGCCAGCCGTGAACGGTCCCGCGGTCGGCAGCTACCATGGCGAACTCACGTGGGATCCCGCGGTCGCACGCACGCTCGAGGCCGTGAGCGCCCGCGGCGGGTCGCGCGTCGTCAACGCGTCGGAGCGCGGCCGCGTGCGCTTCGCGGGCGCGTCGCCGGCCGGGTTCGCTTCGGGGGAACTGCTGCGAGTGCGACTGCGCACCGTGCGGCGCGGCCGGCCCGCGCGCATCGCGCTCATGTGGCGCGAGGTGAACGCCGCCGATGGCCGCTCGCTCCTCGCCGGACTCCGCGTCGACTCGGTCGCGCCGTGGCCCGCCATCGCATCGGCCTGTCGCCCGGGCGAGCTGCGTCTGATCGGTCTGAGTCCGGACACCGTCGATCTCGCCTCGGGCGACCGGCGCCCCGTCGTCGCCTCCGGCTGCGGCTTCGCCGCCGGCAACACCGTCAGCGTCGGTCCGGCGACGATGCGCGACGTGCCGTCGAGCGCGAACGGCACGCGCCTCGAGTTCGTCGTTCCGCTCACCCTCGATGCCACCGGCGAGGCGCCGCCGATGGCGATGCCCCCCGGCCGCGTGCTCGTGCACGTGACGACGCCGCGCGGCACGTCGAACGCCCTGCCGCTCGTCCTGCGATGACTCGGAGCGACCCGTGACGCACTTCTCCCGCCGGCTCTCCAGCGCCGCGCTCCTCGTCGCCGCGCTCGGCGTCGCGCTCGGCGCGAGCGCGGGCGGCGCCTTCGCGCAGCAGCTCCCGCCGCGCCAAGGCGAGGACGACCCGCGCGCGCGCTCCGACTACTTCGAGCAGCAGCGCGCGTATCCGTTCCCGCGCATCCCCGCGGGCGCCCGCTATCGCGCGCTCCAGTCGATGCGGCTCCGCAATCTCACGATGCCGAGTGCGCTCGCGAGCCCGATGGGGGCCTGGCAGTCGATGGGGCCGGCCCCCATCGCGGGGAACAACAGCGGCCGGGTCGCCGCGATCGCCGTGCATCCGACCAACCCGCAGATCATCTATGCCGGCGGCGCGCAGGGCGGCGTGTGGAAGACGACGAACGGCGGCGCCAGCTGGACGCCGCTCGGCGACGCGCAGTGCTCGCTCGCCATCGGGAGCATCACGATCGATCCCGTGAACCCGAACATCGTCTACGCCGGCACCGGCGAGGAGAACTTCTCGCAGGACAGCTACTACGGCTGCGGCATCCTCCGCACGACCGACGGCGGCGCCACGTGGACGACGCTCGGGCAGGGCACGTTCCAGACGTCGAACGGCGGCGCGCGCATCGCGAAGATCCTCATCGATCCCGCGACGGCGGGGACGACGTCGGCGACGCTCTACGCGGCGACGACGTTCGGCCTCTACAAGTCGGTCGACGGCGGCAACTTCTGGTCGCAGGTGCTGAACAAGGGATACAGCTACGTCACCGACGTCGTGATGCCCGGCACGCCGGGGAATCCGATCTTCGCCGCGTCGGCGGGACCGTTCACGAACGCGGCGAACGGCGTGTACGAGTCGGGAGATGGCGGCATCACGTGGGCGCTGGTCGGGGGCGGACTTCCCACCACGAACGTCGGCCGCATCGCCATCGCGGTGAGTCCGCTGAACAAGAACATCATGTGGGTGAGCGTCGAGAATCCATCGTCGGGGAACCTGACCGGACTCTACCGGACCGGCGACGGCGGCGTCACCTGGGCGAAGGTCGGCGCGTCGGGGGTGAGCTGCAGCGCGCAGTGCTGGTACGCGATGGTGGTGACCGCGTCGCCCACCGACACGAACACGGTGTACTTCAGCGGGCTCAGCCTGTACCGCTCCGTCGACGGCGGCGCGTCGTTCAGCGACGTCGCGCTCCCCGTGCACGTCGACCACCACGCGCTGTCGTTCGATCCCACGACGCCGACGACGATGTACGCCGGCACGGACGGCGGCGTGTTCAAGTCAGCGGACCAAGGGAGCACGTGGAGCAGTCTCAACACGAATCTCTCGATCACGCAGTTCTACGGCGGCTTCTCGCTCCATCCGACGTCGGGGGCGATGCTCGGTGGCGCGCAGGACAACGGCACGCTCGAGTACACCGGGTCGTCGACGTGGGGGTGGGTGCTCGGCGGCGACGGCGGATTCACCGCGATCAACCCCGATAACCCGACAATCGGTTACGCAGAGACGCAGTGGTCCGCCTTCAGCGGCTACTCCGGGCCGCGACGCCGCACGACGCCCGGCGCCGGCTTCGCGCTCGCGAACTCGGGGATCGGCCTCGGCGACAACGCGCTGTTCATCCCGCCGCTCGTGCTCGACCCGGCGCACTCGTCGTACCTCTACTTCGGCACGAGCAAGCTGTACCGCACGCGCAACGGGGGCGATTCGTGGTCGACGTTCGGCACGGGCATGTTCGTGCGCGGCGGCAACGTCTCGGCCATCGGCGTCGCGCAGTCCGACACGAACACGGTCTACGTCGGCTCGAACCAGGGCGACATCGCCGTGACGACCGACGGCGGCGCGACGTGGCGCGCCATCACCGGCCTGCCGTCGCGCTACATCACGTCGATCACCGTCAACCGCGCCAATCCGGCGATCGCGTACGTCACCGTGTCGGGGTTCGGCACCGGCCACGTCTGGCGCACGACGAACACGGGGAGCAGTTGGACCGACCTCAGCGCGAACCTCCCCAACATCCCGGTGAACGGGTTCGCGCTCGTCCCGGGGGGCGAGTTCGACATCGGCACCGACCTCGGCGTGTTCCGGTCGTCCGACGACGGCGCGAGCTGGAGCGTCGCCTCGACGGGCTTGCCGAACGTCGCCGTGTACGACGTGGTGTACAACCTCACGACGAAGACGCTCGCCGCGGCCACGCACGGGCGCGGCGCGTGGACGGTGTCGCTCACGCCCACGCTCACGCCGACGCAAGTGTTCGTCGACGCGGCGCCGTCGTCGTACACGTCCGGCGCCCTGACGCGCACGTTCAGCGTGAGCCTCCGCGAGGTGACGGGGGTGACGGTCCCCGGCGCGTCGAACGCGATCACGGCGACGATCACGGCGGGGGGCGGGACGCTCAACGGCACGACGACGGTCTCGGCCGTGAGCGGCATGGCGAACTTCTTCGCGATGTCGATCACCGGCAGTGGGCCGCAGACGGTCACCTTCAGCGCGGCCGGCATGACGCCAGCCTCGGTCGTCGTGCGCATGGTCGTTCCCGTCACGATGTCGCTCTCGCCCACGTCGAGCCGTGACTCGGTGCTCGCCGGCGCGACGACTGCGCACGCCGATTCGGCCAGCCTCACGATGACGGGCGACTCCGCGGCGGTGACGGCGTGGACGGCGACGAAGGCGCATGCGTGGACGACGCTGACGACGGCCAGCGGCACCGGGCCGGGGCGCGTGCGCTGGACGCGCAACCCAACGGGACTCGCCGTCGGGAAGTACGTCGACACGATCACCGTCACCGCGCCGCAGGCATCGAACGGCCCGCTGCGGATCATCGACACGTTGGTGGTGCGACCGTCCGTGGTGGCCGTGTCGTTCGCCGGTGACACGATCCGCGGGGCGCAGAACGACGTCGCCTCGATCGACTTGCAGGCCGACCTGTCGGCGTTGCCGGGGAGCGCGCTCCTCGCGTATGCCGCGACGGTCTCCTGGGACTCGTCGGTCGTGCGGCTCGACTCGGCGCGGGCGATCGCGAGCGGATTCGCGGCGCCGGCGGCGACGGCGGCCGGGCTCGGCAAGCTGCAGCTGAGCGCCTCGCAGGCGACGGGGCGCGGCGGCGCGTTCGGTCTCGCGCGCCTGTACTACCGCTTCGTGAGCGATTCGAGCGGGCGGAAGTCCGCGCTGACGCCGCTCTTCACGACGCTCACGAGCGGCACGAACACGAGTCTCCTCGGCACGCTGGCGGTGTCGAACGGCGGGGCGGTGGCGGTAGGGGTGTTGCGGGGCGACGTGAACGGCGACGGGCAACTCACGGCCGCCGACGCGCAGCTCATCCTGCAGGCGGCGGCGGGGCTCCCGCTCGCGGCGCCCGCCAAGGCGCTGCAGAACGGCGATGCCAACTGCAACGGCAAGCTCGAGGCGCGCGACGCGCAGATCGTGCTGGCGAAGCTCGTCGGGCTCCCGGTGGGGCAGTTCTGCGTCGGGAAGGTGCGCTGACGGCGCGGCGCGCCGGCGGCGCCGGCTAGCGGCCCACGCCCGCCGGTTCTCGCGCGGCGAACTGTTCGAGGATGGCGCTCGCCATCTCGCGCAGCGGCACGACCTGTTCCGCGGCGCCGAGGCGGATCGCCTCCTTCGGCATGCCGAACACGACGCAGCTCGCCTCGTCCTGCGCGAGCGTGCGCGCGCCGGCCTCGCGCATCTGCAGGAGGCCGGCGGCGCCGTCGGCGCCCATCCCCGTGAGGATCACGCCGACGGCGTTCTTGCCGGCGCCGCGGGCGACGCTCTGGAAGAGGACGTCGACGGCGGGGCGCTGGTGGTGCACGGGCGGGCCGTCCTTGATCTGCACGGCGTAGCGCGCACCGCTCCGCACGAGCAGCATGTGATGATCGCCCGGCGCGATGAGCACGGTGCCCGGCACGACGTCGTCGCCGTCCTTCGCCTCGCGCACGTTCATCGCGGAAAGGCCGTCGAGCCGGCGGGCGAACGCCTCGGTGAAGCCGGGCGGCATGTGCTGCACGACGACGGTGCCGGGCGCGTCGTGCGGGAGCGCCCGCAGCACGTCCTCGAGGGCGCGCGTGCCCCCCGTCGAGGCGCCGATGGCGAGCACCTTGTGCGTCGTCTCGAGCGTGCCGAGTGCGGCGAGCGGGGCGGGCGCGGCGTCGGCGAGGGCGCTCCGTCGTGTCACGCGCGCCGCGGCGGCGTTCCGCACGGCCTGCACGAGCGTCGCGGCGACGTCTCCCGTGGAGAACGCCGAGCCGGGCTTGGCGATCACCTCCACCGCGCCGAGCGAGAGCGCGCGGAGCGCCGTCTCGGAGTTCTTCGGCGTCAGCGAGCTGAGCACCACCACCGGCATGGGCAGGTGCTTCATGAGCTTCTCGAGGAACGAGAGCCCGTCCATGCGCGGCATCTCGACGTCGAGCGTGATGACGTCGGGGCGCAGCTTCACGATCTTGTCGCGCGCGACGTACGGATCCACGGCCGTGCCGACGACCTCGATGTCACGATGCTTCGACAGCTCGTCGGTGAGGATCTTCCGGACGAGCGCCGAGTCGTCGACGACGAGCACGCGGATCATGGGCGGGCCCGGCTCAGCCGCCGAGGGTGATGAAGAGACGCACGTTCACGCGCCCCTCCTCGAGCCCGAGCGCCGTCTCGGCGACGGGGATGTCGGCGCTCATCTCGGCGCCGATGCGTGTCGGCGGACGGAGGTGGAACACGCCCACGGCGTGGGTCATCAGCGACAGCAGGTTCCCCGTGAGCACGTTCGCCAGCTCGCCGAACGCATCGGCCTGCAGCTGCTCCGACGGCTCGTCGAGGCCGAGCATGTTCGCGGCCACGGCGCGCGTCACGCCCTCCGACACGCGCAGCTCGAGCCGCCCGGTCATCGGTCCGAAGAAGCGGACGACGACGCCGTGCGTCAAAGGGACGTCGCGCTGCTCCTCGACCAGATAGTCGAGCGGGACGAGCAGCGCGAGGTCTTCAAAAGTCGCCGCTGCCGTCAGCTGCAACGGCACTGGTCTCGTGAGCGTCATCTTGCATCCCGGTGAGTTGGAGGATCTCCGCCCGCAGCTGCTCCGGACGGAACGGCTTGTGCACGAAGCCCGCGCCGAGCTTGTGGATGAGGGCGATCCGCGCGTCGCTGCCCTCGGTGGACACGACGATGACGGCCACCGAGGCCGTCTCCGGATTGCCCCGGATCTCGCCGAGCAGCTCCTCGCCGTTCATGCGGGGCATGTTGAGGTCGAGCAGGACGAGGTCGACCCAGTGCGCCTGGAGCACCTCGAGCCCCGCCTGGCCGTCCGGGGCCTCGTGCACCTCCCCCAGCGGCAGGCCGCTGAGCCGGAGCGTCCGGAGGACCATCGTGCGCATCACTGCGCTGTCGTCGACGATGAGAACATTCAGTGCCATGTCAGCCCCCCGCGGGCTTCAGCGCGAGTTCGCGCCCGTTCACCTTCAGCAAGACCTCTCCCGAGCCGACGTCCATCCACAGCGTGCGCGGCTGCCGCGATCCCCCGACCTCGGCGGCACCGATCATCACGCCGTTCCTCCACAGCAGCTTGCGCAGCGCGGCGAAGTTCCGCTTCCCGATCCGGAAGCGGTCGTCCTCCTCGTTGTCCCCCTGGTGCGCGCCGCCGGCGACGATCACCGTCATCCGCTCCTTCTTCGCGCCGAGGGCGTAGCAGCTCTTGAAGAGCATCGGCACCCCGGTGTCGACGAACATCGCCGGGTTCGCCGCCGCCTTCCCCGGGTCGATCACCGAGTCGGGCATCATGACGTGGAGCAGCCCCGCGACGCCGGCCGCCGGATCGTGGACGGCGACGGCGAGGCAGCTGCCGAGGGCGTAGGTCACCAGCCGCTCGGCGGGCTCTCGCGAGCACTTCAGCTCCGCCATGCCGACGACGACGTCGTTGTCGCGCCGGAGCGGGAACGCCGGCGCCGTCACGGTCGCACGAACACGGCCGGCGCCGCGTAGGCGTAGCCGTGCTCGAGAGCGTGCAGCGTCTCCGAATGGCCGATGAACAGGTAGCCACCCGGCGCGAGCATCGCATGGAAGCGGTTCACGAGCCGTTCCTGCGTCGCGCGGTCGAAGTAGATCATCACGTTGCGGCAGAAGATCGCGTCGAACGCGCCCCGCATCGGCCACTCTTCCATCAGGTTGAGTCGCGCGAAGCGCACCATGCGGCGCAGGTGCTCGCGCACCTGCAGGCGCTCGGCGCCGGCGTCGCTGCGGGCCGGCTGGAAGTGGCGCTGGACGAGCGCCGGGGCGATGTCGGCGACCGTTTCGGGCAGGTACAGCCCCTCGCGGCCCTTGGCGAGCATCCGCGCCGAGATGTCGGTGGCGAGGATGCTCGCGTCCGGCTTGCCGCCGGTCGCCTCGTGGAGCACCATGGCCATCGTGTACGGCTCCTCGCCACTCGAGCAGCCGGCGCTCCAGAGGCGGAGCGTGCGCCCCGAGGCGGCGGGAAGCACGCGGTCGCGCAGCCAGTCGAAGTGGGCGCGTTCGCGGAAGAAGTTCGTCTTGTTCGTCGTGAGACGGTCGACCATCTCCGCCAGTTCCGCGTCGTCGCGCTCGACGCGCGCGAGGTACTCCGGGAATCCCCGGAGTCCCAGTTCGCGGACGCGCTTCGCGAGCCGCGACGACACGAGGCCCTCCTTGCCGTCGCTCATCGCGATGCCGGCGACGTCATACACGAGCGCGCAGGCGCGACGGAACTCGTCGCGCCGGAGCGTCCCGAGCACGATCGGGGCGGTGGCGGTCACCGGTCGTCGCTTAGCCAGCGTCGGCCGCGGCCGCCGCGGCCTCGACGACCTCGTCGGACGAGAGCACGCGGTCGATGTCGAGCAACAGGCGCACGCGCCCGGCCGACTTGCCGATCCCGAGGATGAAGTCGGTCGGCACGTCGGCGCCGAACGACGGCGGCGGCTCGATGTCGGCGCCGGCGATCGTCGTGACCTCGCTCACCTGGTCGACGACGAGCCCCATCTGCGTGCCCTGCACCTGCACGACGATGATGCACGACGTCTCGGTGTCGACGACCGACGGCATGCCGAAGCGCAGCCGCAGGTCGAGCACGGGGATGACCTTGCCGCGCAGGTTGATGACGCCGCGGATGTGCGCCGGCGTGCGCGGGATGCGCGTCACCGGGAGCAGGCCGAGGATCTCGTGCACCGAGAGGATCTGCATCCCGTACTCCTCGCCCGCGAGGACGAAGGTCAGGTACTTGCCGCCGTGCTGCGAGACGGCCGCGACGCTGGCTGTGTGGGTCATGGGGTGCGTCCGGGCTGGCTAGAAGTCGGCGAGCACGGCGACATCCGATTCGTCGCCGAAGGGGATGACGCGCTCGGGGGCGAGCGCCGGGGTCTTCGTGCGCGGGGCGTCGGCGCGGCGTCCACGGGTGACCGTGGGCGGGGCCGACTTCCGCGCGACCGGCTCCACCCGGCGCGTCGGCGCGGCGGCCGCGGTCGTCGCGAGCGTGAACCGCGCCACCATCGCCTGGAGATGCTCGGCCTGGCCCGAGAGCTCGCTCGCCGCGCTGGCCGCCTCCTCCGAGGTCGCCGCCGTCTGCTGCGTGAGGCCGTTCATCCCATCCACCGACTGGCCGATCTGCGTCACACCCTGCGTCTGCTGCTCGCTCGCCGCGGCGATCTCGCTCATCACTTCGCCGACACGGTTGACGCCGTTGTCGATCACCTCGAGGTGGGTCACCACCTCGCGCGACAACGTCACGCCATCGCTCGCGTGCTTCACCGAGCCCTCGATGAGGTCCGACGTCGACCGGGCCGCCTCGGCGCTGCGCATCGCGAGCGAGCGAACCTCCTCCGCCACCACCGCGAACCCCTTGCCCGCTTCGCCCGCCCGGGCCGCCTCGACCGCGGCGTTCAGCGCGAGCAGGTTCGTCTGGAAAGCGATCTCGTCGATCGTCTTGACGATCTTGCTCGTCGCGTCGCTCGAGCTCTTGATGCGGTCCATCGCCACCAGCAGCTGCTGCATCGACTGCACCCCGCGGCCGGCGGCGCTGCGCGCCGAATCGGCGAGTCCGCGCGCTTCCTTGGCGTTGCCGGCGTTCGCCTTGGCCATGCTCGTCAGCTCGGCGAGGCTCGCCGCGATCTCCTCGAGCGAGCCCGCCTGCGTGCTCGCGCTCTGGGCGAGCGAGTGCGCGCCCGACGAGATCTCGCCGCTCGCGCTCGCCACCTGCTCCGACGCCGACCGCACGTCGCACAGCGCCTGCTCGGTGTTCTGCAACATCACGTTGAACTGGTGGGCGAGCTGCGCGTGCGCCCCCTCGAACTCCCCCTTCACCCGCACCACGAGGTCGCCGTCGGCGGCGTGCGCCGAGACCTCGCTCACTTCACTGATCAGCCGCTTGTTGACGTCGTTGGCGTCGCGCATCGACTGGATCACCTCGCGGTACACCCCTTCCAGCCCCTCGCGCGTCACCTTCACGTCCATGTCGCCGCGGCGGTTCCCATCGGCGATCGTCTTGGCGCCGTTGGCGACCCGCGCCACGCTGTCGCGCGCCACGCGGAACGAATCCATCGCCGACACCATCTGGTCGATGATGCCGTTCACCGTCTTCGAGAGCGCGCCGATCTCGTCGTCGCGGTCGGCCGTCAGCTTCGGCGTGCCGGGTTTCGGGTCGACCTCGAGGTTGCCGTGCGCGAGCGCGTCGATCCCCTTCTGCAGGTTCGTCACGCAGGTGCTGCGCAACTGCTCGACGCGCGCGGCCACCGTCTCGAGCTGCGAGCCGATGCGCCGCGCCAGCCCGAACAGCGAGATGAACGCCGGGATGGCGAACGCGAACGCCACCCCCACGATCACGAACGCGGCCGTCGAGGCCGACTGGCGCGCCTTCTCTCCCTGCACGCGCGCGTCCTTCTCGATCGTGTTCGAGAGCGCCGCCATGTCCTTCTCGAGCCCCTGGTACTCGGCGAGGAAGGTGGGCAACACCAGCGCCGCGCCTTCGTAGCCGTCCTTCGACGCGTCGAGCACGTCCTGCGCCGCCGAGATGTAGTTCTTCGCCCGCTTCTCGGCGGCGACGGTGTTCGCCTTCTCGGTCGAGTCCGTGAGCTTGGGCAGCACGGAGTCGAGGTTGGCCGTGAGGATCTTCGCGTGACCCTTGAACTCGTCCGTCGCCTCGTCGCGCTGCTTGGGCGAGTTCAGCTGCGCGGCCTGCAGCGCCAGCAGCACGGCGCCGCGGATGCCGTCGTGTGCCTTGTCGGCGTTCGAGACGCTCTGCTCGATGCTCGTCACGGCCGCGAGGTCGGACGCCTTCGCGCCCGCCGTGCGCAACTGCGCCCAGGCGATGCCACCGAGGAGCACCAGCACGACGCTCGTGCCGATGGCGATGCTGAGGAGGGTCTGGCGAACCGTGAGTCTGTTCATGGCAGGGATCCGGGAACGTGGAGGAACGGGAAGAGGATCAGGCGACCGATCGGCGATCGGGGGCCGCGGGGGTCACGTCGTCGTTGCCCGCCGTGCGGCCGAGTTGGATGATCTGGGCGACGTCGAGGATCAGCCCCACACGGCCGTCCCCCAGGATCGCGCCGCCCGAGACGCCCGGCACCGTGCCGAGCCCGCGGCCGAGCGACTTCGCCACCACCTGGTGCTGGCCCAGCAGTTCGTCGACGAGGATCGCGCACTGCCGCTCGCCGTCGCCGACGAGCATCAGCAGGGCTTCCTCGGGGCGCTCCGCCGCGCCCGCGATGCCGAAGAGCCGGTGCAGCCGCACGATCGGGATCGTCGACTCGCGCAGCAGCACCATCTCGCCCCGCCCGGTCACCGTGTAGAGCGAGTCGGTCGCGGGACGGAACGACAGTTGGATGTTGATGGTCGGCACGATGTACCGCTCGTCGCCGACCCGCACGAGCATGCCATCGGTGATCGCGAGGGTCAGCGGCAGCCGCAGCGTGATCGTCGTCCCGAGCCCCTTCTCCGAGGCGATGTCGATGCGCCCCCGGATCTGCTCGACGTTCCGCTTCACGACGTCCATCCCCACGCCGCGTCCGGAGACGTCGGTGATCTTGTCGGCCGTCGAGAAGCCCGGGGCGAAGATGAGCTGCCAGACGTCGCCGTCCGACATCCCCTTCTCGCTCTCGATGAGCCCCCGCGCGATCGCCTTCGCGACGATCTTCTCGCGGTTCAACCCGCGGCCGTCGTCCTTCAACTCCACCACCACGTGCCCGCCCTGGTGGAACGCCGACAGCTTCAGCGTCCCCTGCGGCCGCTTGCCGCTCGCCTGCCGCTCGTCGCGCGGCTCGAGCCCGTGGTCGAGCGAGTTGCGCACCATGTGCACGAGCGGGTCGGCGATCGCGTCCACCATGTTGCGGTCGATCTCGGTGTCGTCGCCGTTCGTCACGAACTCCACCGCCTTGCCGTTCTTCTGCGCGAGGTCGCGCACCAGGCGGGTCAGCTTCTGGAACGTCCCCTTCAGCGGGACCATCCGCATCGACATCGAGAGGTCCTGCAGGTCGCGCACGATCTTGCCGGCGTGCGTGATCTTCCGCGCCAGCGCCTGGTTCTTGATCTGCGACACCCCGGTGTCGCCGGCGATCATCGACTGCGCGATCACCAGCTCGCCCACCATGTCGATGAGGCGGTCGAGACGGTCGGTGCGCACGCGGACCGACAACTCGGCCTCGTGCTTCGCCTTGCCGCTCGTCGGACCGGTCGCCGCCTCACGCACTGCCGTCGCCGCGACCACCGAGGCCATCGCCTCCGCCATCGCGGCGGCGCCCGCCGCGTCCCCCGCGCTCCCGGCGGCCGCCACCGTGATGACGTCGACCTCGATGACCGTCGTCTCGACGACGCTCTCCTCGAAGATCTCCCCCGCCGCGGCGCGCTCGAGCTCCGAGGTCAGCACGTCGGCGCCGACCGGTGGCACCAGCCGGCTGCCGTCGATCGCCGCCTCCACCGAATCGAGGAAGGCCTTCAGCATGTCGCTCGACCGCAACGACAGGTCCGCGCACCGGCTGTTGTACGGGATCTCCTTGTCGCGGACGAGCGAGAGCAGCGACTCCGCGTGGTGCGCGAACGCCGAGAGACCACCGAGCCCGAGGAACGCCGCCGTCCCCTTGATCGTATGGAAGGCGCGGAAGACCGTGTTCACCGACTCGTCGTCGGCCGGGTTCGACTCCAGCTCGAGCAGCGCCGCCTCGGCGCCCGTGAGGATGTCACGGCTCTCGGCGATGAAGTCACGCAGCAGGTCGACGTCGGTGTCGGGCGGGAGCGCCCCCTCGTCGAAGGCCGCTTCGGCCACGGGGACCGTGCCGCTCGCCTCGCCCATGGCGCGCTCGATGTAACGGCCCGCTTCGCCGAGCAGGATCCCGCGCTGCGCCACCGGCACGCGCTCGAGCAGGTCGACCGTCCCCGCGAGCGCGACCAGTGCCGGCGTGCCACCAGCCTCGCCTCGCGCGGCGACATGCGCCCGCACGCCGGCCACGAACTCCGACACGCCGGCGTCGTCCGCCGGGTCGAGTTGCATCAACTGGAGTGCCAATACGTCGAGGGTGGTCTCAGGCATTGTCGTGGCTCGACCCCGCGCGCGGCGCACGGAGTCTCAGGTCGGGATGGCCCGTGAGCGAGCTCGGGTGTCATGGTCCTACACACCAGAGTGTCGGAGAATGCCGGGCGAACTTGAGTCGCGGCGCCGGCGTCCATCGCGGGCGCGATCGGCGGTGCATTCGCCATCCGCGGGGTCTTGCGCGACGCCGCGTTGCGTTGCACTCATACCGTCGTCCATCAGATGGAAGGCGCGCGCCCCCTCGGCGCGCCCTCGTCCCGGAGGCAAATGGCCGTATTGCACGGACCATCCGTCCAGGAACATCCGCCGCGATCGCGTTCCGCGACCGCCGGCTGGAGCCTCCGCCCCATCATCGCCACCCCGCACGGGATCACGCTCCCGTCGCGGGGTGTCGCCGTTCCAGGCCTTTTCGGCGAGGTGTCATGTCTCACCGGAGCGTCCACCGCACCGCATTGCCCCGTGCGCCCCGTGGTCTGGCCCGCAACCATCGTCGCGTGCTCGCCCACCAGCACAAGCGGAACGTCAAGCGCACCACTTTCCGCGATTGCGCTCGGCGTTGCGTCTACTGCGGAACCTCGCTCGGACTAGACATCGCCACGCTCGACCACGTGTATCCGCTGAGCCGCGGCGGAACGCACGACCCCGGCAACCTCGTCGCCGCCTGCCAGGGGTGCAATCAGCTCAAGGGCTCGCTGCTGCCGAACGAGTTCTTCGCCCGCTACCCGTGGGCGGGGGCGAACTTCATGCGCTACGCGCGGGCGGTGCACCGCACGTTCAAGCGCGGGGCGCGACGGGCGGTGTCGCTGGCCTGCGCACAGGCGGCGTAAGCAGGGCGACTGAACGCTCCCTCACGCCGTCCGGCGCGACCGGTCGACGGGCGCCACCGCGCCGTCCGGGCGCGGTCGACGCGTGGTCTCAAGGGCCAGCATCACCCGCTTCCGCTCCGGCCCCCACGCGTAGCCGCCCAGTTCGCCCGTCGAACGGATCACGCGATGGCATGGGATCAGCCAGCTGATCGGATTGCTCCCCACCGCGCCGCCGACGGCGCGTGACGCCTTCGGGTCGCCGATCGCCGCCGCGATGCCACCGTACGTCGTCACATCGCCATCCGGCACTCTGAGCAGCGCGTCCCACACCTTGAGCTGGAAGTTCGTCCCCTTCACGTGCAGCGACAGCGCGGCCGTGGCGGCGCTGCCGGGGCGCGGGAATGCCTGCATCGCCGCGCGGCGCGTCGCCGCCTGATCGGCGACGAGCGTCGCCCGCGGCCAATCGTGACGCAGCCGCTCCAACGCATCGCGCCGCGACACGGGATGCACGAACGCAAGGTGGCAGATGCCACGCGCCGTCACCGCCACGAGGCACTCGCCGAACGGCGACGGGTGGAAGCCATACCGCACCTCGACCCCCTCGCCGGCGCGCTGGTATTCCCCCGGCGTCACCGCTTCGGCGTTCACGATGAGGTCGTGCAGCCGCGACGGACCCGACAATCCGGCCTCGTAGCTCGCGTCGAGCACGCTCCGCTGCTCGCGCAGCAACCGCTTCACGACCTCCGCCGTGCGATGCTGCAGGAACCGCTTCGGGCTGATCCCGGCCCAGCGCGTGAACAGCTTCTGGAAGTGCGCCTCGCTGAGTCCCACGTGCCGCGCCACCTCGGCGAGCGCCGGCTGCGCGTCGCGCCGCGCGTCGAGATAGCGGATCGCGCGCTCGATGCGCGCGTAGTCGGTGATCATGGGGTCGGTCGTCATGCGGGACTCGTGGTTGGTGACGACCGAAGGCTACGGGAGGAGCGGGGCACACTCAATCCGATTCTTGCGGCGAGAGCAACGGCGGGTCGACGGTCGACCGTCGACGGCTTCAGTAGTCGACCGGCCTCAGGTACGACTCCCCGATCGCCGTGCCGCTCACCATCGCCACCGTCGGCAGCTTCCGCTTCCAGTGCGTGCCGTCGAGCCGCTTGCGCACGAGTTCCACCTCGGCGGCGTCGAACCCGCGCGACGCCAACTCCGCCGACGTGTACCCGCTCAGCAGCCAATTCAGGATCTGGTCGGCGCGCCCGTAGCTGATCCCGAAGTCCCCCTCGTCGGTCTGCCCCTGCACCAGGTCGGCGCTCGCCGGCTTCTCGACGATCGCCTGTGCAACGCCCAGGTGCCGGGCGAGCGCCCACACCTGCGTCTTGAAGAGGTCGCCGATCGCGTTCACCGGCGGGGAGTCGTCGGCGTGCCAGGTGAAATAGCCGAGGAGCCGCTCGCTCTTGTTGCCCGTCCCGAGCGGCAGCGCGGCGTGCTTGGCGGAGAGGTCGAAGAGGACGATCATCCGCATCCTCGCCATCACGTTGCCGCGCCGCGCCGCGTCGGCGTCGGGCTCGTGCGCGAGATAGCCGTCGACGGCCCCGCTGATGTCGACCGTGCGCGACGCGATCCCCAGCTGATCGATGACGAGCTGCGCGTGGGCGAGCGAGTCCGGGCTCGAGGTGCGATACGGCATCCGCACCGCGATCACGTTCGCGGGCCCGAGGGCACGTGCCGCGAGCGCGGCCACGACGGCCGAGTCCACCCCGCCGGAGAGGCCGACGACCGCCTTGGTGAAGCCGCGCCGCGCGAACTCGTCGCGCAGGAAGGCGACGAGCCACGACTCGACCAGCGCCGCGTCGATCTCGAGTGGCGGTGGCGTGCCGCGCGACCGGTCGCCGCCCTGGACGAGGGGCAGCGCCTCCGGCGCCGCGGCCGGCCGAGGCGCCGCACCGCTCGCCGGTCGCACGGCGGGCACCGGCGTCACCGGCGCCGCCGGCGCGCGTCGCGCCCCGGCGCGCTCCAACTCGGCCTGGAGGCCGGGAAGCTGCGCCTGCACGTCGGAGAGCAGCGGCGACTCGGCGCGCGTGCGCGTGATGTCGTCCAGGTCCACCGACGCCGTGAGCAGCGCCTCGTCCCAGAGGGGAGCGCGGCTCCGCGTATCCCCCTTGGGTCCCATGACGCAGCTGGAGCCCTGGAACATCTTCCCGCCTTCGCTCCCCACCAGGTTCGCCAGCGTCACGAACACGCCGTGCTCCTCGGCGATGTCGCGGATCAGGCGGTCCCAGCGCGCGACGGTGCCCGGCATCGACACGCCGTCGACCGGCTCGTTGGTGCCGCGCGCCGGCGCCGCCGACGACACGAACACCACCTGCGCGCCATCGAGCGCCGCGATGAGCCCGGTGAGCGAGTGCCAGGCATCCTCGCACACCAGCATCGCCGCGCGCCCCCACGGAGTGTCGAACGCCTGCACGCCATAGCCCCGCTCGACGAACCGCTCCTCGTCGAACATTCCGTATGTCGGGAGGAAGTTCTTGCGGTGCACGTGCACGATCTGCGGCGCGTCGCCGAGGCGCACGTACATCGCCGCGTTGTGGAGGTTCCCGCCGTGGCGCTCGTAAAAGCCGATGATCACGTCGATCTGCGCTCCGCCACCCGAGGCCGCCAGGTACGCGTCGTTGAGCCGCCGTGCGACATCGTCGGCGGTGAGCGCCACCTCGCGCACCGCCCCCTCCACGAAGTAGCCGGAGAGCACCGTCTCGGCGAACTGCACCACGTGCGGACGCGGATCGAGCGCGGCGGCCTGGGCCACCACTTCGCCCACGCGCCGGAAGTTGCCGGCCACGTCGCCCTTTCGGGGACGGAACTGGGCGATGGCGAGGTGCAAGAGCGACATCCGTTAAAGGTCGCACCCGCGGGGTGTGCCGGGCAACGCCGTCCGGGGTACAATTCGGGACCGATGCCCCGCCGCTCCCCTCGAATCCGCGCGCTCCTCCTCGCGGCCGCCCTCGCCGTCACCCCGCCGGCCGCCGCCGCACAGCGACCCGCCGCCGCGCCACCGCATCCGACCGGCGAGGCCTGGCAGATCATCACCCCGCCGCAGTCGTCGCTCGTCTACGCCCGCGACGGATCGCTGATCGGCGAGATCGGGAAGCAATGGCGCACGAGCGTGCCGGTCAGGACGCTGCCGAGGTACCTCCCGCAGGCCTTCATCGCCGTGGAGGACAAGCGCTTCTACCAGCACAACGGCGTCGACGTCGTCGGCATCGCCGGCGCGATCAAGGACAACCTGCTCGGGGCGTCGCGGGGCGCGAGCACCATCACGCAGCTGCTCGTCGGCAACATGCACCCCGACCTCATCGACCGTCGCGAGCGGGGGCTCGCCGGCGTGCCCCGCAAGCTCCGCGAACAGGCGGCCGCGCGAGAGATGGAGCGCCACTACAACAAGGAACAGATCCTCGAGGCGTTCCTCAACCAGGTCGACTTCGGGCACGGCTGGTACGGCGTCGAAGCGGCGGCCCGCCACTATTTCGGAAAGACGGCCGCCCGACTCTCGATCGCCGAGGCGGCTTCGCTCGCGGCACTCCCCAAGGGACCGGCGATCTACGATCCGGCGAAGTACCCGGCCCGAAACAAGAACCGGCGCGACGCCATCCTCGAGCTGATGGTGGAACAGAAGTACATCACCCGCGCCGAGGCGGACGCGGCGAAGGCCCAGCCGATCGTCACCGCGCCCGGGAGCGGGATGTCGGCGCCGTCGCCGTACTTCCTCGACGTCGTGCGCGCGCAGGCCGAGCGTGCCGGCGTCCCCGTGTCACTGGGCGGCTTCCGGATCTACACCACGCTCGACCCCGCGCTGCAGCGCGCCGCCGTGCAGTCGCTCGCCGAGGGGACCGCCGCCGTCGAGGCTCGTCCCGGCTACGGCAATCCGACGTACGCCCGTCACCCGAAAGGGAGTACCGACTACCTCCAGGGTGCCGTCGTGGCCATCGACCCGAGCACGGGCGACGTCCGCGCGCTCGTCGGCGGGCGCAATTACCAGGAATCGCCCTTCGACCGCGCCGTGAACGCGTCGCGGCAGCCGGGCTCGAGCTTCAAGCCGTTCGTGTACGCGCGCGCCATCCTCGACTCGATCCCCGCGAATGCGATCGTCCCCGACACCTCGCTCGAGATCCGGCAGGCCGACGGCACGCTCTACCGGCCGCGCAACGACGACGGAGAATTCCTCGGCGACATCACGCTGCGGCAGGCGCTGACGCGCTCGCGCAACCCGGTCGCCGTGCAGCTCTGGTTGCGCGAGGGCGCCGATTCGGTCATCGCGCTCGCCCAGCGCTTCGGCATCACGTCGCCCATCCGTCCGTATCCGTCGAGCGCGATCGGCGCGTCGGAAGTGCATCCCATCGAATTCGTGGCGGCCTACACCGCGTTCGCGAACCTCGGCACACCGGTCGAACCGCGTTTCGTGTATCGCATCGAGGATCGCGCCGGACGCACGGTGTGGGGGCAGGAGATCCGCACCCGGCCGCCGGCGGTCGATCCGGCGACCGCGTTCATCGTACGGGACATGATGCGCGACGTCGTCGAACGCGGCACCGCCACCGCCGTGCGCCGCTATCTCCCGCGCGACGTGCCCGTGGCCGGCAAGACGGGCACGACCAACGACAACACCGACGTCTGGTTCGTCGGCATCACCCCCGACATCGTCGCCGGCGTCTGGTTGGGGCTCGACCGCCCGCGCCCCATCGCCGAACACGGCATCGCCGGCGGCACGCTCGCCGCGCCCATATTCGGCCAGATGCTCGCCCGGGCGGGGTATACCCATCCGTCCGCCACCTGGTCGCCGCCGCCCGATCTGGTAACCGCCGAACTCGATCGCGACACGGGACGCCTCGCCGACGCCACCACTCCTGTCGAACGACGCTATTCGGAGTACTTTCTCCCAGGTACCGAACCCGCCGCCCTCCGCGTGGATGCGCGCCGGCTGTTCCGGCTCGGCCCGATCCCGTTCTAACCACCGGTGCCCGCGATGTCGTTCTCTCCCGTCCAGAAGCTCAGCGTCGGCACCGGCATCGCGCTCGCGGTGCTCGCGATCGTGGGACTGACCACCTTCCTCGGCATCCGCCAGATGATCGGGAGCGAGCAGGCCGTCGCCAACACGAACGCCGCGATCGCGAAGCTCGATCGGGTCGTCACGCGCACGCTCGACGCCGAGAATGCGCAGCGTGGGTACATCTCCACGGGGGCGGAATCGTTCCTCGAGGGGCTCGACGAGGCGCAGAACGACGTGGAATACGCGCTCGACTCGCTGCGCACCCTCACCGAGGATGACCCGGAGCAGCGCCGGAACCTCGACCAGTTGGGGCCCCTCATCTCCGTGCGCTTCCGCGACGTGCGCGCCGCCGTCGCGACGCGCCGGCGGGCGGGGCGTGACGCCGCCGAGAAGTTGCTCAGCAGCGAGACCGCCGTGCGATCGCGCGGCGGCGCCGGCCCCATCGCCAGCCGCATGCGCGACGAGGAGATGCGCGTGCTCGGCGACCGCATGCGCACGATGACGACGACAGGACGCAGCGCGCGTCGCCTCATCCTCATCGGCACGCTCTTCTCGCTCGTGCTCGCGCTCATCGCCGTGCAACCGGCGCGACCGAGCGTCGCCCGCCGCCTCACCGAGCGCATGTCGCGCGCCCTCCTGCTGTCGCCCGAGCTGCAGATCACGCAGGCGGAATCGGCCCGGCACGCCGGCGACCGGTTGCGGCGCCTCGAACAGATCGTGCATGCCCTCCAAGTGCCGCTCTCCGCCGAGGAGGTCGCGCAGCTGCTCCTGCAGAAGGGGGCGCCGCCGCTCGTCGCCAGCCTCGGCGTCGTCGTCCAGCGCCGCGGCGACGGCTATCTCGTGCTCCGCTCGCTGGGCGACGCCGTCCCCGGGCTGCGCGACGGGGCGATGCTCGCCGCCGACCTCGTCGCGCCGATCGCCCAGGCGGAACAGGCCGCCGAACCCGTAGTAATTGAGTCAGCCACCGAGCGCGCGAAGCTGTTCCCGTCGCTCGGGAGTTTCTCCGGTACCGGCACGAGCGACGGCGCGTTCGTCGCGGCGCCGCTCACGGCCAGCGATGGCGTGCACGGCGTTCTCCTTCTCGCGTTCGCGGCCCAGCGGACGTTCGGTGACGATGAGCGGGCGTATCTCGCCACGCTCGGCCGCCTCGGCGGCCTGGCGTTGGCCCGTGTCGGATCTTGAAGGGTCGTCGTTGCCGCGTCGCATCCCCACACCGTCGGAGTCGATGATGATGTCAGTCGCTCGCCGTTCCGCTCTCGTGTTGTCGGTCCTCGTCGCCGCGTGCAGCAAGGACTCGACGGCACCGGTGAAACCGGTCAGCGTCGAGAACGCCGTGAGCACCGTCCCCTCGGCCACCGTCGGCACGGCACTCACCACCGCGCCGACGTTCGTCGTGAAGGACGCGAACGGCAACGCGATGGCGAACGTGGGCGTGACGATCGTCGTCTCGGGCGGAGGCGGGTCGCTCGTCGGCGCGCCGGTGAAGACGTCGGCGAGCGCGACATCCGTCGGTACGTGGACGTTGGGCACGACGGCGGGGCCGAACACGCTCACCGTCACCGTGAGCGGGCTGCCGCCGCTGACGATCACCGCGAACGGCACGGCGGGACCGCCGAGCAAGATCGTGGTGGTGAGCGGCGGGAGCCAATCGGCCGCGGCCCTCGCGAGTCTCGCCGCCCCCGTCGTCGTGAAGGTCACCGACCAGTACTCCAACGGCGTCGCCGGCCAGCCGGTGTCGTTCACCGTGACCGCCGGCGGCGGCTCGCTCAGCGGGAGCGCGACCGCGACGACCGATGCATCCGGCAGCGCGACGGCGCCCACGTGGACGATGGGGCGCACCAACGTGCCGCAGACGCTCACGGCGACGTCGGGGGCGGCGTCGACGAACGTCCCGGCGACGATCGCGACGGCGTACACGATCGACGTGCGCTTCTACGGCGGCACCCCCGACCCGAACATCCAGGCGGCGTTCCAGACCGCGGTCGCCCGCATCACGGCGATGTCGACGGGGCAGCTCTCGTCGGTGAACCTCGCGAACTCACCGTTCAACGTCGACACGCAGTGCCAGACCACCGGAGTCGGAAGCCTCACCGAGACGATCAGCGGACTCGTCATCTACGCGACCGTCGGCACGCTCGGGAACAACATCCTCGGTCAGGCGGGGCCCTGCGGCATCCGCAGTACGACGCGACTGACGATCGTCGGCGTCATGAAGTTCAGCACCACCTACATGCAGACGATGATCGCCAATGGCATCCTCAACGACGTCGTCACGCACGAGATGCTCCACGTGCTGGGCTTCGGATCGCTCTGGGACCAGGCGGCGATCAACCTCATCGTCAACGCGGGCACCGACAGCACGGGCTTCACGGGGGCGAAGGCGATCGCTGCGTGTCTGGCGCTGCCCGGCGGCTCGGCGGCCAAGTGCTCTCCGAGGATCCCGCTGGAACATGGCCGGGGCGCGGGAAGCGACGACTCGCACTGGCGCGAGTCGATGTTCTTCAACGAGTTGATGACGCCAGTCATCAACACCCCGCCGAACCCGCTCAGCGCAATGACGATCGCCTCGGTCGGCGACATGGGCTATACCGTGAACCTCAACGTCGCCGATGCGTACTCGATCCCATCGGCGGCGATCGCGAGCCTGCAGGCCCTGCGCGCCGCGCAGGGGATGGGGCTCCCCGCCGACTGGAACGACGAGATCGTGCGTCCCACGTGGTCGATCGACCACGCTGGCCGCGCCACGCGCATCGTGAGGTACTGATGCGCGCCTCGCGCGTGTGCGCCGCGCTGGCGCTGCTCGCCGCCGCTTGTGGCGGCGAGCAGAAGCCGGCCGACCAGTCGGCGCCGGCTGCCTCGACGCCGGCACCGGCGGGGGCCCCCGAAGCGGCGCGTCCCGCCGACTCGGCCAGCAGCGCGCGCGCGCCCGGCGTGCCCGCGACGCCGAGCGTGAAGGCGGCGGCGGACATGAAGAACGCTGCCGCGCCCGGGGAGCTGCGCGACAGCGTCATCAAGCCATCCGTCGTGATCGACGAGAAGACGGGGGCCGCGACCCCCATCAGGAAGAAGCCCTGCTAGATCACACCACGGCGAGCTGCGGCTCGCTCGCCGTCTCGGGCACGAGCGCGAGCTTCAGCACGTCCTCGAGCGTCTCCGCCGTGTGGAACGTGAGCTTCGCGCGCGCCTCCTCGGGCACGTCCTCGATGTCGGCCTCGTTGTCCTTCGGCAGGATGATCGTCGTGATGCCGGCCCGGAGCGCGCCGAGCACCTTCTCCTTCACCCCGCCGATCGGCAGCACGCGGCCGCGCAGCGTGATCTCGCCGGTCATCGCGATGTCCTTCCGCACGGGACGGCCGCTCATCTCGCTCGCCAGCGCGATGGCGATCGCCACGCCGGCGCTCGGCCCGTCCTTCGGGATCGCCCCCGCCGGCACGTGGATGTGCGTCTCCACCGCGCCGAGCCGCGAGCGGTTGATGCCCAGCTTCGCCGCGTTGTTCGTCACGTAGGTGAACGCCGCGCGCGCCGACTCCTTCATCACGTCGCCGAGCTGTCCGGTGAGGATGAGCGACACCGCGCCGCCGCCCCCCGTCTTGCCGTCGTCGCTCGGCGCCATCTCGAGCCGCCGCGTCGACGCCTCGACGAACATGATGTCGCCGCCCATCGGGGTGTAGAACATCCCCGTCGCGATGCCGACTTCGTTCTGCGCGTTCGCCTTCTCGGGGTGCACCTTCGGCCGCCCGAGCAGCTCGCGCACGTCGTCGGCCGTGAGCACGCCGTCCTTCTCGATCGTCGTGTGCTCCGCTCCCGAGGCGATGCGCCGCGCCACCTTGCGCGCGATCGCGCCCACCTCGCGTTCGAGCTGCCGCACGCCGCTCTCGCGCGTGTACTTCGACACCACCGACATCAGCGCCTCGTCGGTGAACGTGACGCCCTTCGCGGCGAGGCCGTTCTCCTCGAGCTGGCGCGGCACCAGGTACTTCTTCGCGATCTCCATCTTCTCGCGCTCGGTGTAGCCCGCGAAATCCACCACCTCCATGCGGTCGAGCAGCGGCCCCGGGATGTTCTGGATGAAGTTCGCGGTGGCGATGAAGAGCACCTCGGAGAGGTCGAAGGGCACCCCGAGATAGTGGTCCGTGAACGTGTCGTTCTGCGCGGGATCGAGCACCTCGAGCAGCGCGCTCGACGGATCCCCCTGGAAGCTGACCCCCAGCTTGTCGACTTCGTCGAGCAGGAAGACCGGGTTCTTCGTCCCTGCCTGCTTCATCCCCTGCACGACGCGCCCGGGCATGGCGCCCACGTACGTGCGCCGGTGCCCGCGGATGTCCGCTTCATCCCGCGCGCCACCGAGCGCGACGCGCACGTATTGCCGGCCGAGCGCGCGCGCGATCGACTTCGCGATCGACGTCTTGCCCACCCCCGGCGGACCGACGAAGAGGAGGATCGGCCCCTTCGCCATGGCGCGCGCCTTCGCTTCCTTGTGGTCGGTGATCTGCCGCGACGGATCCTCCTCGCCGCGCTTCAGCGCCGGCGTGGCGTTCTCCTTCGGCTCCTTCAGCTTCGCGACCGGGAACTCCCCCGTCGTCTCGATCACCTCGGTCATCTGCTGCGCGCGCAACTGGCGCACGGCGAGGAACTCGAGCACGCGGTCCTTCACGTCCTTGAGCCCGTAGTGGTCCTCATCGAGCACGTCCACGGCGTGCTTGAGGTCGAGCTGGTCGTCCGACCGCTTGTTCCACGGCAGCTCGGCGATCCACTCGAGGTACGTGCGGATCACCTGCGCCTCCATCGACTCGCGCCCCGACCGTTCGAGCCGGCCCAGCTCGCGTTCGACCTCCTGGCGCGCCTCCTTGGGGAGTTCGAGCTTGTTCAGCTTCTCGCGGAGCTCCTCGATCTCCTTGCTCTGGTCGTCGTCGCCGAGCTCCTTCTGGATCGCCTTCATCTGCTCGCGCAGGAACATCTCGCGCTGGCGCTCGCCCAGTTCCTCCTGCACCTGCGACTTGATCTCCTCCTGCGCCTCGAGCAGCGAGATCTGCCGCTGCACGTGCACGAGCACGCGGCGCAGCCGCTCCTCGACGCTGAGCGTCTCGAGCAGCCCCTGCTTCTCCGGCACCGTCAGCTCGAGATAGCCGGCCACGAGGTCGGCGAACTTGCCCGGCTCGGTCACGGAGTCGAGCACCTGGTGCACGACCTCCTCGGGGAGGCCCCGCCGCTCGCCCAACTCGGCGGCCCGCTCGCGGATCTCCTTGTGGAGCGCCTCGAACGCCGGATCCTTCTCGTCGATCGGCTGCAACTCGTCGGTGTTCATGATCACCGACGACAGGAAGCCATCACTCTGCGTGTATTGCAGCGACGTCGCTCGCTGCTCGCCCTGCAGCAGCAACTGCACGCCGCCGAGCCCGCGCTGCACCTGCCCGATGCGGGCGATCACCCCCATCGAGTAGAGGATGTCGGGCGTCGGTTCGTCGGAGTTGTCGCGCTGGGCCACCGCGAACACGAGGCGGTCGCCCTTGAGCGCCGTCTCGATCGCGCGGAGTGTGCCCGGGCGCCCGGCCGCGATCGGCGCGGTCAGCCCGGGGAAGATCACCGTTCCGCGGAGCGGAAGTACCGGAAGCGTCTGTCGAGTGCTCATGCCTGCCTTCTCTCCTGCCCGCCGTCGCCGGCAAAGGGGGTCTGCTGACTGGTACCTCCAGACCCGTTCACCGATCCATACACGGCAAGGGACGTTCCCCCTGTTTTACGACATCCTGGCGTGTTGTGCAACTTTTCACTGCCTCGGTGACGTAGGGACTGACAGTTCGGGAAACCGGTCCGGACCGCACCTCGATCCGGGGGCAACCTTCCGGGCCCCCGGACGGTCCCATCCCGGGGAGCGCGGTGGTTCCGGTCTCCCGGTGTTTGGGCCAGATTCCTCGTCTTGTCAGTTCGCTGTATGTTGGACTCACCCGCCAGCCCCGAACCCCCACCCGTGGACGAGCCTCAGATCACGCAGTCGGACGCCGAGTTACGCTCGCACGTCCAGCGCGTGCTGTCCCCCACGTACGAACTCGATCGCGAGATCGGGCGCGGCGGGATGGGCATCGTCTACCGCGCCCGCGACGCGCGCCTCAAGCGCCCCGTCGCCATCAAGCTGCTCCCGCCGGAGCTCGCCTTCCGCTCGGAGATCCGCTCGCGCTTCCTGCGCGAGGCCGAGACCGCGGCGCAGCTCTCGCATCCGAACATCGTCCCCATCTACTCCGTCGACGAGAAGGACGGGCTCGTCTACTTCGTGATGGCGTTCGTCGACGGCGACAACCTCGCGAAGCGCATCCACGACCAGGGGGCGCTCGGCTCGACCGAAGCGCGCCGCATCCTGCGCGACGTCGCCGACGCCCTCGCCTACGCCCACGGGCACGGCGTCGTCCACCGCGACATCAAACCCGACAACATCCTCCTCGACTCGCAGAACGGCCGCCCGATGGTGACCGATTTCGGCATCGCGCGCGCCATCTCCGACGGCGACGCGCGCCTCACCGCGACGGGGATCGCCATCGGCACGCCAGCGTTCATGAGTCCGGAGCAGTCGGCGGGGGACCGCGATCTCGACGGCCGCAGCGACCTCTACTCGCTGGGCGTCGTCGCCTACCAGATGCTGTGCGGCGACCTGCCGTTCAACGCGAACAGCACCCCCGCGCTCCTCGTGAAGCATCTTTCCGAGCGGCCGGTGCCCATCGAGCAGCGCTCCGGCGACGTGCCCGCCGACCTGGCGCGCGCCGTGATGCTCTGCCTCGAGAAGAACCCCGACGACCGCTTCCCGAGCGCGCAGGCGCTCGTCACGGCGCTCGAGTCGGGCGACGTGCCGGCGCTCCCCGCCGTGCGTCCCCAGGCGCCGGAGCCGATCGCCACCTACTCGGCGACCACCGGATACGGCGGCGGCACGCAGGATCCGGTCGCCGACTACGTGCCGACCACCGACGACCGCTCACGGTGGGAAGCGCCCGAGGTCGTGCTGTTCCGCAAGCGGCTCTATCCGTTCATCGCCGTCGGCAGCGTGTCGGTGCTCATGGCGATCCTCAATATCTCGTCGGGCTTCCTCGGCATCGTGAGCCTCTGGGCCGTCTACGTGGCCTACCGGTACGCACGGCTGTGGAGCGACGGCTACAGCTGGCACGACGTGTTCCGGCAGCCGCGCGACCGCCTCTTCCTCGACGTCGTCAGCGAGCTGTTCGACAACGTGCAGGCGCTGTGGAACTCGCAGAAGCGCGTCGAAGTGCGGGAACGCCATCGCCGCCGCATCGGCGCGCCGTCGATGTTCAGCCCGAGCAGCGGCACGGCCGCGCCACGGCTGCTCACCGCCGCCGACGCCGGGGCGCTTGGCACGGGGCCGTTCGCGGCGCGGGCGCGCCAGGCGCTCGTCGACCGCGACGAGATCTCGCGTCTCGTGCTGTCGCTGCCGCGCGGCGAACAGCAGCGCGTGGTCGACGTGCCGCAGACGGCGTCGAAGCTCGCCGAGTCGGTCGTGACGCTCGCCCAGACGCTGCGCGAGCTCGAACGCGGCGGCAGCGCGTCGAGCGCCGACGCGATCGACAAGGAGATCGCCGTGCTCGAGTCGCAGGCGAACCCGCTCGACCGCGCGGCCAGCGAGGAGCGCGTGCGCCGGCTCGCCACGCTCAAGCGGCAGCGCCGCACGGTCGCCGAGCTGCTGCGCCGCCGCGACGGCTACGCTGGCAAGCTCGAGGAGTGCGCGCTCGCGCTGCAGAACATCCGCTTCGAGATGCTGCGACTCAAGACGGGGAGCCAGTCGTGGCAACAGGTGACGTCGGTCGCCGAGCAGGCGCTGGCGCTCGCCCGTGACGTCGACGAGGCCGTGTACGTCGCCGACGAACTCTCCCGCATCAGTGCGAGGCCCGGGGACGCGCGTCGTCCCTCGTCCGGCCGACCGTGAGCGAGAGCGACGTGCTCCGCCAGCGGGTGGAGCAGGCGGTCGGCGCGCTGTTCACCATCGAGGACGAGATCGGGCGCGGCGGCATGGCGGTGGTCTACCGCGCCCGCGACGTGCGCCTGCGCCGGCGCGTCGCCCTCAAGGTGCTCCCCCCCGAGCTCGCCTTCCGCGACGACGTGAAGCGGCGGTTCCTGCGCGAGGCGCAGATGGCCGCGCAGCTCTCGCACCCGAACATCGTCCCCATCTACGCCGTCGACGACCACGAAGGCGTCGTGTACTTCGCGATGGGGCTCGTCGAGGGGGAGACGCTCGCGCAGCAGCTGCACCGCGAACCGCGCCCCGACGTGGCGACGGTGCGCCGCGTGTTGCGCGAGGTGGCCGACGCGCTCGCCTACGCGCACGCCCGCCAGGTGGTGCACCGCGACGTGAAGCCCGACAACATCCTCATCGACCGCGAGAGCGGACGCGCCGTCGTCACCGACTTCGGCATCGCCCGCGCCGCCGAGGGCGACCAGAAGCTCACCGTCACCGGGATCGCCGTCGGCACGCCGGCGTACATGAGTCCCGAGCAGGCCATGGGCGAGCGCGAGGTCGACGGCCGCTCCGACATCTACGCGCTCGGCGTCGTCGGCTGGCAGATGCTCGCCGGTGAGTTGCCGTTCCAGGCGAACAACACGCCGTCGATGCTGATGAAGCACATCAGCGAACGGCCGCGCCCGCTCGCCACGCTCCGTCCCGACCTCCCCGCCAACCTCGTGTACGCCATCGAGCGCGCGATGTCCAAGGGACGGGGCGAGCGGTGGCCCGACGCGCTCGCCTTCCGCGATGCCCTCGCCGCCGACGCCCCCGACGGCCCCGTCTCGCGCGCCCACCCGCCGACGGCGGGCGTCGTCGACGCGGACCGGAGAGGGATCGCCTCGGGGCTCCTCGACGACGTGCGCCGCGACCCGATCGGCGAAGCCGCCGCGTTCGGCGCCGACGCCGGGCTCCACGCCGCCGACCACCTGCTCTCGAAGATGCGGCTCATCCCACCGGGCACGCTCCACGACGCGCGTGCCGCGGAGGGCGATGCGCCGCCGAACGCGCGGCTCCCCGAGTTCCCGCGCGCGCCCAACCTGCCGCCGAATTGGATGTTCCGCGCCGACACGCGCGAGTACGGACGCGAGGCGCTGCGCGAATGGCGCGAGCAGCAGCGCGCCTGGCGCGAGCGCATCAAGGAAGACCGGCGCGCGATCCGCGACGAGGCGCACGAGCTCGCGCGCGACATCGTCGTCGGCGTGTCGATCGGCGGGCGCCGCGGGCGGCGCCTCGCGCGGGAGCAGGCGGAGCTCGCGCTTTCGCCCGAGGATCGCATCCGCCGCGTGCAACGCAGCCTCGTCGGCACCGTCACCACGCTCGGCTTCCTCGCCGTCATCAACGCGATGACGTCGCCGCACTTCCCTTGGGTGATCTTCCCGGCGATCGGCATGTCCATCGGACTCGCGTCGCGCTTCGGCGCGCTCTGGATCGACGGCATCCCGCTGCGGCGGCTCTTCCAGCGTCAGCCGCTGCCGGAGCGCGCCGACGCATCGCCGGGCGTGCCGCGTGCCGCCACCCGCATGAGTGAACCCCCGCGCCTCCCGCCGCCCGACCTCTCCGGCGTGCCACGCGAGGTGCTCGACGGGCCGCACGGCGCCGCCGTGCGCGACGCGGCCGAGGCGAAGGTTATCATCACCGACGTCCTCGCGAAGCTGAGCGAGGCCGACCGGCAGATGCTCCCCGAGATCCAGCCGACGGTCGACACGCTCGTCGAGCGCATCCGCTCGCTCGCCCAGGACCTGCACCACCTCGATCACGACGCCTCGGCGGACGCGATCGCGACGCTGGAGCGCCGCGTCGCCGAGGCGAGGCCGTCGGCCGCCGAGTCGCCGAGCACGGAACGCCGGCTGCAGCTGCTCGAACGGCAGCTCGCCACGTTGCGCGACCTCGCGGGGCGCCGCGCGAAGAGCGCCGAACAGCTCGAGAGCGCCTCGCTCGTGCTGCAGACGATGAAGCTCGACCTGCTCAAGCTGCGGTCGAGCGGATTCGACCAGCGCCTCGACGCCTCGACGGGGGCGACGCAGGAGGCGCGCGCCCTCTCGACCGACATCGGGCGCGTGATCGAAGCGGCGAACGAGGTGCGGAAGCTCTAGCTGGCGTGACCCGTGTGCCGCCGGGCCGCGGGCGCGGTCACCGCGTCAGCAACGAGGCGACGTGCGCGGCGACCTGCTCCGGCGCGTCGACCGGCGTGTAATGACGCGCACCGGGGATCGCCGAGAACGTCGAGGCGGGGATCGCCGCGGCGAGACGCGCGCCGAGCGACGGCGCGAGCCACGGATCGCGCGCGCCCCAGAGGACGCTCACCGGCTGCGTCACCGCGTCGAGACGCGTCGACAGCGCGGCGATCCCCGGATCGCGCATGGCGCGCAGCTGGCCGACGAGCGCCTCCACGCCCAGTCGCTGCGCGAACGGGAGGAGGAACTGGTCGAGTGCGTGCCGCCCCCGCTCCCGATCGGCGAACCCGCGCAGCAGCGCGCCGTGCGCGAGCCCCGCGAGCAGTGGCGCTCCAAGCAGGTGGCCGAACGGCGAGCGCGCGAGCGCGCGCGCGACCGGTGCGGCGCGCCGCGGCCAGTCGTCGAACGCCGGCACGTCGAGGAGGGCGAGCCGGGTGACTCGGCGCGGCGCGGCGATGGCCATCGAGAGCGCCGCCGCGCCTCCCGCCGCATGCCCGACGACGCAGGCCTGATCGATCCGTAGATCGTCCATCAGTGCCAGGGCGCGCTCGCCGTGCGCGGCGGCGGTGAGCGGAGCTTCACCCGGCCGGTCACTGCGCCCGCTGCCCAACAGGTCGACGACCACGAGCCGGTGTCCCGCCGGCATCAGGGGAACGACCGTGTGCCAGAGGTGCGACGACGCGCAGGCGCCGTGCAGGAACAGCACGGTCTCTCCGGCGCCCCGCGAGCCGGCCGCGTAGTAGTACAGTCGCCGGCCGCCCACGTCCACGAACTCTCCGCGCATCCGCCCAAGATCGTGGGGCGCAACAAGCTGGACAAGAACCGGCGAATGCCGCCCCGAGCGGGCGATATCACGAGAAGTGTCGCACTTTCTGGCCGTTTGCTCTGGCGGAAACGACGAAAAACTGTATCGTACAATCCGCAAGCGACGGTGGCCGTCAAGTATCTTTGCATCGCCACCGCGCCGCATCATCAAACTGGTCGCAAGTGTATTTCTGACAACACTTTGCAAAGGCCGTTCTTCTTGACGCTACCGACCGATCTGCCGCCCGCCATCTTCCCGCCGGCCCCTCCGGCTCCCGAGCCCGTACGGTTCCCGATTGGATGGCTCCTCGAACATGCGTCACCATCGATTCAGTATCGGGCCATCATCGATGTAGCCAAGCTCGGCGACAAGATGCCGCCGTCCATCCAGCACCTCCCGTACGCGACACGGGCGGCCCTCGAGCTTGCGCTCGCCCAGTCCGCGGACGGCACTTGGGGTGGCGCGATGCTGACCGTCCCGGGTGCCCGGGCCGAAGGATTCGAAGGGGTCGGCACGGTGCACGCCGTGCATCGGCTGCTCGAATACGGCTGGGACAAGGACGCCCCGCCGATCTACCAGGCGCGCCGCATCCTCTTCCGGCTGCTCGCCGAGGACGACGACCCGGCCCTGCTCTTCGAGTACGCGCAGAAGCTCTCGCCACGCGGCGCGAAGCTCGACGACGAGTCGTTCGCGATGGCGCGCCAGACGCTGCGTGAGGCGGCGGGCGCCGTGCTCGCCCAAGCGGGCTTCGAGGCCGATCCGCGGCTGCGCGGTGCCGCGCGCCGCACGCTCGACCGCCTTGGCGAGTTCCTCCGCTCGCCGATCGCCGAGAAGCCGTGGGTGCGCGTCGGCAACCAGCAGGTGCTCTCCCCCGACGCGTTCCCGCCGTCGATCTATGCGCTGCAGATGCTGTCGTACATGCCGCTCTTCCGCACCGAGCACTACGACAAGATGGAGCTGCTCTACCGGTGGCTCACGCGCCCCCTGCCGCGGCAGGAGGCGTTGCAGCTCGCCGGCAAGAAGATCATCCCGATCCCGAACGCGGTGCTGGGCGACCGGTTGCCGCATCGCAACGCCGTCGAGGACGACGTACCCGCCGCGATCGCCTGGCTCGAACTGATGGCGCGCCTGAACTACCTGCGCCGCAACGAGAACTGGTGCAAGATGTACGAGCGGTTCGTGGACGACTGCGGGCGCGACGGCGTGTGGCACCCGCACAAGGGGATGGCGATGCCGCGGAGTTCGATGCCGTGGGTGTGGGCGTCGTACCCGCTGGAGCCCGCGCACGGTGGCGACGAACGCTGGGCCGACATCACGTTTCGCATCGGCCTCATCGCGCGCATCCTCGGTCGCGGCGTGACGCTGGTCTGAGCCGGCGGGGCGCGCGCGGCGCGCCCCGCCGGTGACCGCGACGTCGCTCGTCATCGGCTCACTCGTGTCCACGCGCCTGCGGCTCCCTCCGGCCGAGTGGTATCCGGCCGGGCACCCCGACATCGAGGTCGCGCGCGTCGCGCTGGGCGACGGCGTGTCGTTGCGCGTGCTGTCGTCGGGGCCCGCGTCGGGTCCGCCGGTGGTGCTCGTGCACGGGTGGGCGATCTCGGCGTATCTGTGGCGTCACACGATCCCCGCGCTCGCGGCGGCGGGATTCCGCGCCTACGCCGCCGACCTCCCGGGGTGCGGACTGAGCGACGCGCCGACGGCGCCGGGGAGCTACACGCTCGACGCGATGACGACATGGCTCGCGCGGCTGTACGACGCGCTCGGACTCGACGCCGCGCCGCTCGCCGCGCAGTCGATGGGCGCGCGCATCGCGGTCGAGCTCGCGCGCCGCGCGCCGGCGCGCGTGCCGCGACTCGCGCTGTACGGGCCGGCGGGGTTCGGCGACATCGCGCCGGCGAGCGCGTTCGCGCCGTTCATCCCGCGGCTCCCGGGGGCCATCCCGTCGCTGCTCGTCACGCGCGACATGGTCGACTTCGTGCAGCGTCGCGTGCACGGCAAGCTCGGCTGGTTCACCGACCGCGACACCGACGAGTACTGGGCGCCGACGCAGTTCCCCGACGTCGTGCGCGCCCAGCTGCAGATGCTCGCCGAGTTCGACTGGGCGCCGCACGACGAACGCGCGCTCGCCACGCTCGCCACACCGACGATGGTCGTGTTCGGCACCGCCGACCGCACGGTGAGACCCGTGCACGCGGAGCGGCTGGTGCGGGTGATGCCGCGCGGGCGGCTCGAATGGATCGAGGGGGGCGGGCACGTGGTGATGGAGGAGTCGCCCGAGTACGTGAACCGGCAGTTGGTGGCGTTCCTTCGAGAAGGGCGGGGCGCCGACGGGGCGTGAGGGGGGCGCGTGAGGCGTCAGGCGGTGAACGAAGCGCGATGAACGGCGAACTGGCGTTCGCTTTGCTGGGCTGTCCGGGGTAGATTGGACGATTGCGGGATGTGCCGCGTGGCGCTGCATGCGCCGCCGGGTCCTGCCGGGCCGATGCTCCGACTCGCGGAGACATTGGCTCATCGCAGCCAACACACGAGTCGAGATGACAGTCAGGAAATCCGCGCCCGGGCGCGGCGCGACGAAACGCGCCTCGCGCAGCAAGGCGCCCGCCGCCACGATCGCCGCGGCGCCGGAGTCGACGGCCGCCGAGGAAGCCGCGGAGGCGACCCCCCCTCCCGCCATCGGTGCGGTCGACGGCTCGCTCGCGGCGGCCGAGGCCGCCACCGTGCAGACCTCGTTCGCCGACCTGGGTCTCTCGGCGCCGATGCTCGCCGCGCTCCGCGACGCGGGCTACGTGCATCCGACGCCGATCCAGGAGCAGGCGGTGCCGCTCGCCCTCAAGGGGCGCGACCTCATCGGCCTCGCGCAGACGGGCACGGGGAAGACGGCGGCGTTCACGATCCCGATCATCGAGCGGCTGCTCGACGGCCCGCATCGTACGCGCGCGCTCATCCTCACCCCGACGCGCGAGCTGTGCGTGCAGGTGGAGGAGAGCTTCAAGAAGTACGGCGTCCATTCCGGGCTCGAGGTGATCCCGGTGTACGGCGGCGTCGGCTACGACCCGCAGGTGAAGGCGTTGCGCGGTGGCGTGGACGTGGTCGTCGCGACGCCGGGGCGCCTGCTCGACCACCTCGAGAAGCAGAACGTGTCGTTCGACGAGCTCGAGGTGCTGGTGCTCGACGAGGCCGACCGGATGCTCGACATGGGGTTCGCGCCGCAGATCAACCGCATCGTCGCGCAGGTGCACGCGTACCGGCAGACGCTGCTCTTCAGCGCCACGATGCCGCCCGAGGTGGAAGCGCTGGCCCGCAAGTACCTGCGCAAGCCGGTGGTGGTGCAGGTGGGGCGCCGGTCGGGGGCCGCGCTCACGGTGCAGCACTTCGTCTATCCGTGCCCCAAGGAGAAGAAGAGCGCCCTCCTCACCGAGCTGCTGAACACGAAGGCGATGGATTCGGTGCTCGTCTTCACGCGCACCAAGCACGGCGCCGACCGCGTGGTGCGGCACCTCGAGAAGGAAGGGATCAACGCGGGCGCGATGCACGCCGACAAGACGCAGGGGCAGCGCACGCAGGCGCTCGAGGACTTCAAGTCGGGGAAGGTCCGCGTGCTCGTCGCGACCGACATCGCGCAGCGCGGCCTCGACATCTCGGGCATCACGCACGTCATCAACTACGACGTGCCGCAGCAGGCCGAGGACTACGTGCACCGCATCGGCCGCACAGGGCGCGCCGCCTCGACGGGCGACGCGTTCACGTTCATGAGCGCCGACGAGATCGCGATGGTGCGCACGATCGAACGGGTCATCGGCCAGCAGATCCCACGCATCAGCGTGCCGGGGTACGACTTCGGGACGTGAAGTTCCGGTGGCTGGCTCCGTAACGGCAACGGCGGGCCACGGCAACGGCAACGGCGGCCACGGCAACGGCGGCCACGGATTTCACGGATCGACCGCGCGGATCTTCACGGATACCGCAAGGAAATGGGAACGACAGCGTGCCATTCGCGCTGCCGTTCCCATTCTCATTTGGGGGCATCCGTGAAGATCCGTCTCTACGATCCGTGAGATCCGTGTCTAGCGGTAAGACTCAGCCGAGTTGCCGAGCCTATCGGACACGCCCGAGCCGCGACACGACGATCGTGTCGGCGCGCGCGCCGCGACGCAGCACGATCGTCGTGTTCGCCGCGCCGTAGCCGAGCCCCGTCGGCGCGTAGGTGATGCTGTCGCGGGTCGCCGTGAGCGTCACGCCACGGCGAGCGCCGAGGTCGCGCTCGAAAAGCACGTCACCGTTGGCGTCGACGCGCACCCGCTGCACGGTCACGTCGGCGACGAAGGCGACGTAGTCACCGCGCCGCACCGCCTGATCGCGCGCGATCGCGAGGGCGAGCCGCACGTCCTGCACGGCGCCCCGCATCGCGAGCCGGTCGGCGGCGGTCCGCACGCGCGGCACCGTCATGGTGGTGAGGATGCCGGCGACCGTCAGCACGAGCGACAGTTCGATGATCGTCGCACCGGCGCGGCGCGATCGGCATGGACGCATGGGCGGCTCCCGTCGGGGTCGCTGGCGATATACGTTCCCGCGAACGAGTGATCGTCACCGCACCGTCGCGTCGCGCGGCATTCCGTTGCCACGCCGCGGCCGCCGACTCCGAGGATCCGTCCATGACGTCACACACCGCGCGCCGCCTGCTGCTCGCGCTCCCGCTGCTGGCCGCCGTGAGCGCCTGCGGACGCAACCCCGAGGCGGAGGCGAAGCAGCAGGAACTGAACATCCAGCTCGGTGACGCCGTGAACCAGTTCCAGGGGGAACACGCCGACCTGCGCGCGACGATCGATTCGCTGCGCTATGTCATCGCGAAGCAGGACACGACCATCCAGCGCATGGCCGCCGTCACCGGCGTGCCCATCGCGAAGTGACGCACCGCTTCCTCGCGCTCGGCGATTCGTACACGATCGGCGAAGGGGTCGCCGCCGGGGAGCGCTGGCCCTCGCGACTCGCCGAGCTCCTGCGCGCGTCGCGCGTCGACGTCGCCGCCCCCGAGATCGTCGCGCGCACGGGCTGGACGACCGCCGAGCTCGACGCCGCCATCACGGACGCCGCGCCGCGCGGACCATACGACCTCGTGAGCCTGCTCATCGGCGTGAACGACCAATACCGCGGTGCGACGCCCGCCGCGTACGCTCCCGCCTTCGACGGACTGCTCGCGCGCGCCATCGGGTTCGCCGGCGGCGCGCCGGCGCGCGTGCTCGTGCTCTCCATCCCCGACTGGGGTGTGACGTCGTACGCGGAGGGGCGCGATCGCGCGGCCGTCGGTGCGACGATCGATGCCTTCAACCGCGTGGCGCGCGCGGCGGTGACCGCCGCCGGCGCGCATTGGGTGGAGGTCACGGACCTCTCACGTGAGCCGCATGACGACTGGCTCGCCGCCGACGGGCTGCACCCGTCCGCCGCGCAGTACGCGCAGTGGGCGGCGCGCGCGCTCCCCGCCGCGAGCGCCGCGCTCGGCTACTGAACCCGGCCCAGCCGCATGTAGTCGACCGCCATGTTGGCCATCAACCGCACGCCGATCGGGAGCGCGCGGTCGTCGCCCTGGAAGAGCGGCGAGTGGTTGACCGAATGCATCGGATCCACCCCGGGGGGCGTGACGCTGAGCGAGATGAAGAGCCCCGGCGCCTTCTGCGCGAAGCGCGAGAAGTCCTCGCCCGCCGAACTGGCCGAGCCCGGCCGCAGCATCGACGCACCGGCGACGCGCCGCAGCGTCGGCAGCATCTTCGCGGTGAGCGACGTGTCGTTGTTGGTGATGTCGTAGCCGCGCGTGATCGTCACGTCGGCCGTCGCGCCGGCCGACTGCGCGATCCCTTCGGCGGTGCGCTTGATGCGCTCGTGGATGCTGGTGCGCATCCCCTCGTCGAGCGTGCGCACGGTGCCGATCATCCACACGCTGTCGGGGATGATGTTCTCGCGCAGCCCGCCCTGGAACGCGCCGATCGTGACGACCGCCGGCGCGGTGTTGAGGTTCACCTGGCGGCTGATGATCGTCTGCAGGCCGAGCACGATCTGCGAGCCGACGACGATCGGGTCGACCCCCGCCGAGGGGAACGCGCCGTGCGTCTGCCGGCCGTGCACGACGATGCGCAGTCCGTCGGCGGCCGAGGTCGTCGACCCCGCCACCGCGCTCACCGCGCCCACCGGTCCAGGGCCGACATGGAGTCCGAACACCGCATCGACCTTGGGGTCGTCCATCGCCCCCGCGGCGATCATCGGGCCGGCGCCGCCGATCGGCGGCAGCTCCTCGGCCGGCTGGAACAGGAAGACGATGGTGCCGGGCAACTCCGCCTTCATGGCCGTGAGCACTTCGGCCGTCCCCATGAGGATGGCGACGTGCATGTCATGGCCGCAGGCGTGCATCACCCCCGTCGAGACGCCGTTGTAGGTGGTGCGGACGGTGCTCTTGAAGGGGACGTCCACCTGCTCGACGACCGGCAGCGCATCCATCTCGGCGCGCAGTCCGACGACCGGCCCCGGCCGGCCGCCGCGCAGCACCGCGACGACGCCGTTCCCGCCGACATGCGTGCGCACCTCGAGACCGAGCGACTTGAGATGGTCGGCGACGAGCTTCGAGGTGCGGACCTCCTCGTTCGAGAGCTCCGGATGCTCGTGGATGTCGTGGCGCCACGCCGTCAGCTTCTCGGCGATGGCCGCGGCGCGGCGGTCGATCTCGGCCTGGAGTGCGTCGACGCGCTGCTGGGCGAAGAGTGTGGCGGGAAGGAGCGAGAGGGCGGCAACGGCGTGGCGGATGCGCATCGGTAGTCTCGTGGCGGACGGTATGGTGGCTCCCTTGGAGGGTAGCGTCCGAACCCGCGGCTGTCGACCGTCAGGGTCCCGGGTAATTAGGGGTGGCCGCGACTGGCGCCGATGGTGTCCCTGCGGCGAAATTGCGAAGGTTACTCCATCTGCCGGAGGGTGGATGCAGATCCTGATCGAATACTGCACTGCCTGAAACTACGAACCGAGGGCCGTCAGTCTGGCGGCCGCGATCCGGCAGCAGCATCCCGACGCCGACGTCGGGCTGAACCCGTCCAGCGGCGGACGTTTCGAGGTGACGATGGACGGCGTGCCGATATTCGAGAAATCGAAGCTGAAGCGCCACGCCCAACCAGGCGAGATCCTGCGCCTCATCGCGGAACGACGTGCCGCCGGCTAAGGCGGGCGCCAAGCCGGTCGAACGACCACATGACGACCCCATGCGCATAGCGATCTCCACCGGTGGCGGCGACGCCCCGGGTCTCAACGCCGTCATCCGCGCCGCCGTCCTCTCGGCGGTGGACCGCGGCTGGCACGTGCTCGGCATCAAGCGCGGCTACGCCGGCCTGATGGGTGATGACGACGTGATCCCGCTCGGCCGCGACCAGGTGCGCGGCATCGGGCATCTCGGCGGCACGATCCTCCGCACGACCAATCGGGGGAACCCGTTCGAGTACCCCGTCAAGCAGCCCGACGGCTCGTACATCGAGATCGACCGTTCCGACGAGCTCATCGAGAACGCCCGCAACCTCGGCATCGACGCGATCATCTCGATCGGCGGCGACGGCTCGCTCGCGATCGCGCAGAAGCTCGCCAGGAAGGGGGTGCGCATCGTCTGCGTGCCGAAGACGATCGACAACGACGTGAGCGGCACGATCACGACGTTCGGCTTCGACACGGCCGTGACGACGGCGATGGAGGCGATCGACAAGCTGCATACCACCGCCGAGAGCCACGATCGCGTGATCGTGATGGAGGTGATGGGGCGCCACGCCGGCTTCATCGCGTTGCACTCCGGGGTGGCCGGCGCGGCGCACGTGATCCTGATCCCCGAGATCCCGTACAGTGTGGACAAGGTCTGCGAAGCGATCGAGGAGCGCGAGCGCCGCGGGCGCAGCTTCGACGTGATCGTGGTGGCCGAAGGGGCGTACCCGAAGGGCGGTGAGGAGTCGGTGATCGGCGATTCGCTCCCGGGGCAGGCACGCCGGGTGGGCGGAGTCGCCGAAGGGCTGGCCCGCCAGATCGGCGAGCGCACGGGCAAGGAGTGCCGCTCGCTCGTACTCGGCCACCTGCAGCGCGGCGGCATGCCGACCGGGTACGACCGGCTGCTGGCGACACGGTTCGGCGGGGCGGCGGTGCAGGCGATCGAGGACGGGAAGTGGGGGCACATGGTCGCCCTCCAATCCCCCGACATCGTGACCGTTCCGATCGAGAAGGCGCTGGGGATGCCGCGGCGGGTCGACCCGAAGCACGACCTGGTGCGCACGGCCCGGCGGGTGGGGATCAGCTTCGGCGATTGAGAGGCTCCCCAGAGTGAACTTCAGGGGCCGGGCAGGGTAGGAGTAGCATCCGGGTTCAGCGCTGCGTTGATTGTGGCTGAGCCGGCAGGTGCGTCGTCCTCTGAACGACGCCCGCTCGGAGTCTTGGAGGATGGTCGTGCAGGTAATGCGCTCCACCGTCGGTATGGCCTTCTTCGCCGCCCTCGCTTCGGCGCCGGTCGGCGCGCAGCAGTACTCCCGCCGCGCCGAGAACGGCGACATCCCGCAGTCCGCGTATCCGCCCGCCGGACTCTGCCGCGTGTGGCTGAAGGACGTGGCGGCCAGCCAGCAGCCGGCCGCCACGGACTGCAACTCGGCGATCCGCAATCATCCCGCGAACGCCAAGGTGCTGTTCGGCGACATGCCGGGCATCCCGGCGGCGACGCGGAACGCGCCGCCGGCCAGCGCGTTCGACGCCCGGCGCAATTCGTGGAGCGAGGTGCGCCGCCAGGGCGGCGCTCGCGTCCGCATGGCGGCGCCGGCCGCTGCCGGTGCGCCAGGCACTGCCGCGCCGTCGGCTGCGACCGTGACGACGACGCCCGCCTCGGCGCGCGTCATCACGACTACCGTCGTTCCCGTCACCCCGCCCCAGCCGGCGAAGCCCGCCGCGAAGCCGGAGTAAGCCCAGTACCGGACTCACCGCTCCGTCGCGTCACCGATCCCTACCTCCCGCCCGACCACGACGCCTTCGTCGGTTCGGGCGAGACGCGACGGATCATCGTCATCGCCCCGACGCGTGCGGCGTGCGAGACGATCGAACTGGCCTTCGCCCTCGACATCGAGACGGTGCTCTGGCGCGAGCGCGGCACCGAACTGCGCTCGCTCGCCGAGCAGTTCCGCCGCGACGACCTCGCCTCCGCGCCCGGGAGCCGTCGCCTCGGGTTCGGCATCGTCGCCGGCACGGGCACCGGAAAGACGCTCAGCGTGAAGCCCATCGCCCAGGCGCTGCTCGGCACGACCGACCTGCGCGTGGGAGTGATCAACCGCGAGCGTGAGGCGACCCCTGAATCGCCCACCTGGAACGTGGTCATCGTGACGACCGGCATCGCGCGGCGCTGGTTCCAGGACGGCGACATCCGCGCGCAGGACACGCTGGTCGTGGACGAGATCCATCAGACGAGCGCCGAGCTGGAACTCTGCCTCGCGCTCGGCAAGCGCGTCGGCTGCCGCTTCATCTGGCTCTCGGCGACGGTGGACCCGACGTTCTACGCGAACTACCTCGACGCGCAGACGGTGGTCGAGAGCAGCGCGTTCGACCCGGCGAAGGCGGCCGACGTGCAGGTGGTGCGTCGCGCGCCCGGCGACTTCCTCGACGACAAGTTCCTGACGCGCGTCGTGAAGGAGGAGCGCGGCGTCGGCGTCTTCCTGCCGACGCGCGCGATGGTGGAACAGGTCGCGACGACGGTGCAGATCCGCTTCCCGCGTCTCACCGCGCAGTTCTACCACGGTGGCGAGCCGATCCGCGTGATCCGGCCGTTCCTCGATGGCACCGTCGCCAAGCCCTACGTGCTCGCGATGACGGCGGCCGGCCAGAGCGCGCTCAACGTGCAGGGACTCGACACGGTCATCATCGACGACACGCGGTTCGCCAACGTCGTCGACCGCGGCAAGAACGTGCTCACCAAGCTGCACCTCGGGGCGAACGAGATCCTGCAGATGGCGGGGCGCGTGCACGGCCGCGTCGCCGGCGGGCGCGTGTTCATCCTCAGTGACCGCGACATCCAGTTCGCCGCGCTGCGGCCGACGGCCCCCGAGTTCCAGCTCGCCGGCGACAGCGAGCGCGTGGCGATGACGTGCGCCGACCTCGGCGTGCGCGCCGACGAGCTCGAGTTGCCGGTGCCGCTCGACAAGATGAGCTACCGGAACGCCGTGGCGCACCTCGAAGCGCGGGGGATCATCGAGAACGCGCGGCTCTCGAAGTACGGCAGGGCCGTCGAGGCGATGCCGGTGGACCGGCCGTGGGCCGAGCTGCTCGTGCACTGCGACGACGCGCTGCTGCCGTACGTCGCCGTGATGGCGGGGATCGAGAGCCTGCACCGGATGACGCGCGAGGACCGTGAGCTCGCCGGACTCATCGTGCGCGGGAGCGACAACCTCACGGCGTACAACGTCTACGCCGAGGCGTTCCACAAGTGCGGCTACGTGGGCGAGGTGTACGGGCTGCCCCGCCACCTGTTCGACGAGAGCGTCGAGCGGTGGGCCGAGCGGCGCGGCGTGCTCGTGAAGAGCATCGAGGACGCGGCGCTGGCGATGGCGAGCGTGTACCGTGCCGTGAAGCTCCCGCTGCCGACCGCGATGCCGCTCGTCACCGACGCCGTCGAGCGGAAGTTCGTGGAGTTGCTCGCGCAGATCCAGCCGTTCAGTCTCGTCATCGACGAACAGACGGCCGATGGCCACGACGCGCGCGTGTCGAAGACGAGCGTCGCCGGGAGCTGGGGCGCGATCTGCGGGACGCTGCGCTACTTCGCCGATCCGTACGGCAACCCGCGCGCGGCGATCGAGGGGACGAACATCCCCAACGGGCTCATCCGCAAGTATTCGACCGCCGGCGCGCCGACGCTGGTGTTCGACGGCCGGCACAAGAGCACGCCGCTGGCGCTCGAGCGGCGCGTGACCTACTTCGGCTTCGAGCTCTCGCGCGAGCGCGAGCCGGTGGACGAATTCCCGGCCGGGCTCGAGGACGAGGCGCGCCGCGTGCTCGCCGAGGCGCTCGCGCGCGGCGAGGCCCGCCATGGCGCGGTGGTGCGCAACCGGCAGCCCGTCGACGACGTGCGCGAGGCATGGCGGCGTTCCGGCGGGCGCACGCCGAAGCTCGGCCAGGCCGAGCTCACGGCGTGGTACCTCGAGCGGCTGCGCGAGGTGAACTCGCTGCAGGGCTTCCGCGCCGCGCCGCTGCGCCTCGACGCCGACGACTTCGTGCCGCGTGACGTGCGCACGAAGCTCTCCGAGTTGCCGGGCGCGATCGAGATCCGGGGGCGGGCCGCGCCGTTGCACTACGAGGTCGAGGACACGCCCGAGGGGCCGCGCGGCGTGGTGCGCGCCGTGCTGCACGAGAAGCAGGCGCGGGGGCTCGTCGCCGAGGAAGTGCCCGAGCTCGACCGGCCATTGCGCTTCACGGTCACGCGCGGCGCGCGCGGGAGCGTCAAGGCCGAGAGCGTCGACGACATCCAGGACGCGCTCGACCGGCCGTTCACCGACGAGGAAGCGCGCGGTCGCGGCGCACGGCGCGACGACGCGCCGTCGAACGGCGGGCGCCGCTTCGACCGCGGTCGAGGGCGCGGGAACGATCGCGGCCGCGGCGGCGACGATCGCCGGCCGGGCGGATCGAGCGGGCCGAACCGTCCGCACGACAAGGGCGGGTTCCGGCCCGGCTCGCCGAGCGGGCGCGGGAAGCGGCGCGGCGGGCGCTGACGGCTCGCGCTCGCGCCGTGCGCCCGCTGGAAAGTTCGCGTACGCGGGCATAGGTTCGCTCCATCTTCACCCAGAGGACGATGTGGAACGCCGCGACCTCCTGCGCGCCCTCGGCGCCGCTGCCGCGCTCACGCTGCTCCCGCGCGATGCCGAAGCCGCGTGGGCGCGCCTCGCCCGCGCACCCGGCGCGCCACTCCGCGCGCTGAACGCGAGCCAGGCCGCGCAGGTCGCCGCCCTCGCCGACGTCGTGTTGCCGCGCACCGACACGCCGAGCGCGACCGATGTCGGCGTCGTCGCGTGGGTCGATCTCATCGTCGCCGACTACTACAAGGATGCCGAGCGCACCCAGTTCACCGAGGGGCTCGCCGCGATCGACGCGCTCGCGCAGGGAGGCACGACCGGAGGGATCGGCTACGGACCCGAGGCGGCGGCCTCGCTCATCGATGCGCTCGAGAGAGGGGACCGTCGCGCCGCCGCCGGCAGCGCCTGGTGGCGCCTCAAGGGGCTCGTGCTGCACGGCTATTTCACGAGCGAGAAGGTGCAGAAGGAGGTCCTCAAGATGAACATCATGCCCGGCAAGTTCGACGGCGACGCACCGATGCGCGTGCCGGCCGGAGGGCATTCGCGTGGCTGAGCGCACGCGGTACGACGCGATCGTCGTCGGTTCGGGGATCAGCGGCGGGTGGGCCGCGAAGGAGTTGTGCGAGCGCGGGCTCAAGACGCTCGTGCTCGAGGCGGGCGGACCCGTCGATCCGCTCAAGGACTACGTGGAGCACGTGCAGCCGTACGAGATGAAGTACCGCGGCTACGGCGACCGCGCGCAGCTCGAGCGCGACCACCCGGTGCAGAAGGATTGCTACGCCTGCGACGAGGTGGGGCACAAGTTCTTCGTGAACGACAACGACAACCCGTACACGAACCCGGCCGAGGCGCCCTTCAAGTGGTTCCGCGGGCGGCAGGTGGGCGGACGCTCCATCACGTGGGGGCGGCAGGTGTACCGCTGGAGCGACCTCGACTTCGAAGCCAACGCGAAGGACGGGCATGGCAACGACTGGCCGATCCGCTACAAGGACATCGCGCCCTGGTACTCGCACGTCGAGCAGTTCATCGGCATCACGGGGGCCAACGAAGGACTCGCCCAGCTCCCCGACGGCGAGTTCCTCCCGCCGATGCAGATGACCGGCGTCGAGCGACTCGCCCGCGAACGGATCCTCACCGCGTTCGGCGGCGAGCGGGTGATGACGATCGGCCGCGCCGCGATCCTCACGCAGAACCACAACGGGCGCGCGGCGTGCCATTACTGCGGCCCCTGCGAACGCGGCTGCATCACGCACTCGTACTTCAGCTCGATCGGCTCCACGCTGCCGGCGGCGCGCAAGACGGGGAACCTCACGCTCCGCCCGAACAGCGTCGTCGCCGAAGTGCTCTACGACGCCAAGCGCGGCCGCGCGAAGGGGGTGCGCGTCGTCGACGCGCAGACCATGCAGTCGATCGAGTTCGACGCGAAGATCGTCTTCCTCTGCGCGTCGGCGATCGAGTCGGTGCGGCTCCTCCTCAACTCGAAGAGCGCGCGGTGGCCCGACGGACTGGCGAACTCGAGCGGCACCCTCGGCAAATACGTGATGGACCACCACTACGGCTCGGGCGCGAGCGCTCGCATGCCCGGCTTCCTCGACCGCACGACGGTCGGCCGCCGGCCGAACGGCATCTACGTGGCGCGCTTCCGCAACGTGAAGAACGCGCAGCCCGATTTCCTGCGCGGCTACGGCATGCAGGGGGGATCGGGGCGCGGCAACTGGGGGCGTGGCAGTTCGATGCCGGGCTACGGCGCCGCGTTCAAGCAGTCGCTCATCGACGACTTCGGCCCGTGGTCGCTCTCCATCAGCGGGTGGGGAGAGACGCTGCCGAACGAGGCGAACACCGTCACGCTCGACCCCGAGGTGAAGGACCGGTGGGGGGTGCCCGCGGCGCGCATCGACGTGCGCTGGCGCGACAACGAGAAGGCGATGGACAAGGACATGAGCGTCGCCGCGGCCGAGATGCTCACCGCCGCCGGTTGCGAGGACGTGCGCCAGCACGGGTCGAACAACCCGCCCGGCCACTGCATCCACGAGATGGGGGGCGCGCGCATGGCCCGCACGGCGCAGGAGGGGGTGCTCAACGGCTGGAACCAGGCCTGGGACGTGAAGAACCTCTTCGTCACCGACGGCGCGTGCATGGCGAGCACCGCGTGCCAGAACCCGAGCATCACCTACATGGCGCTCACGTCGCGCGCCGCGGCCCACGCGGTGGGGATGATGAAGCGGGGGGAGCTATGAACCGGCGGCAGGCGCTGGGTGCGCTCGGAGCGTTCGGGGTGACGGCGACTGCGGGCAAACCGTTCACCGTCCACGGCGGTGAGCGTGAGGTCGGTGGCGCGGCGCGCTCGAATGCCGCAGGAGTCTCCCTGAAGCAGAGTGTCTCCCGCTGGTGCTATGGCTCGCTCACCCTCGACCAGCTCAGCGCCGCGGCGAAGGAGATCGGGCTCGTGGCCATCGACCTGCTCGATCGCAACGAGTGGGAGGTGCCGAAGAAGTACGGCCTCGCCTGCGCGATGGCGAACGGGTTCGGCACCATCCCCAAGGGGTTCAACCGTCCCGACCAGCACGACAAGCTCGTCGCCGACGCCGAGGAGATGATCCCCGCGGCCGCGGCCGCCGGGGTGCCGAACATCGTCTGCTTCAGCGGCAACCGGCAGGGGCTGAGCGACGGCGAGGGGATCGCCAACTGTGTCACCGGGCTCAAGCGCCTCGCGCCCGTGGCCGAGCGGCACGGCGTGACGCTCTGCCTCGAGCTGCTCAACAGCAAGGTCGACCACAAGGACTACCAGTGCGACCACACCGCGTGGGGCGCCGAGGTGGTGAAGGGGGTCGGCTCGCCGCGCGTGAAGCTGCTGTACGACATCTACCACATGCAGATCATGGAAGGGGACGTCGTGCGCACGATCCGCACCTACGCGCCGCACATCGCGCACTTCCACACCGGCGGCGTGCCGGGGCGTAACGAGATCGACGACACGCAGGAGCTCAACTACCGCCGCATCGCACAGGCGGTCGTCGAGACCGGCTTCACCGGCTACCTCGCGCACGAGTTCGTGCCGAAGCGCGATCCGCTCACGTCGTTGCGCGACGCGGTGAGGATCTGCGCGGTGTGAGCGCGGGTCAGGCGTGCACGCCGCCAGATACGTGCCGGCGAAATTTCCGAGGGGATCAGTTCTGATCGGCATGGATCAGAACTGATCCCCTCAAAAATTCGCCGGCAGGGAGGCTGATCGAAGCGCGTTGGAGAGCACAATTGCACCACGTTGTGAATGTGTAACTCTATGTTATACAGTCACTTAGATTGAAAAGGGATAGAAACACTTGCCTTTAGGACTTTCGAGTCCTAGTTTTCACTCCGTGAACGCAAGACGACTCCAGATCCTCGATGCCGCCGCCGCGCTGTTGTGCGAGAAGGGATACGCTCGCACCTCCGTCGACGACGTCATCGAACGCGCCGGCCTCAGCGGCAAGAGCCACTTCTACCACTACTTCAAGTCCAAGGAAGAGCTCGGCTACGAAGTGATCGGCCGGCAGTTCGATCTGATGGCCGAGCGCGGCGCCACGATCCTGCGCGACACCGCGGCGGCGCCGCTCGACCGGCTCACGCGGTTCATCGACTCGGTCGTGGCGCTGCAGATCGAGAGCGGTGGCAAGGGTGGCTCCCCGTTCGGCGCGCTGGGCGCCGAGCTGGCGGAGAAGGACGAACGGTTCCGCCTGCGCCTCGCGCAGCTCTTCCGCGGCTGGAGTGCCCAGATCCAGGCGCTGCTCGAAGAGGCCCACGACCAGTTGAGCGACGACGCCGACCCCCAGCGACTCTCCCGTTTCATCGTCGCCACGCTCGAAGGGGCGACCCAGATGGCACGGCTCAAGCGCGATCCGAGCGTGCTCCTGGGCATCGCGACCGACCTGAAGCGGTTCATCTGCACCAACCAGCGACGGATGGCGACCTCATGATCGGACATATCTCCAACGGCGCCGCGACGATGGATCCGCGGCGCGCCACCTTCGACGCCGAGGCGCTCGCGCAGCTCGACGCGCTGCGCAGCTTCGCCCTCAAGCTCACCCGCGCCGCCGACGACGCCGACGACCTCGTGAGCGACACCATGCTGCGCGCCTTCCAGCGATGGGAGCAGTACCGGCTCGGCACGAACATCCGCGCCTGGCTGTTCACCATCCTGTACCATGTGTTCGTGAGCCGCCGGCGCCGCATCGACATGCGCGAGGTGCGCCCCCCCGAGGACGGCGAATGGGGCGGCCACGAGCCGGTGGGCGACGCCGACCCGGAAGGGGCGTTCTACGATTCCTTCCTTGACGAGGAGATCACCGCCGCGATCGCGCAGCTGCCGGCCGAGTACCGCGACGCGGTGCTCCTGAGCGACCTGCATGGGCTGCGCTACGCGGAGATCGCCGAGAAGCTCGCCGTGCCCGAGGGGACCGTGAAGTCGCGGCTCTTCCGCGGGCGCCGGCTGCTCCAGAAGGAGCTCCGCGGCTACGCGACCGAGATGGGCTACATCAAGGCGCGCGGGGAGTCGACGTACAGCGACGCCCTCGACGACGAGCTGGTGACGGTCGAGGCGGCGTAAGCGGGGTTCGTGGCCGGGATGGTGTGACTGCTGGCCGCGGATCGCACGGATCACACAGATCAGTCGGATCGCCAAACGGATACGCACGGATCGTTCTCCGGGGAGTCCCCGGGAAACATCCGTGCGTATCCGTTCTTCCGATCCCTGAGATCCGTGGCTCCGCTGTTGTCGTTGCTCGAACGACGCAGCCCGAAGCCGACCCGCGGGACGTCAGCCGTTGACGGTCAGCTTCACCTTGCGGCGATGCCGCGCCGCCTTGGCGCGGTTGCCGCAGGTCGCCATCTCGCACCAGCGGCGCTTGCCGTTGCGGCTGCCATCGAAGAACACGCGGCTGCAGCGGGAGTCGGCGCAGCGGCGCACGCGGGCGAGCTCGCCGCTCACGAGGGCGTCGGCCGCGCTCTCGATGATCGGGATGAGCAGCCCGGCGAACACGTCGCCGACGGTCACGAAGTTGCGCGTGAAGCCGCCGTCGGAGCGCGGCTCGACGCGGCGCGTGCCGGCGCTGCGGCCGAGGATGCGGTTGATCTCGCCGATGGCGACCTGCGTCGCGCGTTCGGCGGGTGCCCCGCCCCGTTCGGCGAGGGCGCGCAGCACGTTGCGGATGCGGCGCGCTTCGTGCAGCGCGGCGCTCGCCCCCGTGGGCTGCTGTTGCGCACGCTTCAGCATGGCCGAGGCCCGCTCGGCATCGAGGATGCGCGCCGAACTCAACCACTGGACGAAGGTATCGAACGCGTCGAGCGCGTCGAGACGGGTGCCCTTGCGGTTGCGTGCAGCGTCATCGCTGTTGACGAAATCGAGCCAGAGGCGTTCGCCGACGAAGACGAACGCATCCGGCGCGGCGGCGGAATCCATCGAGACCGGCATCGTGAGGGACGACATGGGCGGAACCAGGTTAGGCGTGAAGGGCCGCCGAAGCAAGCATGGCGGGGATGCGGCTGGCCGCCGCATGGGCGTAGACTTCCGGAATGCGACTCGACTCGGTGCGACTCGTCGCCGTGGGATCGACGAATCCGGTGAAGCTCGCCGCCGTGCGGGCGATCCTCGGCCCACTCGCTCCCCACGCGGCGTTCGAGGGAGTGGGCGTGTCGTCGACCGTGGCCGACCAGCCGTTCGGCGACGACGAGACGATCCGGGGGGCACGGAGTCGCGCTGAAGCGGCGCGCGCCGCACTCGACGCCGATCTCGGCGTCGGGATCGAGGGGGGCTGCGTGGAGACGGCCGACGGCCTGCGCACCTGCGCGTGGGCCGCGGTCGTCGACCGCGACGGCGCGCGCGGCACCGGTGGGTCGCTGGCGATGCCGCTCCCCCAGTCGGTGGCGCGCGACATCCGCGCGGGGATGGAGCTGGGCCACGCGATGGACGCGCTGGTCCGGCAACACAACACCAAGCACGGCGCCGGCGCCGTCGGCATCCTCACCGCGGGACTGGTCGACCGCCAGCGCGCGTACGAAGTGCTCGTCACGTATGCCCTCGCGCCGTGGCTCACGCCGGAGTACTGGCCATGAGCTGTTCCTCGTGCTCGACCAGCTCGCCGACGTGGCGGGCCGGACGGAAGCAGAGGGTGGGACGGGCTCCCGACCGCAGCACCTTGTCGGCCACGCTGCCGAGGAACAAGCGCGAGAGGCCGCGTCCGTAGGTCGCCACGGCGATCACGTCGGGGTCCGTCTTCTCGACGTGGTCGAGGATGGCGCGGGCGGGCGAGACGTTGACGGACACCGTCGACGTGACGCCGAACCCGTCGGCGCGGAGCTTGGCGGCGACGCGCTCGATCTCGACCTTCGCCTCTTCGGCGAATGCGTCGATGCCGAACGGATCCTCGCCGGCGTCGCGCACGGTCGTGAAGGCGTCGCCCACCCAGGGTGGCGCGACGACGCGCAGCACGTCGATCGAGGCGCCGAAGGCGCGCGCCAGCCACGCGGCGTGCGGCACCATGGCCTCGGAGATGTCGGAGCCGTCGTGCAGGAGCAGCACCTTCTTCACGTCCGGCGTGCGGGCGACGGCGTCTTCCGACATCGCGAGCACGGGGCAGGCGGCGTGGCGGATGACGCCGTCGGCGACGCTGCCCAGCCAGCGGAGCGCCCAGCCTCCGAGGCCGTGCGTGCTGCAGACGATGGCGGCGGCGCGCCGTTCGGCGGCCGCGGCGACGATCTCGTCGACCGGGGCCCCGACGCGGAGTTCGTGAGTAACCGCCAAACCAGTTGTGGTGCGAACGGATTCCGCCCGGCGTTCGAGCCAGAGGCGGGCGTCCGCCTCCATACGGTCGTTCCACGCCGGGTCGGGGATGAGAGCGGCGGCTTCGGGTGGCGCGCCGAGTGTGGACATCGGCGTGAACACGCGGACGAGGTGCAGGCCACCCATGAGGCGGCGGGCGATCTCAGCGGCGTGCGGGATGGCGGCATCCGCCAAAGGCGAGCCGTCGAGGGGGATGAGGAGCTCGGTATACATCGGACCCTCCCGGTCTGATGCGCGTCGAGCCGCGACACCAGCAGAGGGTGGCGCGACGCGACACCGCTACATTAGTGATTCTTCGTAGTCGTGCGCGTCGGACAACCCGCGCATCCGTCGCGGGGGTTTCCCTGACCGCTTCCTACCGGTTCCGCCTCCTCCCTCCCAGTGACTCAGACCCCTTCCTCCAAAGACTCCCACCGCGTGCTCGAGGTCAGAGAGCGCGTGCGCTGGGGCGACTGCGACGCGACCGGCATCATCTACTACGGCGCCTACATCCGGCTCTTCCAGGTGGCCGAAGAGGAGCTGCTGCGGGCGTGCGGACTCCCCTTCGCCGAGCTCCGGCAGAGCCGCAACGTGTGGATCCCGCGCAAGGCGATGCACATGGAGTTCCACTCGCCGGCGCAGCTCGACGAGGAAGTGGCGGTGACGGCCTACTTCACCAAGGTCGGCGTGAGCTCGATCACCATGCAGTTCGAGGTGTACCGCGCGAGCGACCGGAAGCACCGCGCGTCGGGGACGCTCACCGTGGTGAACGTCGACAAGCCCTCGATGACCAAGCGTCCGCTCCCTGATGAGGTGCGGGCGATGCTGTCACTCTACGCGCGGTAGCCCGGCGGTCGTGCTCACGCGGCGGGCGAGGCGCTGCAGGCCGTCGTAGGCGGCGTACTTGTAGGCGTCGCCGAGCGTGGGGTAGTTGAACACGCTCTGGATGAAGTAGTCGATGGTGCCGTCGAACGAGAGCACGGCCGCGGCGACGTGGATCAGTTCGCACGCGCCCTCGCCGACGATCGTGCAGCCGAGGAGCCGGAGGTCCTCGCGCCGGAAGACGAGCTTCACGAAGCCGTCGACCTCGCCGATGATCTGGCCGCGCGCGTTGAGGCGGAAGCTGGTCTTGCCGACCTCGACGTGCAGTCCCTTCTCGCGGGCCGACTCCTCGGTCTCGCCGACGCAGGCGATCTCGGGGATGGTCCAGACGCCGTACGGGATGACGTTCGCGAGCTGCTTCTTGTACTTGAGGTCGAACGCGTCGCAGACGGCGACGCGGGCCTGCTCCATCGAGGTCGAGGCGAGCGCGGGGAAGCCGATGACGTCGCCGGCCGCGTAGATGCTGGGTACGGTGGTGCGGTACCGGTCGTCGACGAGCACGAATCCGCGGTCGTTCACGCGCACGCCGGCGGTCTCGAGGCCGAGCGACGCCGTGGCGCCGTCGCGGCCGACGGCGACGAACACGCAGTCGGCGACGAGTTCGGTGCCGTCGGTGAGCCGCACGACGCCGACCTTCTTGTCGTCGCCTTCGATGCGCACCTCCGCCGCTTCGGCGCCGAGCAGCACCTGCACGCCGAGGCGGCGGGTGAGCTCGATGCGCAGCGCCTCGCTCGCCTCGTGGTCGAGTTGCGCGAGCAGGCGGTTGCGCCCGTTGACGAGGGTCACGCGCACGCCGAGGGCGGCGAAGATGGACGCGTACTCGCAGCCGATGACGCCGCCGCCGAGCACGACCATGCGGGCGGGGATGTCGGGGAGGCTGAGCACGGAGTCGCTGTCGACGATGACCTGGTCGTCGAACGGGATCTGCGGCGGGCGTTGCGGGTGCGAGCCGGTGGCGAGGAGGATGAACTCGGCGCTCAGGCGGCGCGGCGGTTCGCCGAACCGGGTCACTTCGACGGCGTGCGGGTCGAGGAGGGTGGCGGCGCCCTGCACCACGGTCACGTGGTGGCGCGCGAAGTTCTCGCCGATGAGCTGCCATTCGGCCTCGACCACGGCGCGCTCGCGGAACATGAAGTCGGCGATCGTGATGTCGGGCTGCACGTGCACGTCGACGCCGTAGAGCCCGCGCTGGCGCAGCTGGCTGAAATGGAGCGCGGTCTCGCGCAGCGTCTTCGACGGGATGGTGCCGGTGTTGACGGCGGCCCCTCCCGGGCGTGGCGAGCGCTCGACGACGCAGACGCGTTTGCCGAAGTAGGCGGCCTGGGCGGCCCCCTTCTCGCCGGCGGGCCCGGCGCCGATGACGACGAGGTCGAAGTGGTCGAGTTGGTCGGCCATTGGACACAACGATAGGGCGGCGCCCCGCGCCCGGACAGGGGCCGCTGCGGGGGCGCGACTGTCTTATCTTTCACCCGTGACCGACCAGAGCACCTATTACCGCAAGGGGTTCGGCCTCAAGGCCGAGATCGAGGGGACGCTGTCGGCCGACTACAGCGGCCAGCTCGTCGACCTCCTCCGCGCCAGCGATTACACGCTGGTCGCCGGGCCGGTCACGGTGCGGCTGGCCCGCGAATTCGGCTTCTGCTACGGCGTCGAGCGCGCCGTCGACTACGCGTACCAGACGCGCGCCAAGTTCCCGGACCGCCGCATCTTCCTCGCCGGGGAGATCATCCACAACCCGCACGTCAACACGAAGCTGCGGCAGATGGGGATCGTCTTCCTGCAGTCGGGCGACGACGGCTTCGATTTCTCGGGGGTCCAGCCCGAGGACGTGGTGATCCTGCCGGCCTTCGGCGTGACGATCGGCGACTTCGAGCGGCTGCGCGCGCTCGGTTGCGTGATGGTCGACACGACGTGCGGCTCGGTGCTCAACGTCTGGAAGCGCGTCGAGACGTACGCGCGCGACGGCTTCACCTCGCTGATCCACGGCAAGTATTACCACGAGGAGACGCGGGCGACGGCGTCGCAGGTGGCGAAGTACCCCGGCGGCGCGTATCTCGTCGTGCGCAACATGGAGCAGGCGCGCGACGTGTGCGACTACATCGAGGGGACGGGGCTGTCGCGCGAGGCGTTCGTGGCGCGCTACGTGAAGCAGGCGAGCCCCGGCTTCGATCCGGACGTGCACCTCGTGAAGGTCGGCGTGGCCAACCAGACGACGATGCTGGCGCGCGAATCGCTGGCGATCGGCGAGGAGGTCGGGCTGGCGATGGCGCGCCGGCACGGCGCGGAATATCGCGCGACGCACTTCCGCACGTTCGACACCATCTGCAGCGCCACGCAGGACCGGCAGGACGCCGTGAACGCGCTGCTCGAGGAGCCGCTCGACGTGATGCTCGTGATCGGCGGCTACAACTCGAGCAACACGATCTCGCTCGCCGCGCTCTGCGCCGAGCGCGTGCCGACGTACCACATCGCCGATTCGACGGCGATCGACGTGGAACGGGGGACGATCCGGCACGCCGGCGCGACGCCGCACGACGAGGTGGAGACGGCGGGCTGGCTGCCCGCCGAGGGGCCGGTGCGCGTGGGGCTCACGGCGGGGGCGAGCACGCCGAACAACAAGATCGGCGAGGCCGTGGCGCGCGTGTTCCGCATGCGCGGGATCGACGCGGTGGGGTCGGTGTGACGACGCCGGGCTACGCCGCGCTCCATGGCGGCGAAGCGAGCGCCGTGCTCCTGCCCGCGCTGGGCGGCAAGATCCGCGAGGTCACCTTGGGCGGGCGCCAATGGTTCTGGCACAATCCGCAGCTGCCGTTCGCGCCCCCGGACGGCGCGGCGCGGTTCGACCTCGTGGGCGACTCGGGCGGATTCGACGATTGCTTCCCGACGGTCGCGGCGGGGACGCTGCCGACGTGGGTGCGCGGCGCGGGGGACCTCGTGCTCGCCGACCACGGCGACCTCTGGCGGCTCGCGCCCGACACGACGATCGCGACGGCGGACGACGGCCACGTGGCGACCTGCCGCTGGGAGGGGGCGCGATGGCCCTGGCGGTTCACGCGCACCGTCCGGGTGACCCCGTCGAGCGAGGTGCGGTTCGAGTACGAGGTGCAGAACGGCGGGGCGCACGCGATGCCTTTCCTCTGGGCGGGGCATGCGCTGTTCCCGCTGTCGTCGCAGACGCGGCTCTTCCTGCCCGAGGGAGCGATCACGCGCGTCTGGACGCACCATGGAGCGGATTTCGGCGCGAGCGTGGTCGAGCACCGTTGGCCGCGCGTGCGTTCGGGGGCGGTGATGGCCGATCTGTCCGCGCCCTGGACCGCGCTCAAGGTGCCGTACGCGTGCCGTCTCTACGTGGCGCTGCCGCCCGAGGAGTGCGTGATCGCCATCGCCGAGGGGGAGTCCAAGCTCGAGATGGTGCTCGACGGGCGCGAGATGCCGTACGTCGGCGTCTGGATCAACCGGGAGGGGTGGACGCCGTTCGCGCCCAAGCGGTCGTGGCTCCCGTGGAAGCGGCGGGCCGTGCCGTATGCGAACGTCGCGATCGAGCCCTGCCTGGGGGCGCCCGATGGACTCGCCGACGCGGTGGCGTCGTGGGACGCGGCCGCGTGGCTGGCGCCGGAGACGGCGATGCGCTGGGGGATGACGTGGCGCGCCGGCGGGTGACGCGCGCACGGCCGCTGTCGGTGGCAGGCGCGGTACCGCAGATTTCGACGCACCCTTCCACCGGCCGTCCGACGTGACCACGCCGTCCCATCCCCGCGCCGCGGCGCTCATCCAGCAGCTGCGGCTCGATCCCCACCCCGAAGGCGGCCATTTCCGCGAGCTGTTCCGCTCGCGACGCATGGTGCGCACCGACGACGGCCGCAGCGAGCGGTGGGCCGTCACGACGATCTACTATCTGCTGGTCGCCGGCGAGTACAGCCGCTGGCACCGCGTGGCGGCGGACGAGATCTGGCATTTCTACGAGGGCGATCCGGTCGAGCTCACGCTGCTCGATTCGGACGGCGTGCGCGTGAAGCGTGACGTGCTCGGGCCGGTCGGCTCCGAGACGGTGCCGGTGCGCTGCGTGCCGGCGGGGTGCTGGCAGGCGGCGCGCCCGCTCGGCGCCTACACGCTCGTGGGGTGCACCGTGGCGCCGGGCTTCGAGTTCTCGGACTTCCGGCTGCTGCAGGACGACGCGCGCGCCTCGCAGGCGCTGCGCGAACGCCACCCCGAACTCGCGACGCTGCTCTAGGCGCGCGCTGACTTCCAGGAGAACACGTCGATGCTGATGCAATCCCTGCGGCGCGTGGCGGCCCTGGCGCTGCTCGCGTCGCCGCTCGCCGCGCAGAGTACCCGCGCGATCACGTTCGAGGACTTCTCGGCGATGCGGGGCGTGTCGGATCCGCAGCTCTCGCCCGACGGCAAGGCGGTGCTGTACGCGGTGCGCACCACCGACGTCGCGGCGAACAAGCGCACGACGCGGACGTTCGTCATGGCGTCGAGCGGCGGCGCGCCGCGGGCCTGGCCCGACGACCGGACGGCGGCCGCCGAGGCGCGGTGGTCGCCCGACGGCGCGCGGGTGGCGTTCACGAGCGGCGGGCAGCTGTGGATCGCCGACGCGAGCGGCGCGAACGCGCGCGCGCTGACGACGCTCTCGACGGGAGCCGGCGGCCCCGTGTGGTCGCCCGCCGGCGACCGCATCGCGTTCGTGAGCAGCGTGTATCCATCGTGCGCCGACGACGCGTGCAACGCGGCCAAGTCGAAGGCGGCGAGCGAGAGCAAGGTGAAGGCGCACCTCGCCGACCAACTGATGTACCGCCACTGGAACGCCTGGGACGACGGCACGCGGTCGCACCTCTTCGTAGTGAGGACCGACGGCGGCGACCTGCGTGACCTCGTGCCGGGGGCGACCTACGACGTGCCGCCGGGTCCCTTCGGCGGGAGCGAGGGATACGCCATCTCCCCCGACGGGAAGGAAGCGGCGTTCACGGCGAAGGCGCAGGGGCGCGCCGACGCCTGGACGACGGACCTCAACGTCTACACGGTCGCGATCGCCGGCGGCGTGGCGACCCCGGTGACGGCGACGAACAAGGGCGCCGACCAGAACCCGGTCTACACGCCCGACGGCAAGTACATCCTCTATGCGTCGCAGAAGCGCGGCGGTCTCGAGAGCGACAAGTGGCGGCTGATGGCGTACGATCGCGCCGCCCGCACGTCGCGCGACCTGTTGCCGACGTGGGATCGGTGGGCGGAGTCGTATCTCGTGTCGCCCGATTCGCGGACGATCTATGTGGGCAGCGGCGACCGCGGGCGCGACAAGTTCTTCCGGGTGTCACTCGACGCCGCGGGCAAGGCGGGCACGCCGGCCGTCATCATGGGCGAGCACAACAACACGTCGCCGACCCTGGCGTCCGACGGGCGCACCATCGCCTGGGTGCGCGACGCGACGGAGCGGCCGGCCGAGGTGTGGATCGGGACGCTCGCCGCGACCGGCGCCGTCGAGGGAGCGCGAGCGCTCACGCACGAGAATGACGCGCTCGTGGCGCAACTCACGCTGCACGGGGCCGAGGACTTCGCGTACGTCGGCGCGGCGGGAGACAGCGTGTTCGGCTTCATCGTGAAGCCACCGCAGTGGAAGGCGGGACAGAAGTACCCGCTTCTCCTGCTCATCCACGGCGGCCCGCAGGGCGCGTGGCTCGACTCGTGGGGCTCGCGCTGGGCACCGCAGCTGTTCGCGCAGGGCGGGTACGGGCTCGTGATCATCAATCCGCACGGTTCCACCGGCTACGGCCAGAAGTTCACCGACGCCGTGTCGAAGGATTGGGGCGGCAAGACCTACGACGACCTCATGAAGGGGGTCGACGCGGCGCTCGCGAAGTACCCGTGGCTCGATTCGACGCGGATGGCGGCCGCGGGAGGCTCGTACGGCGGCTACATGGTGAACTGGATCGGCGGGCACACGAACCGGTTCAAGGCGCTCGTCAGCCACGCCGGCGTGTTCAACCTCGAGGCCATGGCCGGCGCGACGGAAGAGCAGTGGTTCCCCGACGCCGAATTCGGCGGCCCGTTCTGGTCGGGACCGCAGATGGCGTCGCAGTACCGCAAGTACTCGCCGCATCTCTTCGTGCAGCACTTCAAGACGCCGACGCTGATCATCGGGGGCGAGCTCGACTACCGCATCCCGTATTCTGAAGGGGTGTCGCTGTTCACCGCACTGCAGCGGCAGGGCGTCGCGAGCCGGCTGCTCGTGTTCCCGGACGAAGGGCACTGGGTGCTCAAGCCGCAGAACTCGCAGCTCTGGTGGCACGAGGTGCACCGGTGGCTCGGGGCGCAGCTGAGCCCGAAGCCCAACATGTGACGAGGAGACGGCTCCCGTGACGACCGCATTCGACGCGCTCCTCGCGCACCTCGTGGACTACGCCGGGCTGTTCCCGCCGGCGTCGCTCGCGATGCAGGACGCAGTGCGCGCCTACGCGACCTACCGTGACAGCCCCCGCGCGCAGATGCTCGGCCGCTTCGTCGTGCCCGCGGCGCGACTGGGCGAGTTCGCCGAGCGGGCGAAGCCGCTCATGACGCCCGGCGACGCGTGGCCGCTCTCGGTACTCGCGACGCCCGCCGATGCGGCCGCGCTCGACGCGTTCGACTCGGCGATGCGCGGGCGGGCGGCGGTCGAGTGTGTCGAGGGGCGCGTGAACACGCCGGCCGAGGTCGCCGCGTATGCCGGCAGGCGCCCGGCGTTCGTGGAGATCCCGCTCGACGCCGATCCGGCACCGTTCCTCGACGAGCTCCGGCGGTACGGACTCGCCGCCAAGGCGCGCACCGGCGGGGTGACGAACGAACTCTTCCCGACCGCGGCGCAACTGGCGCGGTTCATCGCCGCCTGCGCGTCGCGCGACGTGCCGTTCAAGGCGACGGCGGGGCTGCACCATCCGCTGCGCGGCGAGTACCTGCTGACTTACGCGCAGGAGAGCCCGCATGGCACGATGTTCGGGTTCCTGAACGTCTTCGTGGCGGCGGTGCTCGCGCGCGGCGGGATGGCGGAGCGCGAGATCGTCGCCGTGCTCGAGGAGCGCGCTGCGTCGGCGTTCACGTTCGACGACGACGGACTCGCGTGTCGCGCGCATCGCGCCGGACTGGACGCCGTGCGCGCGGCGCGCGAGAAGTTCGCGACGTCGTTCGGCTCCTGCTCGTTCGCCGAACCGGTGGACGACCTCACGGCGCTGGGGTTGCTGTGACGGCCGCCGACGAGACGCTCGACGTCGCGCTGCAGTCGTGGGTCGACGACGCGAACGCCCCCGGCACCGATTTCCCCATCCAGAACCTGCCGTTCGGCGTGTTCCGGCACGACTTCGAGGAGCGGCCGCGGGTCGGCATCGCGATCGGCGCGCACGTCCTCGACTGCATGGCGGCGGTGCGCGCCGGCGTGTTCGACGCGCTCAGCCCGCCGGTGCGCGACGCGCTGCAATCGTGGTCGCTCAACGCGCTCATGGGGCTCGGCCGCGACGACGCCCGCACGGTGCGCCACGCGGCGAGCCGCCTGCTGCGCGCCGACAGCGACGAAGGGCGCTCGGCGCGGACGATGCGCGACGTGCTCCTCGTGCGGATGGACCGCGTGGGGATGCTCGTCCCCGCGGAGATCGGCGACTACACCGATTTCTACGCCTCGGTGTTCCACGCCACGAACGTCGGCTCGATGTTCCGCCCCGACAACCCGCTCCTGCCGAACTACAAGTACGTGCCGATCGGCTATCACGGGCGCGCGTCGTCGGTGGTCGCCAGCGGCGCGCCGGTGCGCCGCCCGCGCGGGCAGCGCCGCCCCGATCCGAACGCGCCGCCGGTGTACGGCCCGTCGGCCGGGCTCGACTACGAGCTCGAACTCGGCGCCTGGCTGGGCGGCGATTCGGCGATCGGCGACACGGTGCCGATCGCCCGCGCCGAGGACCGGCTGTTCGGACTGTCGTTGCTCAACGACTGGTCGGCGCGCGATCTGCAGAGTTGGGAATACCAGCCGCTCGGTCCGTTCCTTGCGAAGAACTTCCTCACGACCGTGTCGCCGTGGATCGTCACGCTCGACGCGCTCGCCCCCTTCCGCGTGCCCGCTTTCGAGCGTCCCGCCGGCGATCCCGCACCGCTCCCGTATCTCAACGACGCCGCGGATCAGGCGCGCGGCGGGTTCGACGTGACGCTCGCAGTGCATCTCGCGAGCGCCCAGATGCGGGAGCAGGGGATCGCGCCGCTGCGGCTGTCGACGGGCACGTTCCGCCAGATGTACTGGACGTTCGCGCAGATGATCGCGCACCACGCGAGCGGCGGATGTAACCTACGAGCCGGTGATTTGCTCGGCAGCGGTACCGTCTCCGGCCCCGACAAGGGGTCGCGCGGGTGCCTGCTCGAACTGACGTGGCGCGGGGCGGAGCCGATCACGCTCCCCACCGGCGAGACGCGGGCGTTCCTCGCCGACGGCGACGAGGTGACGATGAACGGTTGGTGCGCACGCGACGGCGCGGCGCGCATCGGATTCGGCGACTGCCGCGGTATCGTGCGCGCGGCGAACTGACCCAGGAGCCAATCGATGATGAGTGTGTGGCAGGACATGATGACCTTCGGCATCCCGATCAGCGAGAAGATCGCCCGCACGATCCTCGTGTACGCGTTCCTCGTGGCCGGGCTCCGGCTGTTCGGCAAGCGCGAACTCGGGCAGCTCAACCCGCTCGACTTCATCGTCCTGCTGCTGCTCTCGAACACGGTGCAGAACGCGATCATCGGCAACGACAACTCGCTCATCGGCGGGCTGGCGGGGGCGGCGGTGCTGTTCGTGGTGAACGAGGTGCTGGTGCGCTACTCGTACCGCAACCCGCGCATGCGGCGCCTCATCGAGGGGCGCGCCGAGGAACTCATCAAGGAAGGCAAGGTCATGCGCGTAGCGCTACGCCACAACATGATCACGCACGAAGAACTCGAGGCCGCCGCGCGCAAGCAGGGGATCGAGCACATGAAGGACATCGAGAGCTGTCGGCTCGAGGTGAGCGGCGCGCTCAGCTTCACGCTCAAGGAGCCGACGGAGCCCGAACGGCACCATCTCGACCTCATGCAGAAACTCGACGAGATCGACCGCCGGCTGGCCGTCATCGAATCGCGCACGGCGTGACGCCTTCTTTCCGGAGCGACGACATGCGGCGCACGCTCGCCCTCGTGCTGATCCTCGCGTCTCCCCTCGCCGCGCAGCGCTCCGACGGCACCGACATCTGGGTGGTGCCGATCCACGACGCGGGTTCGACGCTCATTGTCGGCGAGCCGACCAACCTCACGCATCGCGCGGGCTACGACAATCAGCCGTCGTTCACGCGCGCCGGCGACGCGCTCCTCTTCACGGCGATCGGCGACGGCGGGCAGGCCGACACGTGGCGCGTGAGTGTGCACGGCGGCCGCCCCGTTCGCCTGACGAACGCTCCGGTGGGCGTCTACTCGCCGACCGAGCTGCCCGGCGGCCGGTGGTTCTCCGTGATCCGCGTGGAGCGCGACTCCACGCAGCGGCTCTGGAAGTTCCCGCTCGACGGCGTGGGCGATCCCGAGCTCGTGCTGCGGGACGTGAAGCCCGTGGGGTATCACGTGTGGGCGAGCGAGCACCAGCTCGTGCTGCAAGTGCTCGGCGGTGCGCTGAACACGCCGGCGATGAGCGAGAACACGTTGCAGCTCGCCGACGATCGCACCGGCAAGGCGGAGGTGGTCGCCCGGCGCGTCGGCCGCACGCTCGTGAAGGTGCCGGGGCGCGACGCGGTGACGTTCCTGCAGCTTTTGCCCGACAAGACGCGCTGGATCAGCGAGCTCGACGTGCGCACCGGCGTCACGAAGCGGCTGATGGCGCCGCCGAGCGGCGCCGACTATCACGTGTGGACTCCGGGCGGACTGCTGCTCGCGGCGTCGGGATCGAAGCTCTACCTTTGGCATGACGGAGGGTGGGCGGTGGCGGCGGACCTCGCACGGTGGGGGGTGCGGGGGATCACGCGTCTCGCCATGAGTCCGACGGGCGATCGCCTGGCCTTCGTCGCCGAGGATCGAACGGCGCCGTGACGGGGAAGGCGCCGGCCGGCGGGTTCGCGAACTACTTCGGCCCGCAGGCGGAGCGCTATGCGGAGTTCCGGCCGACGTATCCGATGGCGCTCTTCCATTACCTCGCGGTGCGGAGCGGGCGCACCCGGGTGGCGTGGGACTGTGCGACGGGGAACGGCCAGGCGGCGCTCGGCCTCGCGGTGCGGTTCGCCCGCGTCGTCGCGACCGACGCCAGCGAAGCGATGCTCCAGCAGGCGCCACCGCATCCGCGCGTCGTCTATCGTGTGGCGCGCTACGAGTCGGGGCTGCCCGCCGGCTGCTGCGACCTCGTGACCGTGGCGCAGGCGCTGCACTGGCTCGACCTCGATCCGTTCATGGCGGAGGTGCGCCGCGTGCTCGCGCCGGGCGGACTGTTCGCCGCGTGGTGCTACTCGCTCTGCCGGGTGACGCCGGCGATCGACGAGGTAGTCGACGCGTTCTATCGCGTGACGGCCGGCCCGTACTGGCCGGCGGAGCGGCGGCACGTCGACGACGGCTACCGCGCCCTCGCCCTGCCGATCGACGAACTCGCGGTGCCGCCCTTCGTGATGGCGCACGAGTGGTCGCTCATCGACCTTGCCCGCTACGTCCGCACGTGGAGCGCGGTCGGGCGGCTGCGCGAGGCGCGCGGTGACGAGCCGTTGCTGGCGTTCGAGGACGCGATGCGCGGCGCCTGGGGGAATCCCGGCCTGCGCCGCACCGTGACGTTCCCGCTCGCCTTCCGCGTGGGGCACCTGCGATAGCGCCCTTGTCGCGGGCCGCGGGGCCTGTCATTGTTCGACTACGCCCACCTCGACTCGCCGATGAGCCCTTCCAAGTCCGTTCCGGTTCCCGCGACCGGCAGCACCGTCTCGCTGCTCGCGTCCGCCGACTCCCTGTTGCGCGCCGCCCTCGAGGCGTGCCGCCAGCATGAGCGCGTGTCGCGCTTGCTCCAGAAGCACTGCGAGGACGGCGAGATGGCCGACGCGGTCGCCCTCTGCGAGATCTCGGCCTCGCACCTCGGCGCGCGGATGAGCGATTACGAGGCGGCGGCCGCCACCGGCCGGTCGGCGTGCGACGAGGCGGTGTGGCACACCGCGAACACGCTCTGGCACGCGAGCCGCGAGTACCACCGCCGCCGGCTGTCGGGCGATGACGCGTCGGCCAAGCTGGGGAAGCACACCCCGGGCACGATGGGCGAGCTGCACCTCGAATACGAGTTCGCCGCCTCGTCGGTGCTCGCCCTGCGGCAAGCGATCGCCGCGTACCGGAAGCTGCGCCCCGACGCCGAGTGACGCGGTAGCGCGTCCGCCGGCGCTGGACGGACGCACCTCTCAGTGGTGAACTTTTCAGGCGGCGCGCGGTAATAGGGAGGGCGTCGCACGAGCGGCGCGCACAACGACCCCCGGCTTCGCAGTCCCCACCATGCAGGAGGCAGGATGATCGTGTTCGCGTTGGCCAGCGCCGCGTGGCTCGGCGTCGCCGACACCGTGGCGCGTCCGCCGGTCGGACCACGTGACGCGCCCGTGGGCATCATGGCCGCGCCCGAAGACACCACGCGGCGCAAGCGCGCGAAGGCCGTCGAGATCTCCGACCAGTACGCCACGCGCCTGAAGATCCACAAGATCGCGAGCTACGCGACGCTGCCGTTGTTCGCCGTGCAGTACATCGCCGGGCAGGCGATGTACGACGCCGACTCGAAGGGCAATCCGCGCCCGCAGTGGGCGTACGCCGTGCACACGCCGGCCGCCATCGCGCTCGGTGGCTTGTTCGCCGTGAACACGGTCACCGGCGCCATGAACTGGTGGGAGACGCGTGGCGAGGAGAAGGGGCGGACGTGGCGCACGATCCACGCCGCGCTCATGCTCGCCTCCGATGCCGGCTTCGCGTACACGGGAAGCCTCGGCAATGGCCAGGCGCGTTACTCCTACGAGGGACGCGACCACCATCGTCAGTGGGCGATCAACTCGAGCCTCGTCGCGCTCGCGGCCTATGCCATGATGCTCGACCCCATCCGGAGAGACAAATGACGGCGCACGCCGAGGATCGCGTTCCCGGCGCCGCCTGCGCCTCGTGTGGCGTGAGTCGCCGCACCTTCCTGAGTGCCGCCACGCTCGCCGCGGTGGCGGCGGTGCTCGACGGCTGCAGCCAGCTCACGGGGCCGAGCGGATTCGGCGCCGGCGGCGGAACCATCACGGTGAAGCTCTCGAGCTATCCGGTGCTCGCGAACGTCGGCGGCGTGGCGCGCGTCGACGGCGGCAACGGCTCGCCGACGGCGCTCGTCCGCACGAGCAGCTCGACGTTCACCGCGCTCTCGATGATCTGCACGCACCAGGGCTTCACGATCGACATCGCCGGTTCGGGCTTCATCTGCCCGAACCACGGCGCGCAGTACTCGAAGACGGGGGCGTGGATCGGCGGGCAGCCGGCGAGCCAGCTGCAGGGGTTCGCTGCGACCTACGACGCCACCGCCGGCACCGTGGTGATCGCGCGGCCGTCGTAGCCGCGCCGCGGCCCGGTCACCCCGCGGCTTCGGTCGCGTCGGCCCAGCGGGCCATCGCTTCGTCGAGCGAACGCAGCGCGTCGGTGAGCTCCTTGTCGAGCCTGCCGGCGCGCTGTGCGTTCTTCCCCGATCCGTCGTAGAGCGCGGGGTCGGCGAGCGCGGCGCGCAGGTCGCGCACCACCGTCTCGAGGCGCTGCACGTCGCGTTCGGCGCTCTCGACCGCCTTCTTCGCGGCGCGCCGCGCCGAGTGGTCGGTCGATTGCGCGGTCGCGTTCTTCTTCGCGCGCGCCTTCTCCTGCTCGCGGCGCGCGTCGTTGGCGAGCGCGTCGGCGGCGCGCTGGGCGAGCGCGGCGTCCTTGAGCTGGCGCTCCCACTCGACGAACGGCCCGCCGAAGTCGACGAGGCGGTCGCCGTCGAACGCCCAGACGCGCGTCGCCAGCTCCCGCAGCAGGGCGCGGTCGTGGCTCACGAGCAGCACCGTGCCGTCGTATTCGTCGATCGCGTCCTCGAGAGCCTCGATCGACTCGACGTCGAGGTGGTTGGTGGGATCGTCGAGCACGAGGAGGTTCGCCCGCTGCAGCACGATCACGGCGAGCGCGAGCCGCGCGCGCTCGCCGCCGGAGAGCGACCGCGTCGAGCGGAACACCTCCTCGCCGGAGAAGGTGAAGGCGCCGAGGTGGTTCTGGATGTTGCCCCGCGTCCAGTGCGGCCGCAGGTCGGCGATGACGTCGTACAGCGACCGGTCGAGCGGGAGCTGATCGAGGTCCTGCCGGTAGTAGGCCGCGTCGACCGAGCCGCCGAGGCGTGCCTCGCCCGAGATAGGGGGACGCTCGCCGAGGAGTGTCTTGATGAGCGTGGACTTCCCCGCACCGTTGGGACCGACCAGGGCGACGACGTCGGCGCGATTGAGCGTCGCCGTGAAGTCGCGCACGAGCGTGCGTCCTTCGACGCCGACGGTCAGGTGATCGATCACGAGCACGCGGTCGCCCCCGCGCTCGCCGGCCTCGAGGCGCAGCACCATCGCGCCCTCCGATCCGGGGGGCGGGGTGAGGCGGGGGAGGCGGTCGAGCCGCTTGCGGCGTCCCTTCGCCTGCGCCGTGTTCTGGCCGGCGATGTTGCGCCGGATGTAGTCCTCCTCCTTCGCGATCATCTTGCGCTGCTGCTCGTGCGCGCGCTCCTGCGTGAGGCGCCGTTCGGCGCGCTGCTGCACGAAGCTCGAGTAGCCGCCGCGGTACGTCACGGCGGTGAGCGCCTCGATGTGCAGGACGTGGTCGGCGACCTCGTCGAGGAAGGCGCGGTCGTGGCTGACGACGAGCACCGCCGCGTCGAGCTCGCGCAGGTACTGCTGCAGCCAGACGGTCGTCTCGAGGTCGAGATGGTTCGTCGGCTCGTCGAGGAGGAGGAGGTCGGCCGGGGCGACGAGCTGCGCGGCGAGGCCGACGCGTCCGCGCTCGCCGCCGGAGAGAGTCGAGAGGAGGCGAGTCTTGGCGTCGACGGCGTCGAACTCGAGTCCTTGCAGCACGGCGTCGACGCGCGCATGGAAGGTGTAGCCCCCCTCGTGCGCGAACCGCTCGAGGTCGTGCCCGTACTTCTCCAGCATGGCCGGCGTGGCGCGCTCGCCGAGTTCGGCGAGTTGGGCGGCCTGTTCGGCGAGTTCCACTTCGAGGGCGAGCACCGCGGTGTATGCCTGTGCCGCGGCCTCCCAAACCGTGGTGGCCTCACCGAAGTCACGGTACTGGTCGAGGAGCGAGACGCGCAGTCCTGGCATGCGCGCGACGGCGCCCCCCGTGGGGGTGAGTGCGCCGGTGATGACCTTGAAGAGCGAGGTCTTTCCGCTGCCGTTGCGTCCGACGATGCCCCAGCGCTCCCCACTACCCACCGTGAAGGTTACGTCACGGAGCAGGGTCGTGGCGCCGAACTCGATGCCTATGTTGGAGAGCGAGAGAAGAGTCACACAGGAAAGATCGCCGCGCGCGCGGCCCGCCGGAACCGCGGCGGGGACGCTCACGATCCCGGTCTCGGGGAGCGGGACGTCGACGGGCTCGGGTGGGGAGCGGGACCCGTAGTGACGCAGATCACGAACGCCGGCCGGGCGTCGTGCGTTTATCTTTGGTTCATCGCCGTGCTACGCCCCCCAGGCGCCGGCGGCCACCCCCAGGGGGAGCTCCTCCATGTCGATCGTTGAGACCATCGCCGCGGCGGTGAAGCCGTGGAACGTGCTGTACTCGCATTCCAAGTTCGTGGAAGGGAGCGTGCAGTTCGTGCACGTCGGCTCGTTGCTGCTCGGTGGCGGCTTCGCGGTCGCGATGGACCGTGCCGTGCTGCGGGCGCGCACGGCCGACGCGGACGTGCGGCGCTACCTCCTGCGTGACATCGCCGCGGTGCACCGGCCGGTGGTCGCCGCGCTCGCGATGATGGTCGTGAGCGGCGCGGCCCTCATGCTGGCCGACGTCGAGACCTTTCTCGTCTCTCCGGTGTACTGGAGCAAGATGGCGCTGTTCGTGCTCCTCCTCGCGAACGGCTATCTCGTGACGCGCACCGAGCGGTCGCTGGCGGCGGATCCGTCGCCGTCGAACCCCCTCTGGGGGCGGTTCACCGCGGGCGCGGTCGCGAGTCTCACGCTCTGGCTGGCGACGACGCTGGCGGGCGTGGTCCTGACCAACAGCTGATGCGGGGACGTACCGAGTGAACGAGACGAGACGGGATGCGGGGGACGCGGAATGCGCGGGGTGCGAGTTGGGGCGCCGTGCGTTCCTGCGCGATGCATCCATCGCCTTCGTGGCCCTCGCCGCGACGGGAGCGAGCGCGGCGGCGATGCCGTTGCGCGCGATCGAGGCGCTCTCGCGGTACGGGCGGCTCGTGACCTATCCGATCCCGGCGGCCGACGGCGTGAGCATCGACAAGGCGAACGAGACGATCGTCTCGCGCGTCGGCGGCAAGGTGTTCGTGTTCGCGCTCACCTGCCCGCACCAGAACACGGCGCTCAAGTGGCTCGACGGCGACAAGCGGTTCCAGTGCCCGAAGCACTCGTCGAAGTACACGCCGGAAGGGGTGTACATCGAGGGGCGCGCGACGCGCTCGATGGATCGCTTCGCGGTCACGAAGAGCGGCAACACCGTCGCGGCCGACCTCGACAAACTCTACGAGGAAGACCAGGACGGCGACAAGTGGAAGACGGCGTTCATCACCGTCTGAGGGCGACGCCGGTCCGGGAATGAAAAGGGGCGCCGCATCGAGCGGCGCCCCTTTTCCATCTCCGGCGGCCGGCTCAGACGTCGAGCGGCACGGGGAGCGTGAGCGCGCCGCTCTCCAAGGCCCGTTCGGCGAGCGCCTTGAGGCGCGCGTCCTGGTTGCGTTCGAGCCCGCGCACCTGACGGCGGGCCCGGCGCATCGCCATCGGCACGAACACGCGCACATGGTCGAGATCGGCGGCGGCGCCTTCCTCCCCCTGCTTGGCGACGGCCCACGTCGCGCGGGAGAGCGCCGCGGTGGCGAGGTAGATGTCGATCGCCGCGTTGGCCATCCGTTCCTGCAGGAACTGCCGCTCGATGATCGTCTTGCCGTGCTCGATGAGCACCTTCTCGACGTTGAGCGCGAGGTCGTGGATGACGGTGCTCACCATCTCGGCTTCGTCCTTGAGCGACGGGTGCACCTTGGTGAACTCGGGCTTCACGAGCTGCCGCTTGACGCGTCCGCCGATGTACGAGCCGATCGCGCCGATCGAACTGAGCGGCTCCTTGAACGCCTTGCCGATGGCCTTGAGGTGCTCGCCGGGCTGCTGCAGCCCGCTCAGCGCGATGAGCGCCCGCAGGATCTCGTTCGTCCCCTCGAAGATCAGGTTGATGCGCGAGTCGCGCACGGCGCGCTCGTACGGGTACTCCTTGGAGTAGCCTATGCCGCCGGCGACCTGCTGGGCGTCGCACGAGGCGCGGAAGACGAGGTCGGAGCCGAAGATCTTGCACGCCGCGGTCTCGAGGGAGAAGTCGATCCCGCCCCGGTCGACCATCGACGACGTGAGCATCCATCCCGCGTCGGACGCGTACACCTCGGCGGCGGCGATCGCGAACTTGCGCTGGATCATCTCGAACGAGCCGATGGGGCGCCCGAACTGCTCGCGCTGCTTGGCGTAGGCGAGCGCGTGCTCGAGGATCTTCTGCGCGCCGCGCGTCGAGCCCGAGGCGAGGCCGAGCCGCCCGCTGTTGAGGATCTCGAGGGCGATCTTGAAGCCGCCGCCGACGTCGCCGAGGCGGTCCTCGACCGGCACCTTCACGTTCTCGAAGCTCACGGTGCGCGTGTCGCTCGCCTTGATCCCCATCTTCTCCTCGACCTTGCAGAGCGAGACGCCGGGGGCGTGGGCGTCGACAATGAACGCGGTGACGCGCTGCTTCGTCTTGCCGTCGACCTCCACCGGGACCTTCGCGAACACCGTGAAGACGCCCGCCCATCCGGCGTTGGAGATCCAGATCTTCTCGCCGTTCAGGAGGTAGTGCGAGCCGTCGGCGCTGGGCACGGCCGTGGTGCGCATCGCCTGCGCGTCGGACCCCGAGCCCGCCTCGGTGAGGCAGAACGCGGCGACGAGCTCGCCCGACGCGCACTTGGTGAGCCAGCGCTGCTTCTGGTCCTCGGAGCCGAAGAGGGTGATCCCCTTGCAGCCGATCGACTGGTGGGCGCCGAAGTACACGCAGAGCGACGCGTCGGTGGCGCCGACCTCGCCGAACATCCGGTTGAAGAGCATGGCGCTCGCCCCGAAGCCGCCGTACGCCTCGGGGATGTTCATCCCCATGAGGCCGAGCTCGGCCATCCCGGTGCGCACGTCGTCGGTGAACCGTCCGTCGTGGTCGAGCTTGGCGGAGTCGACGGTGTCGGCCGCCCAGGAACGGAAGGCGTCGAGGATCGCCGCGAGGCTCTCCTTCTCCTCCGGCGCCATCTCGGGGAAGGGGAAGACGAGGTCCTCGCGGATCTCGCCAAGGAAGACGCCCTTGGTGAACGAGGGGTTGTGGTCGGGGTCGGCGAGATGGGCGGTCATCGGCGGTAGTCGGAACGAGGAAAAGGGCGGCCGCACCGCACCCGGCGCGACCGCCCCTTCAATCTACCGCAGGCCATCCCCCGTTGGGGACTGGCGGTCACCGCTCCAGCTTGAACCCCGGTTCGAGCGCCGGACGCTTGGGCACGTTCGCCACGTACCAGCCGGTGAGGTACATCCACTGCGTCATGCGCGTGAGCTTGCCGTAGTCGATGCGCGACGGCTCGTCGCGCGGCGTGTGGTAGTCGGGGTGCAGGTTGCTCGAGTACTCGATGGCCGGGACGCCGAGGCGGGCGTACGGCACGTGGTCGCTGCGGTAGTACCACATCTCGGGATGCGTCGGGCGGTCCCAGAGCGAGTCGAGGTGGAACTTGCCGGTCTTGTCGTTGGCGGCGAGCGCCATCGCGACGAGTTCGCTCGAGTTGAGATGGGGCGGCTGGATGCCCATCAGCGACGCGGAGTCGGGACTGTTGCGGCCGATCATGTCGCCGTTGAGCACGGCCACGATCTGCGAGAGCGGAACGACGGGATGCGCGGCGTGATAGCGCGAGCCGAGAAGTCCGCGTTCCTCGGCGCCGTGATAGACGAACAGCACCGACCGCTTGGCCGGCGCCTTCACGAAGGCGCGGGCGGCCGCGAGGAGGGCCACGCTCACCGACCCGTTGTCGTCGGCGCCGTTCCAGATGGAGTCGCCGGCGATCGGGTAGCGCACGCCGTCGTGGTCCTGGTGCGAGCTGTACAGCACGTACTCGTCGCGGAGCTTCGCGTCGGTACCGCGCACGACGCCGATGATGTTCACCGACGGCGAGTCGAACTGCTCGAGGTGCAGCCGGATGTCGCCGGCCTGGCCGTCGGCGCGCAAGGTGCCGAGCAGCGAGCGGCGGGCCAGGAGCACGACGGAAGGCGCGGCACCGCCGGCGGTGCCGCCGCGTCCGCCACGGCCGGCGCCGGGTGGCTGCGGCGCGAACCGGTAGGCGCCGCCCTCGACGTCGTACATGCCGCGCGCGCGCAGCATGGCGAAGGCGTCGAAGCCCGCGTCGGCGATGGAGTCGGCGACGACGATGACCGCCGCGGCGCCACGGCCGCGGAGCCGGCCGGCGGTGGAGGCGACGGCCGCGGCGGCGTAGCGATACTCGTACGAGTACGTCCCTTCGACCTTCACCGCCTGCGACGGCGCCGTCATCGTCACCACGGCGACCTTGCCGCGCACGTCGATCGTCGAATCGCTGCCGTCGCCGGCGAAGACGGTCGGCGCGGCGACTTCCGTCTCGGCGTTGGCGGCGGGCGCGACGTCCTTCCAGAGCGCGAGCGCCGCCGTGCCGACGTGCACGGCGCTCGCTCCCGTCGCGATGCGCGTGCGCTTCATGTTCCACCACTGGAAGTACGTGCCGTTCTCGCCGGCGGGCTTCACGCCGATGGCGCGGAGCTGGTCGGCGATCCACATCGAGGCGCGCAATTCGTCGAGCGAGCCCGCCTCGCGGCCGCGCATCGCGTCGCCGGCGAGCGTGTAGAGGTCGCGCTTGAGGTCGGACTCACGGATGGCCGCCATCGCGGCGGCCGGTGGGGCGGGGTACGTCGCCGCATGCTTCGGTGCCTGCGCGGCGAGCGGCGCGGCGACGAGCGCGAGGGTGATCAGCTGATGACGCATCGGGGGACTCGGCAGGGGTCAGGGGGTGACGGACGGGCCGGCGGGGAGATGCTCCTGGAGGTAGCGCGTGAGGAGGTTGAAGAGATGGACGGTGGTGCCGCGCCCCTCGTAGATGCCATGCGTGCGGTTCGGATACTCCATCATCGTGAACGGCTTGTTCGCCGCGACGAGCGCGTTGATGAGCTGCTCCGTGCCCTGATAGTGCACGTTGTCGTCGCCCGACCCGTGCACGACGAGCAGGTCGCCCTTGAGGCCGTCGACGAAGTTGACGGCCGACGCGTCGCGGTAGGCGAGCGAGTCGGTGCTGGGAAGGCCGACGTACCGTTCCTGATAGATCGTGTCGTAGTTGTGCACGTCGGCGACCGGGGCGACCGCCATCCCCATGCGGTACACGTTCGGCGCGCGGAACATCAGCAGCAGCGTCGACGACCCGCCGCCGCTCCAGCCCCACACGCCGATGCGGGTGGAATCCACATACGGCCGCTTCGCGATGGCGAGCGCCGCCGCCGACTGCTCCTTGACGCGCAGCGCGCCGATCTGGTCGAGCACGGCCTTCCGCCAGGCGCGCCCCTTGGGGCCGGGGGTGCCGCGGTTGTCGACGCTCGCCACGATGTACCCCTTCTGCGTGAGCATGAGGTGCCAGAGCCAGCGCGAACCGCCGTAGGAGTCGACGACCGTCTGCGCCGCGGGCTCGCCGTACACGTAGAAGAGCACGGGGTACTTCTTCGCTGGATCGAAGTCGGCCGGCTTCATCATCCAGCCGTCGAGCTTCACGCCGCCGCCGACGTCCACCTGGAAGAACTCCGAGGGCCCCTGCTTCAGCGTGGCGAGTCGCGCCTTGAGCGCGTCGTTGGTCACGATCGTGCGCGCGACCGCGTGCGACGGCAGGCGGACGACGTCGATCGTCTGCGGCGTGCCCCACGAACTCGTCGAATGGATCGCCCACGTGCCGTTGGGCGAGATGTCGTAGTCGTGCACCCCGCGCGCGGTCGCCGGCGTGAGCCGCTCCGGGGCCGCGCTGCCGTCGAGGCGGATGCGCCACAGCTGCATCTGCGTGGCGTTGTCGGGACTGGCGTCGTAGTAGAGCCAGCCGCCCTTCGTGTCGATGGCGTCGACCTTCATCACGTCGTACGCGCCTTTCGTCACGAGGCGCATCGTGCCGTCGCGGCCGACGACGTACGCGTGCCGCCAGCCGTCGCGCTCGCTCAGCCAGAAGAACGACTTGCCGCCGTCGAACCAGTGGAGCGAGGGGCCGGGGCCGTAGCCGACGTGGTCGTCCCAGATGTCGAGCCACGCGCTGTCCTTCTCGACGAGCACCTGGCGCACCGTGCCGTCGCTGGCATTGCCGAACCAGAGCGTGTTCTGCGTCTGCCGGCGGTTGAGCTGCTGGACGGCGACCTCCGACGAGTTGTCGGCCCAATCCATGCGGGCGAGGTAGTTCTCGCGCGGATCACCGGGGATCTGGAGCCACGTCGTCTTGCCGCCGTCGGCGCTCACCACCCCCACCCGCGCCGCCGAGTTCGTCGTGCCGGCCTTGGGGTACTGCACCTTCTTCACGAACGAGTACAGCGAGTCCGTGTTGTCGATGAGGAGGAAATCGCGCACGCCGTCGGCGTCGAGCTGCCAGTAGGCGATGTTCTTGCCGTCGGGGCTCCATCGGAACCCGTCGCGCATGTACAGCTCCTCCTCGTACACCCAATCGAACGTGCCGTTGATGGTCGTGACCGAGCCGTCCTTCGTGAGCTGGGTGATGCGCTGGTTGCCGAGCGACTCGACGTAGAGGTTGTGCTCGCGCACATAGGCCACGCGCGACCCGTCCGGGGAGAACTTCGCGAACTGCAGCGTCGACGGCTTCGCCTTCGCGCCGCCGAGCTTCTCGAGCTTCCCCGAGCCGAGGTCGAGCACCCAGAAGTCGCCGCGCGTGTTCTCGCGCCAGACGCGCGCCGAGTTGGTGAAGACGAGCAGCTTGCGATGGTCGCCCGACCAGGCGTAGTCCTCGATGGCAAGCGGCGCGCCGGCGCCGGCCGGGGTGAGCTGCGCGGCGGAGACCAGCACGCTCTTCTTCCCGCTGGCGGCGTCGACGCGCACGAGGTCGGCGCCGTGCCCGCTCGACGATGCCTCGACGTCGGTGTACGTGCTGTCGTCGAGCCACCGCACGGGACTCATCCCCTCCTGGCGGAAGTCGCGCGATGCGAAGATGCGCTCCACGGAGAGGAGCGATGGGTCGGTCGCGACGCGCGGCGCTTGCTGCGCGGCGAGCGGGATGGCGAGCAGGAACGTGAGGGCGAACGCAGTCCGGCGCATGTCAGGTGTGAGGTTGGGGTCAGTCCCTGGTGGCGAACGCTTTCAGCATCGCGAGCGCGTAGTCGGCACCAGTGTCGAATTCCTTCGCGATGATGCGCTCGTCGCGCCCGTGGGCGCGCGTGTCGTCGACGTCGAGGAACACCGGCGACATGCCGTAGGTCGGGATGCCGCCGTTGCGCAGGATCGCGCCGTCGGTGGCACCGGTCTCCATCTGCGGCACGAGCGGCACGCCGGGCCAGAACTTCGCCGTCACGGCCGCCAGCGGGCGCATGATCTCGGGGTGCAGCGGCGACGCCGGGCTCGGCACCGGCGCGTACGCGATCGTCACCTTGACGCTCGGATCGGCGACGACGCGCGTGAGCGTGCGGAGGACGAAGTCGCCGGCGGCCTCCTCGGGGAGGATGCGGCAGTTCACCTTCGCCACGGCGCGCTGCGGCAGCGCGTTCTCGGCGTGCCCGCCCTCGAGCTGCGTGGCGACACACGTCGTGCGCATCTGCGCGTTGTAGAACGGCGAGCGCGCGGCGAGGCGCCGGACGGCGGCGGCATCGGGCTTCGCGCCCGTCACCTGCCGGAGGTCGGCCGCGACCGCGGGCGGCTCGTGGCGCGCCGCCGCCGCGAGGGCGCCGCGCGTCACTTCGCTCAAGTGCACGGGGAAGTCATACGCCGCGAGCCGCGTGAGCGCCGCCGCGAGCCGGGTGATGGGGCTGTCCTTGGTGGGGAGCGAGCTGTGCCCGCCGGCCCCGGTGGCCTCGAATTGGAACGTCGCGTAGACCTTCTCGCTGGCCTGCACGGTGCGCGCGACCCGCGCGCCGTGCAGCAGCTCCGGATCGCCGCCGTCCACGTTCCAGCACCACTCGGCGTCGACGAGATCGCGGTGGTTCTTGAGCAACCAGTCGATGCCGCTGTAGTCGGCCGACGACTCTTCGCCCGCCGTGAGGGCGAGGATCACGTCGCGATCGGGCACGACGCCGTCCTTGTGCAGCTGGATGAACGCCGCGACGAGGATCGCCGCACCGTCCTTGATGTCACTCGTCCCGCGGCCGTAGAGGAACCCGTCCTTCTCGGTGAGCTGGTACGGCGGCAACGTCCAATCGCCCGGCCGCGCCGTCACGACGTCGAGGTGCGCCAGCAGCAGGAGCGGCTTGCGCGCGCCGGTACCGTGGATGCGCGCCACCAGGTTGTGGTTGCGCGAGCCGGCGGGACCGAGGACCTGCACGTCGGCGGCGGGGATGCCCGCGGTGAGGAGGCGGCGCGCGACCGCCTGCGCGGCGACCGTCGTGCTCCCGGAATCGTGATCGGTGTTGATGCCGAGCAGCTCCGCGAAGACGGCGCGCGCGGTCTGCTGCACGGGGGACGGCGCGGGCTGGGCCTGGAGCGCCGTGGCCGCGACGAGGAGCGCGGCGAAGAGGGGGAAGGTTCGCATCCCCCTAACTTAGCAGCGATCCTAGAGGCGGCGAGCCACGGCGTCGTTGATCATCTGCACTTCGGTCTCGGGGTTCCGCACCTGCAGGATCAACTGGTCGTAGTTCTCGTGGTCGAGGTCCACGATGATCGTGTTCTCGGGCTTGTGGACGTCGTAGAACACCATCCGCCCCTTCCTATAGAAGGTGCCGGCCGTGATGACCCCCGGCAGGTCGGACCCGCCGAGTTTCACCCCGTGCCACCACCCCTTGGCGGCCTCGTCGTCGACGCGCGCCCCCTTGATGTGGGCGAGCGGGATGTCGAGGCTGCTCTTGAGCGCCCAGAGCTTGTCCCACCCCTCGACCTCGAAGGTGATCGTGTCGCCATGGACGGTGATTTCGACCATCGTCGTTGCCTCGCGAAGGGTGGATACGTCGACTGCCAGCTCCCGGAATCTACTCCAGGATCATCTCGGCGGGCGCCGAGCCGCGCGTCTGACGGACGAGCGAGAGCAGCGGGATGAGCGAGAGCACGAGCAGCGCCGCGATGATGTACGTGTGCGAATACGCGATCACGCTCGCCTGGCCGGCGATCTGCCGGTCGACCACCGCGAGCGCGCGTTGGTGCGCCGTCCACGGGTCCGCCCCGCGGGCGATGAAGGCGCGCGTGAACATCGTCACGCGCTGCAGGCTCATCGGGTCGCCCGGCGTCACGTGCTCGGTGAGCGTCGCCTTGAGGAGCACCGAGTTGTGCGACACGAGGGTCGCGATGCCGGCGATGCCGAGTGAGCCGCCGAGCTGGCGGAAGAAGTTGAAGAGCCCGGTCGCCTGCGGGAGCTCGGCGCGCGACATCTCGGCGAGCGTGATGGTGGTGAGCGGCACGAACATCAGGCCCAGCCCCAGGCCGCGGAGGATGAGCGGCCAGAAGAAGTCGGCCTGCGCGCTCTCGCCGGTGATCAGGGACAGTTGCCACATCGCCGCCACGAAGAGGAGCGCTCCCGTGGCGACGAGCGCGCGCGGATCGAACCGGGCGTTGAGCTTGCCGGAGATGAACATCGACACGGCGGTGGCCGCGGCCCCGGGGAGCAGCACGATCCCCGTCTGCTCGGCCGTCATCCGGAGGTTCCCCTGCAGGAACACGGGGAGCGTGAACACCGACGCGAAGAGCCCCATCCCCATCACGATGCCGAGGATGGTGCCCACCCACATCTGACGGTGCTTCAGCACGCGGAAGTCGATCACCGGATGGTCGGTGGTGAGCTCGCGCCACACGAGCGCGACGCCGGCGACGACGCTCGTGATGGCGAGGCCGGTGATGAGGCGCGAGTCGAACCAGTCCTCGCGTTCGCCATGCTCGAGCAGGTATTGCAGCGCGCCCACGCTCACGATGAGCATCACGATGCCGGCGTAGTCGACGGTCGGGGCGCGCCGCTGGTGCGGCGAGTCGTGCACGTACTCCGCGATCATGAACGCCGCCATCAGGCCGAGCGGCACGTTGATGTAGAAGATCCACGGCCAGTTGTAGTTGTCCGTGATCCAGCCGCCGAGGGTCGGGCCGATCGTCGGCCCCACCATCACGCCGAGGCCGAACAGCGCCATCGCCATCCCGGCCTCCTCCACCGGGAACGCCTCGAGCAGTACCACCTGCGAGGTGGTCATGAGCGCGCCGCCGCCGATCCCCTGCACGACGCGCCAGAAGATCAGCGCGCCGAGCGAGTGCGACGCGCCGCACATGAAGCTCGAGGCCGTGAACACGAGCACCGACACCACGAAGTAGCGCTTGCGGCCGAAGAACGCGCTCAGCCAGCCGGTGAGCGGGATCACGATCACCGAGGCGAGGATGTAACCGGTGGAGACCCACGCGATCTCGTCGAGCGACGCCCCGAGGTTCCCCATCATGTCGGGGAGGGCGACGTTGACGATCGACGAGTCGATCACCTGCAACAGCGAGGCGAGCGTCACGGCGAAAGCGATGATGTACTTGTGGGGCTCGCCGCGGCGGAAATGCATCTCCATATTGCAATTCTACACCGAGGGCGAACGATTGTCCTCGCCCCACTGCCGATCGCCCTGCACCACGTTACGTCCCTCCGCCGAAGGTCACGTCCGATGTCGAACAACGGCGTGAAGTGGCTGCGCCGCGTATTCGCAGCACTCGCAGGCCTCGCCGGACTGTACCTGCTGGCCTGCGTCTACTTCCAACGAGGGCATCCGCGGGCCGTGCTGGGCCCTGAATCGAAGACGGCGTTCGTGCCCGACTGGCCGAGCGGCTTTCTCTGGGGCACGGCGACCGCCGCGCATCAGGTGGAGGGCGGCAACACGCGCAACGACTGGGCGCGGTTCGAGCGGTTGCCCGGCACGATCGCGCACGGCGACACGAGCGGTGTCGCGGCAGGCGAGTGGGACAAGGTCGCCGACGACATCGCGCTGATGCGCGAGCTCGGCGCCAACGCCTATCGCTTCTCGATCGAGTGGAGCCGCCTCGAGCCAGCCGAAGGGCGGTGGGACGAGGCGGCGTGGGCGCATTACGTGGATGAAGTCTCGCGACTGCGGGCCGCAGGAGAGGAGCCCGTGGTGACGTTGCTGCACTTCACGCTCCCCGCGTGGATCGCCGAGCGAGGTGGTGCGACGGCGCCGGACTTCCCGGAGCGCTTCGGCCGGTTCGCGGCGGAGGCGGCCAAGCGCCTCGGTCCTCGGGTACGCTGGTGGTGCACCGTCAACGAGCCGCAGGTGCAGATGTACCAGGGCTACGTCGCCGGGAGCTGGCCGCCAGGGGTGAAGGACCACGCGATGGCGGTGAAGGCGTTCGCGGGATTGCTCAGGGCGCATGCGGCCGGCGCCCGCGCGCTGCGGGCCGGCGACCGCGACGCGCGCATCGGCGTCGCGTCCAACATGATCTACTTCGAGCCGTCGAACCGCTGGAATCTGCTCGAGCAGATCGTGACGAACACGGTCTCGAATGGCTTCGACTGGTCGTTCGACGAATCGATCGCGCGCGGACGGATGCTGTTCAGCATGCCTGGCTTTCCGACGCTCGACGAACCGGCGCCGGAGCTGAAAGGCACGGTCGACTGGGTCGGTATCAACTACTACCGCCGCAATCTGGTGACTTTCGCGCTGCGCGCACCCGGGATGGTGGACATCCACGCCGGTCCGGGTACGCTGAGCGACGCCGGCATCGAGATCTACCCGGAGGGGCTGCTGGCGCTGATCCGCGAAGGGTGGAAGCGTTATCACCTGCCCATAGTGATCACCGAGAACGGCGTCGCCGACTCGGCGGGCGTGCACCGACCGCTGTTTGTGCGGCAGCACGCCTACGCGGTCAAGCAGGCGATCGGCGAGGGGATCGACGTGCGCGGCTATTTCCACTGGTCGCTGATGGACAACTTCGAGTGGGCCGAGGGGTACGGCCAGCGCTTCGGTCTCTACCGGCTTGACCGTGCGACGCTGGCGCGCACGCCGGCGCAGGGGAGTGAGGAGTTTCGACGGCTGGCGCCGCGGGGCGCAATGATCCGGTAGCGCCGTTCGCGCGACCTGCGCCGTACCGAGTCGCAGGACCCGGGATGCCGTCCGATCCCGTCAGCGATGGCCTCGCGGCCGGCCGCTACGCGGGACGCTTCCGGCTCGAGAGCTCGCTGGGCACGACCGATCGAGTTCCACGAATCAGCCGGCTCGCCCTCCTCGCCGCACGGTCCAGCCAAGGGTTCGTGCAGTACATCAGCGCGGTCACCGAGCCCTTCGAAGCGCCGTTCCGCGGTGTCGTGCCGAGCATGAGCGCCGAGCGGACTACACGCTCGTCGCGATCATGATTGCGATCGGGCCTCCGTGGCGCTGTTCGCTGCCATCAACCGCCTGCGGCGATTGGTCGCGCATGGGAATCCGGAGATGAAGCGCGTGCAGAAACCGCGGGCGGGGCTCACGACAGCCCGGTCACCGTGGGGGCCGATGGCTCGCTCCATCGGTCGAGCGCCGCATACAGGGACTCGACGACGATCGGCTTGGAGACGTAGTCGTCCATGCCGGCCGCGAGGCAGCGCTCGCGATCGCCAAGCATGGCCGTCGCGGTCATGGCGACGATCGGCGTGCGGCGCAGCGGTCCTTCGGTGCGTCGAATCGCCGCCGTCGCCTCGAAGCCGTCCACGACGGGCATCTCGACGTCCATGAGGATGACGTCGTACCGCGCCTGACTCTGCGCCTCGATCGCCTCACGGCCGTTCGCAACCAACGTCACGTCCCATCCTGCCTTCTCGAGCAACTTGCGCGCGAGCACCTGGTTCACCGGATTGTCCTCGGCGACGAGCGCCCGCCGACGGTGCGCCGGCGCGTGGCGCGACGCAACGGACCCGCGCTCCACCGCACGTGTCGGCGATGACACGTCCTGCAGCGATTGCCTCGTGATGAGTCTCGTCAGCGTGATGTCTTGCTCGATCGCGCCGCAGATCGCCACCAGGGCCTCGTGCAGCACGCCGGGCCGCACCGGTTTCACGAAATATCCGGTGAACCCGGCGTCGGAGACTCGGGCGATGCCGCCGCCGAGCGTCGCCGAAGTCAACAGGACGAGGTCGAGGCGTCCGATCTTGGGGTTGGCGACGATCGACCGGGCGAGCTGTTCGCCATCTTCGTCCGGCATCAGGAAGTCGAGCAGCGCGACCTTGTACGGATCTCCTGCATGGACCGCCTCCAGAATCAGCTGCCTTGCGAGTCGCGCATTCTCCGCCGATTCGGCGCGCATTCCCCAACTCAGGAGCAGTTCCGTGAGCACGGTGCGGTTGACCGGCAGGTCGTCCACCACGAGCACTCGCACGCCGGCGAGTTCGCCGGCAGCAAGCGCACGCGGCGCTGCACTGCGATCCACCGGAAGTTCCAGTGTGAAGGAGAAGGTGCTGCCCGCGCCCTCGACGCTCGTCGCCGTCAGTCGCCCGCCCATCAATTCCACGAGGTTGCGGCTGATGGCGAGCCCGAGCCCCGTCCCGCCGAACCGTCGCGTGGTGGAGGCATCGGCTTGCGAAAACTTCTCGAACAGTCGCTCGATGCGGTCGGCTGGGATGCCGATGCCGGTGTCCCGAACGGTGAACGTGATCGTCGCGGCGTCACTCGTGACCGCTTGCGCCGAGGCGTCCACGAACACATGCCCGGCCTCCGTGAACTTCATCGCGTTGCCGATGAGGTTGATCGCCACCTGACGAAGCCGGCCGGGATCGCCGACGAGACGCGCCGGGATGGAAGGCGACACGCGCAGCACGAGCTCGATGCCCTTGTCGTGCGCGCGGCTCGCCAGCAGCTCGACGATCTCGTCCAGCATCGCCGACAGGTCGAATCCCACGGCCTCGATCTCCAGCTTGCCTGCCTCGATCTTGGAGAAATCGAGGATGTCGTTGAGCACGACGAGCAGCGCCTCGGCCGAGAATTGCGCCGTTTCGAGATAGCTGCGCTGCTCGTTCGTGAGCGACGTATCGAGCGCGAGTCCGATCATCCCCAGCACTCCGTTCATCGGAGTGCGGATCTCATGGCTCATCGTGGCGAGAAAATCGCTCTTGAGGCGGCTCGTCTCCTCAGCCGCCTCCTTGGCGAGCCGCAGCTCACTCTCCACTTGGCGTGAGCGAAGCAAACGGTCGAGCATCGCCGCCAACAGCGCGAGGCCGGCGATCAGGACCGAGGCGAAGGCGACCCCGATGGCCAGGCCCGCGGGGGGCAGTCCATCGGACGTGGTGGCGACCGGTCCGGCCACGGGAAGAAAGGTGGCCGCGGCCATCCCGGTGTAGTGCATTCCGGCGATGGCCAGCCCCATCACGGTGGCGGCGCCGACACGCCAAAACCGAACGTGGCGTCGACGCTGCTCGCGAAAGTAACGCGCGAGCACCAGCGCCACGAAACTGGCGACTATCGCGATGAGGATCGAAAAAATGACCAGCGGAGGGCTGAACCGGATGACTGCCTGCAGTCGCATGGCCGCCATGCCGATATAGTGCATACCGGCAATCGCGGCGCCCAAGACGATCGACGCAAACAGGCGTTGCGACCAGAGAACGGTTTCCCGGCCGATTCCCCAGAGTGCGAATGCCGACGCGCCGATAGCGACGACGACGGACAGGACCACACCCGCCGGATCGTATCGGACGGGAATGGGGAGCCGCATGGCGAGCATCCCCACGAAGTGCATGCTCCAGATGCCGGTGCCCATCGCCAAGCCACCGCCGAGTATCCAGAGCGCCTTCGTGCGTCCCGTCGTCGAATACACGCGCCCGCCGATATCGAGCGCCGTGTACGACGCCAGAATCGCGATGACGACGGAGAGCGCCACGATCCAAGGCGTGAACCGATGGGTGTAATGCATCTGCATATGCGCCTAATACAGCACCGGGAGGCGCGTGACCGCAATCGGTCTCGAGGTGCGCGACGATCGCCGCGTACACGGGCTGGTCGCGGCGTCCGCCCGTCAGGGAACAGGAAAATAGAGGTCCATGGGGATGGCAGAGGTGTGTCGGTCGCCGAATGGAAGATGCACCGACGCTTCGCCCCCGTGGATGCACGCATCACCGATGCACGAATCCCGCCTTCCCCCTCGGCCCGTTCGCAACGAAGTTCGCCACCCCGATCCGCATGTCCTCCGTCGCGCAACACTGCCCGAACAGCTCCGACTCGAACCGCAGCCCCTCGGCGAGCGGCTTGCGGCACCCCTCGACGATGGCCCGGCAGATGAGCGCGTCGATGGCCTTGCTGAGGTGCCCGAGTTCCACCGCGGGAAGCTGGTCCGGCGTCGCGATCGGCTGCGCGTCGATCGGCGTGAGGGTGACCTCGCCGCGGGCCGCGGCACGGGCGAGCTTCACGGCGGCGTCGACCACGTCGCCATCGACTTCCTCGCGCACGAGCCCGCTCTCCACCGCTTCGCGACTCGACAGCGCGCGCCCCGTGCGGAGCAGCTCCGCCGCGAGCGGCACGCCGACGAGCCGCGGGAGCCGCTGCGTGGCGCCCGCTCCCGGCACGATCCCGAGGTTCGCCTCGGGCTGCGCGACGGCCACCGGGAGTCCCCTCCGTATGAGTCGCGCCGTGCAGCACATCGCGAGCTCGTTGCCGCCGCCGAACGCCATCCCGTTCATCGCGCACACCACGGGCTTGCCCAGCCGTTCGAACCCGTTCCCCGGCACCTTCGACCGCTCCGACGTCGCCACTCCCTCGGCGGGACTGGTGATCGCGGCGAGGAAGTTCACGTCGGCGCCGGAGACGAACGCCTTCGGCCCGAAGCCGGTGATCACGACGCCGGCGACCGTGGGGTCGTCGCGCAGCGTCGCGGCGTGGGCGGCGAGTTGCGCGTACACCTCGTCGTTGAGCGCGTTCAGCACGCGCGGCCGGCGGATCGTGAGCACGGCGATGTCGCCCTCGTCGCGCCGGATGACCTGCTCCACGCGGAACGGCGTGCCGGCGCGCGCCTGCGCCGCGAGGAATCGCGGCACCGGGAACCCCGGGTGCGCGCCCGCGTACGCCTGCACGAGTTCGAGCGCGCGGGCCGGCCCCACCTCGTTCATGAGCGCGAACGGCGCCTTCATGGCGAGGCCCGTCTCCACGCCGAGCTCGAGATCGGCGCGCGACACGATCCCGCTGTCGACGATCTCGCCGGCCAGCCCGAAATACGCGCCGAGCATGGTGTCGGCGATCGCGCGTGACTGCGCGCCGGTCAGTTCGACCTTCTCGTCTCGCTTCGGGACGTCCCACGGCTTCCCCGACTCCATCGCCTCCTTCATCAGGCGCGGCGACCGGAACCAGGGGCCGAGCTTCGACGTCATGACGTCGAGCGAATGGTTGGTGATCGGGTTGCCGCCGGTGAGGTTCATCGCCGTGAACGGGCCGACGCCGAGTCCGAGCGCCTGGCGCGCGGCGGTGTCGACTTCCTTCACCGTGCCCAGCCCCTCCTCGACGGCGAGCGCCGCGGCGAGGAAGAGCCCTTCGAACACGGGATTCACCGCGTAGCCGAACCGTCCGCCGACGCGGATCGGGATCTTCCCGATCTCCTCGTAGAGCGCCATCAGGTGGCGCGTGATCGCCGGGTCGGTATCGCGCCCCGGCACGATCTCGACGAGCAGGTTCCGCTCGGCGGGGAAGAAGTAATGGATGACGGCGGTGCGCCGGCGCGTGTCGGGGGCGAGCGCGCCGAAGATCTCCTCCGGCTCGATGTGCGACGAGTTCGAGGCGAGGATGGCCTGCGGCCCGCAGAGCGACGCGAGTTGCGCGAAGATCTTCTTCTTGATGTCGAGGTTCTCGGTGGCCGCCTCGACGACGAGACTCGCGCCGGCGAGCTGCGCGTAGTCGGTGGTGAAGGTGAGCGCGGCGAGCATCGCGTCGGCGGCGGCCGGCTTGAAGGCGCCGCTCTCGCGCCCCTTGGCGATCTTCTGCTCGGCCTTCGCTCTGCCGCGCGCGACGGCGTCGGCCGAGACGTCGACGACGACCACCGGCACGTCGAAGGCGGCGAACGCCTTGGCGAAGAAGAGCGCGATGTCGGGGCCGATGTTGCCCGAGCCGACGACGCCGACCGTGTCGATGCGCAGATCGCGGAACTGGAAGCTCATCTCGGAATCCTCGGCGTCTCGCCGAAAGTGCGCGTGGGTATAACTACGACATGGGTTACAGGGAATCCCTTATTGCTGGCGCTGTCAGGTCCTTCAACATATTCTATCGAACGTCCGTTCGAAATAGGAACGCACCATCGTCTCCGTCTGCTGGCGCGATGGCCGGTCCAGAGACGCGCCGGAGTCCCACACACGCCGGATGTGGTCATGACCGTTCACGAAGTGCCGACGACGCGGGGCGCGCTGGTGGAATGGGCGCGCGACATCTACGACGACCTCGACCTGGCCGTCGTGCGCCGCTGGCTCGACGAACACCCCGGCGGCAAGGCGGGCGGATACCTCCCCGTCTACGCCCCGCGCGAAGTGCTGCACGCCACCGGCTTCCTTCCCGTGGGGATCCATGGCGGCGGCGACCGCATCGAGATCATCCGCGGCGACGCCTTCTACCAATCGTATATCTGCCACCTGCCGCGCTCCGTGATCGAGCTCGCGCAGAGCGGCCGGCTCGACATGCTCTCGGCGGTGCTCTTCCCGAGCACCTGCGACGTGATCCGCAACCTCTCGGGGATGTGGAAGCTGCTCTACCCCGATACCTACGTGCGCTACGTCGACGTGCCGCAGGTGCCGAATCCCGAGGCGTCCGCTGAGTTCTGGAGGGGCGAGCTGCACCACCTGCTCGACGACCTCGGCGCCGTGTCGGGGCACCGCCCCACCGACGAAGAGTTGCGCCAGTCGATCGCCGTGTACAACGAGACGCGCGCCATGATCCGCGCGCTCTATGCGCTGCGTCGCGAGCGTCCGTGGGACGTGCCGACCGAGGAGCTCTACCTGCTGTTGCGCGCCGGCGAGTGCATCCCGCCCGAGGAGTTCATCG
>JACQBG010000045.1 GCA_016194585.1 Gemmatimonadota bacterium
CTCGGCGACCTCCGGCGGGCGAGTCCCGTCGTGCTGCGGATGAACGTCCGTCTGGCCAAGAAATTGAACGGACGTTCGTTCGAAAATGCCCGGCTCGAGGCGGAGCGGGTGTTCCTCGGGGAGCTGATGGCGACGGAGGACGTGCGCGAGGGGATCGCGTCGTTCTTCGAGAAGCGTCGTCCGGCGTGGAAGAACCGGTGAGTCGCGCGCGGGCGCGGCGGGGAGGCGGGCGATGCGGATCCTGATCGTCGGGGCCGGGGCGTTGGGCGGGCTCGTGGGCGCGTATCTCTCGCGCGCCGGCGAGGACGTGACGCTGCTCGAGGTGAACCAGGCGCGCGCGAAGCTGCTCGCCGACGCGGGGCTGCACATCACGCGCGTCGGGGCGGACGAGACGACGATCCCCATCCACGTCGTGACGTCGCTCGACGGCGTCGCGCCATTCGACCTGGTGTTCATCGCGACGAAGACGTACCAGACGGCCGACGCGGTGCGGGCGGCGCTCCCCGCGTCGAACGCGGGCACGCTCTTCTTCTCGCTGCAGAACGGCATCGGCAACGCGGAGACGATGGCCGATCTGGTGGGGGCGGAGCGGGTGCTCTGCGGCGTGACGTACCACAGCATCGAGCACGCCGGCCCCGGCCGCCTGCGCTACCGCGCCGGCATCAAGCCCATCCAGATCTCCGCGGTGCGGGGCGGGGCGACCCCCGCCGTCGAGGCGATCGGCGAGGCGTTCCGCCGGGCCGGCTTCGAGACGAACGTCGTCGCCAACGTCGACCACGCGCTCTGGCAGAAGCTGCTGCACAACGCGGTCGTGAACCCCACCTCGGCGATCACCGGGCTCACCTGCCGCGAGCTGCTCGCCGACGCCGACCTGATGGCCTTCATGCGCGACTTGAGCGCGGAGATCATCGCCGTGATGCGGGCGCGCGGCGTGCCGATCGTCAACGAGGAAGACCCGTTCGTGCCGATCATCGGGTCGCTCAAGGCGCTCGGCAAGAACCGGCCCTCGATGTGGCAGGACCTCGCCCGCGGCACGCGCACCGAGATCGACGCGCTCAACGGCGCGATCGTGCGCGAGGCGGAGCGGCTCGGGCTGCTCGTGCCGCACAACGCCGCGCTCGTGCGGTTCATCCATTCGCGGGAGCGACAGAAGTTCCTGCGCAAGCAGGAGATCGTGCGCGAGCTCGGACTCGAGCGGGCGCGGGCGGCGGGAGAGGAAGCGCCGCGTCCGCGGATGCGCGGGCGCCCGGCGGCGACGCGCGCGCCGCGCGACGCCGACGCCGGGATGCCGCCGGGCGGGCCGCCGCTCGAGAGCACCCGCCGGCTGAAGGAACTGATGCACGCGTATTACGTCGATCTCGCGGCCGCGTCCGACGACGCCGGCCGCCAGGTGGCGGCGTGCTCGGGGCTCGCGCCGGTGGAGATCGTGCGGGCGCTCGGGATCGTCCCCTACTTCCCCGAGAACCACGCCGCGCGCATCGCCGCCGACCGGCGCGCCGGTCCTTACATCGCGCGCGCGGCCACCGACGGCTTCTCGCAGTTCTCGAGCTCGGCGATGCGCACCGACGTCGGCGCGCTGCTCGCCGGGAGCACGCCGCTCACCGACGCGCACGGCATCGCCGGGCCGCCGCGCCCCGACGTCGTCACCTACAGCACCAACACCGGGCACGACAACGTGCGCTGGTTCGAGTTCTACGGCACGCACTACGGCGTGCCGGTGATGGGGGTGCATCCGCCGCCGGCCGGCAACGTGCTCGAGCAGATCGACGTCGACGCCGCGGTGCACCAGCTGCTCCGGCTGCAGCGCCGGCTCGAGGAGCGCACGGGGCGCACCCTCGACATGGACCGGCTCGGCGAGGTCGTCGACTACTCGGCGCAGGCGGCCACGCTCTGGGACGACATCCTCTGCCTCGCGCGGGCGACGCCGGCGCCGATCACGTTCTTCGACACGCTCATCCACGTCGCGCCGATGATCCTCCTGCGCGGCACGAGCGAGGCCGTCGACTACTACACGCAACTGAAGGCCGAGGTGGAGGACCGGGTCGCGCAGGGCGTCTCGGCCGTGCCGAACGAGGCGCACCGGCTCTACTGGGACGGTCCGCCGATCTGGTGCGCGCTGCGTCCTCTCGCCCGGATGTTCGAGGAGGCGGGGGCGGCGATCGTCGCGTCGACGTTCTGCTCGGAGTTCGCGCTGCGCGGCCTCGAGCCGTACGACCCGCTCGAGAGCATGGCGCGCGCCTACACGGGGATCTTCGACAACCGCTCCGAGGATTGGCGCGCGGCCTATCTCGCGCAGCAGTTCGAGCAGTTCGGCGTCGACGCCGCCATCTACCACGATTGCCGCACGACGCCGGAGACGAGCCACGTGCGCTACGGGCCGTCGGCGCACCAGCAGTTGCTGAACGCCGTGCCGGGGCTGGTGATCGAGGCCGATTCGCACGACCTGCGCCTCTTCTCCACCGAGCGGCTGCAGGAGCAGTTCGCCGACTTCCTCGAGCAGCGGGTCGAGCGGGCCGGTGTCAGGTAACGCAGGGTCACGGGGAGGGACGGGCCGATGACAGCAGCAGAACCGCGGATCGCCGCCGGCGTGGACGTCGGGACGGAGTGCGTGAAGGCGATCGTCGCCGCCGAGGACGGGAAGGTGCTCGGACGGGCCGTGCTCCCCACGCGCGGCTACTTCCAGGCGTGCGTGTACGAGGCGCTCGCCGCCGCGCTCGACGACGCCCAGCGTCGCGAGGACGAACTCGCCGGGATCGGCGCGACGGGGTTCGGCAGCGAGTGCGTGCCGGGGGCGACCGCGACGGCGACCGAGGCGTCGTGTCACGCGCTCGGCGCGTTCCAGCATGAGCGGCGCGCGATGACGCTCGTGAACATCGGCGGACGCGACCCGCATGTGATCGCCGTGGACGGGGCGGGACGGCGCACGGGCGCGCGCGGCGCGCGCCGCTGCGCGGTGGGGATCGGGAGCTTCCTGATGTTCACGGCGCGCCACCTCGACGTGAGTCCGACGCGGCTGCAGGAGCTGGCCTCGGCGGCGGGCGGTCGGCAGGCGCGCGTGAGCAGCTACTGTTCGGTCTTCTCCGCCTCCGAGGTGCTCGAGCGGCTGCGCGAGGGCGCGACGCGCGAGGAGATCGCGCTTGGCTGCATGCATTCGATCGCCGAGCGGATCGTGGAGATCGGCGGATTCGACGGGCCGATCGCGATCTGCGGCGGCGTGGTGGAGTATTTCCCGGGCGTGCTGGCGGCGCTCGAGGCGCAGTCGGGGTTGTCGGTGCATGCGGTGCCCGACGCGATCTTCACCGGCGCGTTCGGCGCCTCGTTGAAGGTCTTCGACCCGGGCATCGAGTCGTGAGCGTGGCGCGCGAGGAGTTCGCGAGCACGGCGGCCCTTCGCGAGACGATGGGCGCGTACTACCGCGCGCTCGGCGACGCGGCGGAGCGGAAGAGCGCGCCGGTCGCCTGGTGCACGAGCGTCGGCCCCGCCGAGCTGCTGCGCGCGCTCGGGTTCGCCGTGCACTTCCCGGAGAACCACGCGGCCATGCTCGGGGCGGCGCGTACGGCGAATCGGTATCTCCCGGTGGCGCACGCGCAGGGCTATTCGCAGGACATCTGCTCGTATCTCACGAGCGACGTCGGCGCGTACCTCGCGGGGGAGACTCCGCTCTCGGCGTTCGGGCTGCGGGAGCTGCCGCGCGCCGACGTGCTGGTGTTCAACACGAACCAGTGCCGCGACGTGCGCGACTGGTTCGAGTGGTACGGGCGCCAGTGGAACGTGCCGGTGGTCGGCGTGAACTCGCCGAGGTCGGTGGGGGACGTGACCGAGGCCGAGGTGGACGACGTGACGGTGCAGCTCGAGGCGCTCGTCCCCGTGCTCGAGGCGGTGGCCGGCGCGCGGCTCGACGCGGCGCGGCTGGCGGCGGCGATCGGCGCGGCGCGCGACGCGTCGTCGCTCTGGGAGCAATGCCTGCTCACGGCCACGCAGCGCCCGTCGCCGCTCACGTTCTTCGACGGCACCATCCACATGGGGCCGGCGGTCGTGCTGCGCGGCGCGACGGAGGCGGCGCGGTATTACCGCACGCTGCTCTCCGAGCTCCAGGCGCGCGTGGCGGCGAAGAGCGCCGCGGTGCCCGGCGAGGCGCTCCGGCTCTACTGGGACGGGATGCCCGTGTGGGGGCGGCTGCGCGCGCTCTCGACGACGTTCGCCGAGTTCCGCACGGCGGTGGTCGCGTCGACGTACTGCAACAGCTGGATCTTCTCGACGCTCGATCCGGCGGACCCGCTGCGCTCCATGGCGCGCTCGTCGGTGGAACTGTTCATCGCACGTTCCGACGGCCCCAAGGAGCGCTACATCGAGCGGATGGTGGAGCTCTACGACGTGGACGGCATCGTGTTCCACGATTGCCGTACCTGCCCCAACAACACGAACACGCGCTATGGCATGCCGCGCCGCCTCTCCGAGCGGCTCGGCATCCCCACCTTGATGCTCGACGGCGACGTGAACGACCTGCGCTGCTTCTCCGACGAGCAGGCGCGGACGAACATCGAGGGGTTCGTGGAGCAGATCGCGGATGCGCGCACGGCGACGGCGCGGGCGGCACGCGCATGAAGCGGTTCGCCGGAATCGACAGCGGGTCGTGGAACACCAAGGCGGTGGTGATCGACGACGCGGGGCGCGTGCTCGGCACGAGCGTCGTGCGGTCGGGCGCCGATCTCACGGCGGCCGCGGCGCTGGCGTACGCCGGCGCGCTCGACGCCGCGGAGTGCGTGCGCGACGACATCGCGGCGGTGTGGGCGACCGGCTTCGGCCGCAACGCCGTGCCGTTCGCCGACGGTTCGCGCACGGAACTCGATTGCCACGGGCGAGGGGCGGCGCATTATGTGAAGGGGGCGCTCGTCGTGATCGACATCGGCGGGCAGGACGCCAAGGTCATCCGGCTCGATGCCCAGGGGCAGCGGCTGTCGCACCGGATGAACCGCAAGTGCGCGGCGGGCACGGGGAGCTTCCTTGACGAGATCGCGCTCCGGCTCGGCATCGAGACGGCGGCGCTCGATCCGCTCGCGGCGCAATCGAACGAGGAGCTCGAGCTCTCGAGCTTCTGCACGGTGTTCGCCGGCACGGAGCTGCTGACGCTCATCCGGGCCGGTCGGCGCCCCGCCGATCTGGCGATGGCGGCGTACCGCTCCCTGATGAAGCGCGTGATCGCGATGGACGTGTTCGAGGGGCGGATCGTCGCCACGGGGGGCGTGGTGGCGTACCATCCGACGATGGTCGCGCTGCTCGCCGGCGCGTTGCGCGCCGAGGTGATCGTCCCGCCGCATCCGCAGGAGATGGGGGCGTTCGGCGCGGCGCTCGCGGCGCGCGACGGCGCGGTGGCGGTCGGGCCCGCGAGCGCCGCGCGCGAGGCGGCGCTCGTCGACGCCGAGCGAGGCACCGATGACGCCTGAGCGTGGCAGGCGCGGCGACGCGGCGATGAGTCACGCGGTGGCGGCGATCCGCGAGGGCGACACGATCCGCTCGCGGCTCGCGCCGGTGGGCGCTCGTGAGAGCGTCGGCGGACTGCTCGCCCGCAACGCGGCGCGGTACGCGGCGCACGCGGTGTACGCGGAACGCCGGAACGACGCGTTCCGGGCGGTGACGTGGGAGCGGTTCGCGAAGGACGTGACGTCGTTCGGCGCGTTCCTTGACGCGGCGGGGGTCACGCCGGGGGCGCGCGTGGCGGTCGTCTCGCCCAACCGCGGCGAGATGCTCGTCGCCGAGTTCGCGACGATGGCGCTCGGCGCGATCTACGTGCCGATCTTCGCCGGATATCCCGCCGACCAGGTGCAGGGACTGCTCGGGGAGGTCGATCCGGCGGTGGTCATCGTCGCCGGGCGCGACCAGCTCGCCGGCGTGCGAGCGACGGCGGCGACGAGCGTCGTCGTCACGTTCGACGCCATCGAACCGGCCGCGGTCGAGCGATTGACCGACGCCACGGGCGTGCGGCACGTGACGTACGGCCACGCCCTCGCCGCTCGTGCGGCCGACCCGGCGCGGGTCGCCGCCTTCCTCGCCGCCGCGCAGCGCGTCGACCCCGACATGCCGGCCTTGCTCAACTTCACCTCTGGCACGAGCGGCGTGCTGAAGGGGGTCGTGCTCACGCACGACAACATCCTCTCGCAGCAGCGCGCCCTCTCGGCCATCTGGTCGGTGACGCCGGAGGACCGGTTCCTCTCCTACCTGCCGTGGCACCACAGCTTCGGCGGCATCTTCGAGAAGTACACGGCGTTGTACAACGGCGCGACGATCCACGTCGACGACTCGCGCGGCAAGGATTTCGAGGCACTCAAGCGCAACTGGGCGGCGGTGCGGCCGACGATCTACTTCAGCGTGCCGCACGTGTACCAGCAGCTCGTGACGCACGTGCAGGCGCGGCCGCAGGACGAGAGCACGATCTTCCACGACGGGCTCCGGTTCGTCTTCACCGCGGCGGCGCCGCTGCCGGGCACCGTCTCGGCCTTCTTCGAGACGAAGCGCGTCCCCGTGCTCGAGGGGTGGGGGCTCACCGAGACGTCGCCCTGCTGCACGCTCACCGACCTCAACGAAGTGCGGAGCGTGCCGGGGATGGTCGGCTATCCCATCCCCGGCGTGACGATCCGCATCGCGCCCGACGGCGAGATCCTCGTGCGCGGTGCGAACGTGATGCGCGGCTACTACGAGAATCCCGAGGCGACGGCGCAGGCGCTCCCCGGCGACGGCTGGTTCCACACGGGCGACCTCGGCGAGTTCGTCGGGGCGGGGCTGAAGCTCGTCGCGCGCAAGGACCGCGTGTTCAAGATGCTGAACGCCGAGAAGGTGGTGCCGACGGAGATCGAGAACCGGCTTGTGGCGATGAACAGTTTCATCCGGCACGTGATCGTCGCGGGGCAGGGACGGCGCTTCCTCTCGGCGCTCATCTTCCCCGACTACCTCCGCATCACGGAGCAGTTCGGCACGGACCTCGCGACGGCTGACCGCGTCGTGAAGGCGTCGCTCCGCGAGACGCTGGTCGCCTTCAACGCCGCGCACCGCGTGAAGTACGAGCGCATCCAGGCGTTCGCGGTGATCAGCCGCGAGCTCTCGCTGGAGGCGCAGGAGCTCACGCCGTCGATGAAGGTGCGCGTGCGCAACGTGCTCGTGAATTCCGGCGAATACCTCGAGGCCGTGTACGAGCCCAGCGAGGTGAGCGATTGCCGCCACCTGCGGAAGGTGATGCGGCTCGCGCCCGACGACCGGCGCTGCTTCGCCGGCCGCGACCGGACGATCGACCAATGCCATTCGTGCGGGGCGTTCGTGTTCGACGACGATCCCGCGAGCGACGTCAGGATCCAACCAGGCGCGTGACGATGACGACGAGAAGCGACGGCAAGTGGGAGGCGTGGATGATGACGGCGGCCGGTGCCGCGCTCGAGCATCGCGTGCTCGACCGGCGGGCGCCTGGCGCGGGGGAGGCGACCGTGGAGGTGGCGGGATGCGGCGTCTGCCACACCGACCTCTCGTTCCTTCATCACGGCGTGAAGACGCGTGGCGCGCTCCCGCTCGTGCTCGGGCACGAGATCAGCGGGACGGTGCGCGAGGTCGGCGCCGGGGTGCCGGCGGCGCTCGTCGGGCAGGCGGTGGTGGTGCCCGCGGTGCTGCCATGCGGCGAGTGCGACCTCTGTCGCGCCGGCCGGCGCGCCATCTGCCGCAAGCAGGTGATGCCGGGCAACGACGTCCACGGCGGCTTCGCATCGCACGTCATCGTGCCGGCGCGATTCCTCTGCCCCGTGCCCGAAGCGGCGCTTACGACGCACGCGCTGTGGGAGCTCGCCGTCGTCTCCGACGCCGTCGCGACCCCGTTCGAGGCCGTGAAGCGGTCGGGACTCGCCGCGGGCGAGCTCGCGCTGTTCATCGGCGTCGGCGGCATCGGCGTGTACGGCGTGCAGATCGCGGCGGCCACGGGGGCGAAGGTCGTCGCGCTCGACGTGGACGACCGCAAGCTCGAGCAGGCGAGCGCCGCCGGCGCAGGGGCGACGCTCAACGTGCGCGACGTGCCGGCCAAGGACGTGCGCAAGCTCGTCCGCTCCCTCGCCGAGGGGCTCGGCGCGCCGGCGCACCTGTGGAAGATCTTCGAGATGTCGGGGACGAGCGCCGGGCAGGCGACGGCGTACTCACTGCTCGGCTTCGGCGCGTCGCTGGCGATCGTCGGCTACACGATGGACAAGGTCGAGGTCTGCCTCTCGAACCTCATGGCGTACGACGCGACGGTGCGGGGCAATTGGGGCGCCGACCCGCTCGTGTACGTGGAGCTGCTGCAGTGGATCGGCGACGGCCGCATCACCGTGAAGCCGTACGTCGACCGTCAGCCGCTGGAACGCATCAACGCCGTGTTCGACGACGCGCACCACGGCCGGCTGCTGAAGCGCGCGGTGATGGTGCCCTGAGCGCGCCCGCCCCGCGCCGTCAACGGCCGAGGGCGGCTGCCTCCTCTTCGAGTCGCGCCGCGAGCGCGTGGAAGCGTTCCACGGCGCCCACGCCGGCGTCCTGCCGCTCGATCTCGGCGAAGCCGCGCAGCACGTCCTCGAGCCGCTCCGGTGCGATCATCTCGTCGGCCAGCGGGAAGAGCATCTCGTCTTCCTTGGCGATATGGTCGCGGAGGAGCGCGACGTAGCCGCGCGCCGCAGTCGCGAGCGGCCGCGCCGCCGCGGCGTCGCCGGCCTCGAGACGGCGCGCGCCGTCGCGGATGGCGCGGTTGAAGGCGCGCCCCTGCTCGTGCTCGTCGAGCATCATGGCGATCGCGCCGTCGTCCTTCGGCAACCCGCTGTCCACCAGCGCGCCGAACAACACCCCCTCCTCCTTGCGGTGATGGCAGCCGTCGGCGAACCCGCTGATGAATTCGGAGGCGTCGAGGAAGAATCCGGGACGCACGGGCGGCTGGCCGTCGAGGTGGCGAACGGCGGTCTCGAGGGCGTCGAGCACTCGCTCGATCACGCGGTGCTCCTCCATCAGGATGTCGGTCGCGCGCATCGTTGGACCCTCAGGATCGAGTGGTGGTCATCAGCCCGGCGAATTCCGAGGGCTCGCCGCACGCGACGCGCGCCACGGCGCGCCCGCACAGCGCGCCGATCGCGTTTCCCGTGCCGCTGTACCCGCCGATCGCCCACACGCCTGGACGCACCTCGGTGAGCACCGGCAGCCCAGTCTCCGTGTACGATACGTTCGCCGCCCACCGATGGCTGACCGGCGCGCGGACGCCGAGCCGGTCGCGCAACACCGAATCGAGGTGCGCCTGCACCAGTCCGGTCGGCTCGCCGCCGGCGGTCCATTCCTGATCCATGACGATGTCGCGGCCGCCGCCGAGGGCGATGGAACCGTCGGGCGCCTGCTGCCAATAGTCGAATCCCCAGCGGGCGGACATCGGGCAGGGGATGTCGATCTCGCGCGTCGGCGCGGTGCCGAGCATCTGCAGGCGCGCTGTCCGGACGACACCCAGCAGTTCCGGCAGGAGGAGTTCGAGCCGGCCGTCGACGGCGACGATCACCCGGTCGGCGTGGACGGCGCCCGCCGGGGTCGCGACCGTCCCCGCCGCGATGCGCACGGCCGGCGATGCGCCGAACAGTCGCGCGCCGGCGGCCTGCACCCGAGCGGCCAGCGCGCGGCAGCGGCGGAGCGGGTTGAACGACGCATCGCCTGGGAAGAATAGTCCGAGCCCGAATGGTCCCTCGTAGCGCTCCACTGGGAGCCCGTCGGCGCGCATCGCCGCGAACTGCGCGTCGCAGTCGGCATCCTCGTCAGGCGACGAGAGGCGCACCGATCCGGGAAATCGCACCGTACCCGGGGCCTGGGCGTCGATGCGCGCCACTTCCTCGAGGGTGAGTTGATGCAGCCGCAGCGCGCGCTCGCGGCCGAGCAGGCGCACGGCATCGTGGTGGTAGTCGGCGGTGCCGGGGAGGAGCAGCCCGCCGTTCCGGCCGGCCGCGCCCGCGGCGACGTCCACCGCATCGAGGCCGACGACGGAACGTCCCATCGCCCGCAGTTCGTCGATGCACGAGAGGCCGGAGCCGCCGAGTCCGATCACACAGACATCGGCGGTGAGGGTGCCCTCGAGCCGGGGCAGGGGGCGCCAGGCGCCGTCGTCCCAGAGGGGGAGGTTCGCGGTCACGAGCGAAAGGTACACGCTGCCGGTGTAGGCGGCCGACGGTCGATCATATAAGGTTAATCGTCAGCTGCTCGCCACCGTGAACGGTTCAGCGTTCACCGTCAACCGTTCACCGTCGACCACCCACGGATCCGCGATGCGCTCCAGCCTCCTCGCTCTCCTCGCTCCCGTTCTCCTCGCGGCCCAGGGCCGCCAGGGCGACTACATCACGAAGGACTTCCATCTCGCCGATGGCGAGACGATGGCCGAGGTGCGGATCCACTACACGACGCTCGGCACGCCGCGCCGCGACGCGAAGGGCGTGGTGCGGAACGCGGTGATGGTGCTCCACGGTACCGGCGGCACGGGGCGCGGCTTCCTCTCGCGCAATTTCGCGGGCGAACTGTTCGGCCCGGGGCAGCTGCTCGACACCGCGAATTACTTCATCGTGCTGCCAGACAACTTCGGGCACGGTGGCTCGTCGAAGCCGAGCGACGGGCTGCACATGCGGTTCCCGCACTACACGTACGACGACATGGTGGCGCTCCAGTACCGCCTGCTCACCGAGGGACTGCAGGTGAACCACCTGCGGCTCGTCATGGGCACGTCGATGGGGTGCATGCACGCCTGGGTGTGGGGGTACACGTATCCTTCGTTCGTCGACGGGCTGGTGCCGCTCGCCTGCGCGCCGACGGCGATCGTCGGACGCAACCGCATCAGCCGCACGATGATCGCCGACGCGATCACCGACGATCCCGCGTGGAAGGGCGGGGAATACGCGACGGAGCCGATGACGGGGCTTCGCTCGGCCATCCGCACGCTCTACCTGATGGGGAGCGCCCCGCTCCTCCAGCACAAGCAGGCGCCGACGCGCGAGGCGGCCGATTCGCTCATCCGGGCGTACGTGAACAACGCGGCGAAGACCACCGACGCGAACAACATGCTCTATTACTTCGACGCGTCGCGCACCTACGACCCGTCGTCGCACCTCGGCGAGGTCACGGCGCCGGTGCTCCAGATCAACTCGGCCGACGACTACATCAATCCGCCCGAGCTGCACATCGTGGAGCCGCTGCTCGCGAAGGTGAAGCACGCGAAGTTCGTGCTGCTCCCGATCACCGACCAGACGCGCGGCCACGGCACCCACTCCTGGCCGGCGATCTGGGGCGGCTACCTCAGGGAGTTCCTGGCGTCGCTGCCGGAGCGCTGAGCGGGCGGTCGATGACGTAGAGGCGCGCGTCGACTCGCGCGCCTCGCAGCTCGAGCTTGCGCGGCACGATCCCGAGCGGCTTCGCGCCGAGCGACTCGGCGAGCCGCCGCACGACGTCGTTGCCGATGGCGACGACGAACTCGACCTGCGCGAGGTCGAGCTGACCGAACGCGAACGCGAGGCCGAGCCGGGCCGCGGCCGTCGCCACGCCCGTCCGCAGCGCGCTCGTGCGCACCCACAGGCCAAGGTTCGCGCGCTTCGCCGCGAGGTCGAGATGATTGAGCCAGAGGCCGCCGAGCAGGCGGCCGCTCGTCGCTTCGACGATGGCGAAGCCACGTTCCGTGCCCGCCGCCCAGCACTCGGCGCGCGTCGTGAGGAAGCCAGCGACCTCCTCGGCCGTGAGGTTCTCGTGCGCCCAGGGGTACCAGGCGCCGAGCTGGCCCGCCGATTCCCGCGCCGCGTCGAGAAGCGCGGCCACGTCATCGGCGCCGTACGGGCGGATCGCGACGCGGCCGTCGCTCAGCATCGCCGTTGGCTCACTTCCCGCCGGGACGTCCGTCGTCGCGCACGATCCGGCCGCCCTTCATGACGAAGCTCACGCGCCGGAGTGCCGTGATGTCGCGCACCGGGTCGCCGTCGACGGCGATGATGTCGGCGTCGTAGCCCTTCGCGAGCGCGCCGAGCGACGCCCCGAGGTCGAGCGACTGGGCGCTCAGCGACGTGGCCGAGACGATCGCGTCCATCGGCCGCTGCCCCGCCGACTGCACGCGGCACACCAGGTCCTCGGCATTGCGTCCGTGCGCGCCCGCGACGGCGTCGGTGCCGTACACCATCTTGAGTCCCTTCGTGGCGATCGCCTTGCGGATCCCCTCGGCGGCCAGCGGGATCGCCCGCTCCATCGCCGCGAATCCCTCGGCGTTGTAGTTGCCGATGCCGTCGTAGTTCGCGCGATGGTCGAGGTAGTTGCGGAAGACGAGCGAGCACTGCGGGTCGAACCACACCCCCTTGGCCGCCATCAGGTCGAGTTCGGCCTGCGTGACGAACACGCCGTGCTCGACCTGCGTGCAGCCCGCGTTCACGGCGGCGCGCACCGACTCGGCGCTGTGGGCGTGGACGATCGTGCGGAGTCCCTGCGCCTTCGCCTCGCCGCACACCGCCGCGAGCTGCGCGTCGGTCATCGTCTGCTTGCCACCGTCGCGGATGCTCGCCGAGGCGAAGATCTTGATGACGTCGGCGCCCTGCTGCTTGCGTTCGCGCACGATCTCGCGCAGCTGGTCCGGCTCGCCCCCCATGATCGGCTGCAGCGAGGTGAGGATGCGCGGGCCGGGAAGTCCCTGCGTGGCGATCCAGTCGCGCAGGTCGCGGTCCTCCAGCGAGCCGATGCTCTGCACGGTCGTGAACCCGGCGGCGAGCGTGGCGTACGCGTTGGCGCTGGCGGCGAGCATCTCCTGCACGGGCGTGTCGCCGTCGCCGCGCGTGTGGAACCGTCCCTGGCGGTTGAAATACCAGGTAGGGTGCACGTGCACGTCGATGAGCCCCGGCAGCACGGTGCGGCCGCGCAGGTCGACGATGCGGGCGCCGGCGGGTGCGGCGTCGCCGGCTTCGATGCGGTCGATGCGACCGTGCACGACGACGATCGAGACGTTGGTGAGCGTGCCGCCGCGGCCGTCGAGCGCGGCCGACGCGCGGATGACGACCGGCGCGTCCTGCGCGCCGAGCACGGCGGGGATCGTGGCGACGGCGAGGGCGCGGAGCATTCGGTTCATCGGGCGGGGGTGACGGGGGAGCGCGGGCGGAACAGCAGCCCGCCGCCGATGGCGCCGAGCACGCCGATCGCGGCGAGCACGTACGGGAACCACGGCGGAGGGCCGGCGGGGGGATGCCGGATGGCGTTGACCGACGAGAGCACGATCATCGCGGCGAGCACGACGGCGTGGCCGTAGCGGCGATCGGGCGCGAGGGCCGCGGCCGCGTAGCCGCCCGCCGCCGCCGCGAGCATGGTCGTGAGGAGCGTGCCGATCAGGTTGAGCGCGATCGACGTGCTGGGCATCGCCGTCACCGCGACCGTCAACACCAGCACGAGGAGCATCAGCAGGAAGGTGTAGATCGCGAATCCGCCGACGAGCGCGACGACGCTCCGGAACGGCCCAGACCGCGTCGCGCGAGCGGTCACGCGGGCGGCGCCTCGCGCGCCGTCTGCTCGATCGCGGCGGAGAGGTCCTCGGCGCCCGAGTAGGGCGCGATCGAGACGGTCGCCTCGGCGCGCACGGAGTCACGGACCCCGGCGATCGCGAACGGTGCCGCCCGCGTGAGCAGATGATCGAGTCGCGCGTGCGCCACGCCGGGGACGGCACGGGGCATCACGACGATGAATTCCGTCGGTGCCCAGCGGAACACCCAGTCGTGCGTGCGGACACCGCTCGAGAGCACGCCGGCGAAATGCGTCACGAGCGCCTCGGTGGTCTTGGCGCCATAGCGCTGCGTGAGCGACGCGAGGTCGGCGACGCGCACGCGCGCCACGCTGCCGAAGCTCGCCATGGCGAAGTCGAGGCCCACCGCGTGATCGAGTGCCTTGCGGTTGAGCAGCCCCGTCTCGTCGTCGTAGAAATCGGCGAGCAACGCGCGGTCGTGCAGCACCTTCAGATGCGCCTGCGTGTCGGTCGCGTCGCGCCGGCCGTCCTCGAAGAGGAGGCGCACCATCGCGTAGCCGAGCGCGAGTTGCAGCGCGAGCTCGATGAAGAAACCGTAGCGCTCGAACCGCACCCACGAGGGCACGCCGGCCAGCGACGCGTCGAGGCGGGCGGCAAGATGGAAGACGGTGAGCCCCGTCCACGCCAGCGCGAGCGCGCCCATCGCCAGCGTCGCCAGACGGCTCCCGAGGCTCCGGCGCGACGGGGGCATCGCGGCGAGACGGGCGGCGCCGTAGAGGTACGCCGCGACGGCGAACGGTCCGACCGCGAGGCCCAGCTGCCCGAGCTGCGTGCGCGACGTCTCGACGACGATCGAGAGCGCCACGCCGGCCGGCGCCGCGGCGAGGAAGAACCAGCGCTCGCGCGCGCCATTCACGTACACCCGCGCACCGAACACGAGCCGCGCCAGCGCCAGCAGCCGGAACGCGAAATACGCCGCCGCGAACAGCCATGTCGCGGCGCGCGAATCGCTGAGGAGCACGCTGGTCGGGTCGGTGAGCCGCTGGTAGATCACGCCCGCGGTGAGCGAGACCGCGAGCATCACCCACGACTCCTCCCACGCCTTGAAGTACGGCCGGCGGTCGGCCTGACCGCGGAGGAGCGTGAACAGCGCGACCAGCGCCACCACGCCGATGAGCTCGGCGAACGGGCCGAGGCTGGCGATGATGAGATTGGTCGGGACGGAATTCATGGAGTGGTCGGCGAGCGAGGGAGGACGCGCGGCCGCGGCGGAGCCATCAGTCGGGTCCCGGGCGGCAGCGCGCGGTCAATGGTCGGCGAGCGCCGGGAGCGGGAGCGCGCCGACCGACCGGGAGTGACCCGTCACGATGCGACGGTGATAATCGATCTGCCCGAGATGATACGCGAAGTGCGCCTCGAGGTGCATCAGGAAGCGCTGCGTGTCGAGCCGCAGCCCGCCGACCTCCACGGGATACGTGGCGGGGAGCGTCGCCGGATCGAGCGCCGCGAACGTGCGCGTGACCTCGTCGGCGGCGCGCTCGATGAGCTGGATGAGCGTCTCGCGCGGCACGTTGCGTTGGGCGAATTCGGCGTCGCGGTCGCGCACGTAGCCCGTGGCGCCGAGCTGCGCGCCGATGTAGAAGCGCAGGTTGCCGGCCAGGTGCAGCGTGAGCGTGCCCGCGGAATTCGGCACGCCGGCGGGAAGCGCCCACACCGACGCGTCGTCGGGATAGGCGAGCAACTCGTCCCGCAGCGTCGCGAGTTCGCGGCCCAGCAGGCGATTGAGATCGGAGAGGACGGTCATTCTACCTCCTAAGGTGTGCTACTCCACCGAGATGGCGCCAGAGGGGAGAGGCTCACGGCACGGGCGGCGCGAGGTACTTCCGGTACCAGGCGACGTAGCGCTCCAGACGGTCGCGCTGGAAGCTCGGCCGGCGGATGCCGTGCGGCTCCCCCGGGTAGACGATGAGCTCCGTGTCGATGCCGAGCGACTTCAGCGCCTGGTACATCTGCTCGCCGCCGAGCACCGGCACGTTCCAGTCGCTCGAGCCGCCGAGGAAGAGGGTCGGGGTCTTGATGCGGTCGGCGTGGAAGAAGGCGTTGGAGACCTTCATCCACTTGTCGACGTTCTTCCACGGCTGCCCGAGTTCCAGGTCGTACTGCACGATGTACTGGTCATGCCCGTACATGCCGAACACGTTGCTCACGCCGGCGCCGCTCGTCGCCGCCTTGAAGCGCGGGTCGGCCGCGATCAGGCAGTCGGTGAGGATGCCGCCGTAGCTCCACCCGCCGACGCCGAGGCGCGACTCGTCGGCCACGCCGTCCTTGATGAGCTGGTCGACCATGCCGCGGATGTCGCGCACTTCCTTGTCGCACCAGTCGCCGGCGATCGCGACGGTGTAGGCGCCCCCGCGGCCATTGCTGCCGCGGTAGTTCGGGGCGAGCACGGCCCATCCCTGCGCGGCGAGCAGCTCCTTCTCGAAGTCGAACTGCAACGCGTCCTGCCCGGCGGGGCCGCCGTGCGGCCGCACGATCATCGGGAGCCGCGCGCCCGGAGCGGCACCCGCCGGCCGGCGCAGGATGCCGTGCACCTCGTTGCCGTCGTCGCTCCTGGACGTGACGACCGTCGCCGTCGACAGCGCGATGGAGTCGATCCACGCGTTGACGTGCGTGAGCCGGCGCGTGCCCTGCGCGTCGACCGCGTACAGCTCGGCCGGTTGCGTCGGCGACGTGGCGATGACGGCGAAGCCGCCGTCCGCGCCCTCGGAGAATGCCGTCACGACCGGCATCGTCGACGCGATGCGGTCCCACCCCGAGCCGTCGGCGCGCACGCGGACGAGATACTGCCGCTGGTCGTCCGTGACGATGCCGGCGATCGTCGCGCCGGCCGGGCTCCAGCGCGAGCCGGACACGAGCCGGTCGAGCTTCTGCGTGAGGAGCGTCGCCGGCCCGCCCGTCGCCGGCACGAGGGCGACGGTGCCGAACCCGCCGCCGTAGCCGGTGTGCTTCGGCTCGTGCGCCTGACGGTAGGCGACATACTTGCCGTCGGGACTCCACGAGAGCGGTCCCTCGTCGGCGCCCTCGAACGTCGTCAGCCGCGCGGGGGTGGCGCCGGCCTTCGCCTCCACCACGTACACATCCGTGTTCTCGGTGCGCTCCGCGTCCTTCTCGCGCGCCGAGATGAAGGCGAGGCGCGTCCCGTCCGGCGACCAGGCCGGCGACTCGTCGTCGACATCCCCCGTCGTGATCTGCTGCGCCTTGCGCGTCGCGAGGTCGAACACCCACACGTGCCCGTGCAGCTTGTCGAGGTAGCCCTGCCCGTCGCGCTTGAAGGCGTAGCGGTCGACGACGATCGGCTTGGGCTTGGGCGTCGCCGAGGAATCGGGGTCCGGGTCGTTAACGACGAGCGCGAGTCGGGTGCCGTCGGGCGACCACGCCACCGACGACACGCCGCCCTTCAGATCGGTGATCTTCTCGGCCTCGCCGCCGGCGCGCTCGAGCAGCCACACCTGCGAGCCTTTCGCTCCTTGCCGGCTCGACAGGAACGCCAATCGCTTGCCGTCAGGACTCCAGCGCGGCGCGCTCTCGTTCTCGTCGCTGTACGTGAGCCGCACCGTCGTGGCGCCGTCCCACGTCGTCATCCAGAGATCGCTGTCGCTGCGATCCTTCACCGTGTCGACGCGCGAGACGGTGTAGGCCACCCACTGCCCGTCGGGCGACCGTTGCGGATCGTTGATCGCGCGCACGCGATTGAGGTCGGCCACGGTGAGGGCGCGCCGGGCCGGCGCCTGCGCCGAGGTCCCCGCGACGCAGAGCGACAGGGCGACGGCCGCCCACGCGGCCCGCGTGGCGGTCGTCCATAAGCGCATCGCGATGCTCACTTCACACCTCGCGGCGCCGTCATCGCCACGGGCTCGATCCCCGCGGCATGCAGTTTGATGTTGATGGCGCGCACGTCGGTCTTGAGGATGTGCTCCCACCGCGCCTTCAGCGCGGCGAACGCCTTCAGCCGGTCGTTGGCCGCGGCGACGGTCTGCGTCGTCGGCGTCGCGTCGGCCTCCTGCAGCACGTTCATCACCGGCAGCAGCTGCGCGGCGACGCTGGCGAAGGAGTCGGGCGCCGGCGGTCCACCGCGCCCGCCACGGCCGCCGCCGAATCCTCCGCGTCCCGCCGTCGGCTCCGGCCCGGCGATCTCGTCGAGCGACTTCGCGAGCGCGCCGAGCGCCGTCGCGAGTTCGCCCGTGGCCTTTCCGGTGCGATCGGCCACTTGCGCGTGCAGCGCGCGGACGAGTCGCGCCGTCGCCGGCGCCTCGATGTAGGCATCGTAGAGCGCGAGCGAGAGCGTCGACTGCAGCTTGAGGTCGATGGCCGGCGTCTTCACCCGCGGATCCATCACGACCGTCACCGGCTGCGTGTAGCTCTTCCCGTCCACGGTCAGCTTCACCGTGTACGTCCCCGGATGCACCCACGGTCCCTCGGGCTCGCACTTCGTATTGAAGGGCGTCGCCGAGATGGGGAGCGTGCAGCTGTCGCCCGGGGGGGCGTAATGGAGATCCCAGACGAACCGCTGCAGTCCGGCCTTCGCGGCCGGTACCTGCGCCGGGCGGAACCAATAGTAGGGCCAGTTGCCCACGTCCTTCGGCGGCTCGACGGGGTCGGCGCTCGAGTACTTCCGGATGACGCGTCCCTTCTCGCCGAGGATCTCGATGACGACCGCGCCGTTCGCGTCGCCCTTCAGGTAGTAGTCGATCGGCGCGCCGTCAGGCGGGTTCTCCGCCATCGGCTCGTCGGGCGGCACCGGCGTGTCCGGATACATCGAGTAGCGCACGCGCACGGCGTTCGCGGGTTTGAAGAGCGTGACCGCGTCGGACGCCGCCTTCGCGCTCCATTGCCGCAGCGCCGTGATGTCGTCGAGGATGTAGAAGCCGCGTCCGTGCGTGCCGAGCGCGAGGTCGTCGTCCTTGACTACGAGGTCGCGGATGGACGTCGCCGGCATGTTGAGCCGCAGTGAATGCCAATGGTCGCCGTCGTCGAGCGAGAACCACACCTGCGTCTCGCTCCCGGCGAACAGGAGTCCCTTCCGCTTCGGGTCCTCCTTCACCGTGTTGATGATCGCGCCGTCGGCGATGCCCTGCACGATCTCCGTCCACGTCTTGCCGCCGTCGCGCGTGCGGAAGATGTGCGGGCGCAGGTCGTCGAGCCGGAAGGTGTTGATCGCGGCATACGCCGTGTTGGCGTCGTGATGGCCGGCGTCGATGATCGACACCTTCCACCAGGGCCCGATCTGCGGCGGCGTGACGTCGGTCCACGTCTTGCCGCCGTTGCGCGTGACGTGGATGAGTCCGTCATCGGTGCCGGCCCACACGGTGTTGCTGTCGACGTAGCTCGGCGCGATGGTGTACACCACGCCGCGCTGCGTGACGGCCGCCGCCGGCGTGCCGGCATAGCGGCCGACGTTCTTCGGCACGTCCCAGGTCGCGCGCGAGAGGTCGTCGGAGATGCGCTTCCAGCTCTTGCCGCCGTTCACCGTCTCCCAGACGACGTTGGTGCCGTAGTAGAGCTTGTGCTTGTTGATCGGCGAGAAGAGGATCGGCCGCGTGCGGACGCCACGGAAGTAGTCCGGGCCCGCGCCCGCGCTGCCGCCGCGTCCGCCGCCCGCCGAGGGCCCCACCGTCTGGACCTGTCCCGTGCGTCGATCGTACCGCGAGACGGCGAAGCCGCCGTAGTAGATGTTGGGATCGAGGGGGTCGGGGGCGACGTAGTCGTACTCGAACGCTCCCACCGGATGGAACTCCCGGTAGCCGATCGATCCGTCGTTGCCGCGGCTCGACACGCACGCCGACCCGGAGTCCTGCTGCCCGCTGCACAGCCGGTACGGCCAGTCGTTGTCGGCCGCCACGTGGTACATCGCGGCCGTCGGCTGATTGTACCACGAGCTCCACGTCTTGCCGCCGTTCACCGTGATCACCGCGCCCTGATCGGCGACGAGGAGGATGATGTCGGGGTTGTTCGGGTTGATCCAGTACCGCTGGTAGTCGTCACCCCCCGGTGCGCCGCGGTGCGCGAACCACGTCTTGCCGCCGTCGATGCTCTTCCACGCGACCGTGTTCGCCGAGTAGATGATGTCGGGATTCTTCGGGTCGATCGCCGGGGCCGCCGCATCGTCGGCCTTGCCGGCGATGCGGTTGTCGGTCGTCACCACCGTCCAGCTCTCGCCGGCGTCGTCGCTGCGATAGAGCGCATTGCCGCGGTTCGCGCCGACGATGATGTACAGCCGGTTCGGGTCGCTCTGGCTGATCGCGATCCCGATGCGCCCGAGTCCGTCGGCCGCCGTCGGCAACCCCTTCGTGAGCTGGTGCCACGTGGTGCCGCCGTCGGTGCTCTTGAACAGCCCGCTGTTGGGGCCGTTGAACGCCGAGTTCTCCCACGGGCCGTGCTGCGAATCCCAGAGGCTCGCGTAGATCGTGTTCGGGTCGTTCGGCGCGATCGAGACGTCGCCCGCCCCCGTGTACTCATCCTTATATAGGACCTTCTCCCAGCTCTTCCCGCCGTCGGTGGTGCGGTAGATGCCACGCTCGGGATTCTGGCCGTACGGATGCCCCAGCACGGCGACGAACGCGCGGTCGGGGTTCGTCGGATCGATCGCGATGCGCGGGATCTGCTGGTCGTTGTTGTTCCACACGTGCGCCCACGTCTTGCCGGCGTCGGTGGACTTGTAGATGCCGTCCCCCGTCGCGAGGTCGGGGCGGTGCAGCCCCTCGCCCGACCCGACGTAGATGACGTTCGGGTTCGAGAGCGACACGTCGATGGCGCCGATCGACCCGGTGGGCATCTCGTCGAAGATCGGCTGCCACACTCGGCCGTAGTCGGTGGTCTTCCACACGCCGCCGTTCACCATCCCCATATAGAAGACGTTGGGCTGGCTCGGCACGCCGACGGCGGCCTTGACGCGGCCGCCGCGGAAGGGACCGATCATCCGCCACCGGAGCCCGTGGATCGCCTGGGAGTCGAAGTCGGCCTGGGCGGCGGCGGGAACGGCGTGGACGGCGAAGAACGCCGCGGCGAGCGCGACGACATGGAATCGGCGTATGGGCACGACAACCTCGTTCTGCGTGTAGGGTAGGGTGGAATCTGCCTCCGGCCCCGACGGTGTCCAGACGGTTACTACGCCCGGGACGGTGGAATCGTGGGAGACGAGCGGCGAACTTTATCGGATGCCGACGAACGCTCCCCCCGCCTCGCCCACGGCGCGCGTCACCGCGCTCCCGGTCTACGTCTTCGCCTGGCTCGATGAGCTCAAGGCCGCCGCACGCGCGCGCGGCGCCGAACTCATCGACCTGGGCATCGGGAACCCCGACCGTCCCACGCCGGCACCGGTGATCGAGACGATGGCTCGCGGCTGGAACGACCCGTCGACGCACGGCTATCCGCCATTCCGCGGCGCGCCGCGCTTCCTCGACGCGGCCGCCGGCTTCCTGCGCCGCCGCTTCGGCGTGACGGTCGACCCCGCTCGCGAACTACTCTGCGTGAGCGGCGGCAAGGAAGGGCTCGCGCACCTCGCGATGGCGTACGCCGACGAGCATTCCATCTCGCTCGTGCCGGATATCTACTATCCGGTGCACGGCCGGGCGACGCTCCTCGCGGGGAGCACCGCGCATTGGATGCCGCTCACGGCCGATCGCGCGTTCCTCCCCGACTTCTCCGCCGTCCCGCCGTCCGCGCTCGCGTCGGCGAAACTCCTCCTGCTCAACTATCCGCACAATCCCACGGGGGCCGTGGCGACCCGGGAGTTCCTCGAGGAGGCCGTCGCCTTCGCCGCCCGGCA
>JACQBG010000039.1 GCA_016194585.1 Gemmatimonadota bacterium
ACGCCCGGAGAGAACGCGCGGGAGCTCGAGCTGCTGGTGGACTACGGCATGACGCCGGCGGCGGCGCTCAAGGCGGCGACGAGCGTCAACGCGCGCGTGCTGCACCTCGACGACCGGCTCGGGCGGGTGCAGAGCGGTCTGCTCGCCGACCTGATCGCCGTGGATGGCGACCCGACGAAGGACATCGCGAAGACGCGCGCCGCGAACGTGAAGTTCGTGATGAAAGGGGGCGTGGTCTTCCGGAAGCCGTAGGCGCGCGCCGCCGCTGTTAGGCGCCGCGACGGCGCGTCAGGAAATAGTAGAAGAGCGGTCCGAGCGCGATCCCCACGGCGCTGCCGAGCAGCGACGGCAGCGCGAGGTCGCCGTCGAGGATGCTCAGCCCCACCACCGCGAGGAGGACCAGCGTCGGGAGCACCGCCATCGCGAAGACCGTCCCCCACCGCGCGTTGATGCGGAACGCGCCACGCAACCCGGGCTCGGAACGACGCAGTTTGAGCAGCGCGCTGAACTCGAGGATGAGCGCGCACGAGTAGAGCAGGACGTCGGCGACGACGAGCCGCGAGTACGGGAGCAGCGCGAACACCGAGTACGCGATGGCGGAGACGACGACGGCGCGCCGCGGCGTCCCGCGCCCGTCGGTCACGGCGAGCCAGCGCGGCAGGAGTCCGTCGGTCGCGACGGCGAGCGGGATGCGCGAGTACGTCATCAGGAGCGCGTTCATGAGCGCCGTCGCGCTCACCATCCCCGCGATGGCGATCCACGCGGCGATGAAGGGCCCGTAGCGTCCGCCGGTCGCGACGGCGATCGCGGGCCACGCCCCTTCCTTCCACTGCGAGAAGCCGGTGGCGGCGAGCGTCGGCAGCATGGGGATGAGATAGCTGAGCGTGACCAGCGGCACCGCGAAGGCGAGCGCCTTCGGATACGTGAAGGTCGCGTCCTTGACCTCGCCCTGCACCGTCGACGCGTTGTCCCAGCCGATATAGTTCCAGAGCGCCGTCGAGAGCGCCACGGCGAGCGTCGCGCTCACCGACGTCCCCGGCGGCAGGAAGGGCGTCCACGGCGCGTGGGTCGCGTGGAGCGCGGGCGGCATCGCGACCACGGCGAGCGCGACGAAGCCCCCCAGCACGAAGATCCCGGAGCCGATGGAGAACTCGCCCACGCGGTACGCGCCGAACAGGTTGATCAGCGCCGCGGTCCAGATGAGGACGAGGGAGACGTACCAATGACCGTTGCTCGAGAGTCCCGGCACGAACCACGACAGGTACGTGTTGAAGAGCACCGGGTAGATCGCCATGTCGACGAGCGAGTACAGCCAGGTGATCCAGCCGTTCTGGAATCCCCAGAACGGTCCCCACGCGCGGCGGACCCACCGGTAGTAGCCCCCCTCTTCCGGCATCGCGCTCGCGAGCTCGGCGACGATGAGCGCCTCGGGGAGCGAGTAGACGAAGGGGAGCACGGCGAGCATCAGCAGCGCGAGACCGGGACCGGCCGCCGCGACCAGCCCTTCGAGCGAATACGCGCCGCCCGACGTCGTGAAGAACATCACGAAGACGAGCGCCGTGACGCCGAGGGTGCGCTTCAGCACGTGCCCTCCCGCGCCCCGAACGAGGCGCGCCGCCGCACCGGCCGGAGGCCGGCGCGGCGGCGCGCGGATGCGGCGACTACGGCTTCAGCCAATGCGCGAACCACTGACGGAGGCGGCCCAGACGGTCGACGAGCAGCCACGGTTCACCCGTGCGCGAAAGGTCGTGGTTCGAGCGCGGATACCGCACCCACTCCACCGGCACGCCGCGCTTCCGCAGCGACATGAACCACTGGTCGGCCTCGGGCATCGGCGTGCGGAAGTCCTCCTCGCTCTGCACCATCAGCGTGGGGGTCTGCACCCTGGCGACATACTTGATGGGCGAGAGCGTGTCGTACATCGCGGGATTCTCCCACAGTTTGCCGTAGAACTCCCACTCCGTGAGCCCCTGCGCGTCGCTCGCCGCGTACCACGACACCCAGTTCGCGATCATGCGGTCGGTCTCGGCGGCCTTGAACCGCGTCGTCTTGGTCTCGATCCACGCCGTCATCCAACCGCCGTAGGAGCCTCCCGTGACGCCCATCCGCGTGGAATCGACGTCGGCGCGCGCGGCGGCGATGTCGACCGCCTTCATGAGATCCTTGAAGTCGTCGCCGCCCCAGTCGCCGCGCGTCGCGTAGGTGAAGTCGGCGCCATAGCCGCTCGAGCCGCGGGGGTTGGTGTACAGCACCATCATCCCGGCCGCGGCGAGATTCTGGAACTCGTCGAACCACCCCTCGTTGTACTGCGAGTGCGGCCCGCCGTGGATGTACAGCACGAGCGGGTACTTCTTGCCCGCCGTGTAACCGTACGGCTTCATCAGCCACGCTTCGATCGTGCGGCCGCCGACGCTCTCGTACGTGAATCGGTCGGCGTCGCTCCATGCGATCTCGGCGTCGAGCTGTTCGTTGAAGCTCGTCGCGCGATGCTCGCTCTTGCCGTCCCAGTCGGCGATGAACAGCTCGGTGGGCTTGGTGGGACTCGTCGCGACGAAGGCGACCGTCTTCATCTTCTCATCGAAGCTCCAGCCGCGCACCTCCCGACGGCCGCCGATCACTTCGCGCATCTTCGCGGTCTTCGGCGTGACGACGAACAGCGCCGAGCGCCCGCCGATCGTCGCGGTCATCTCGATCTCGCCCGAAGGGAGCCAGCCGAAGGTGGCCGGTTCGTATTGCCATCCCTCCGTGAGGTTCTGCGGCGCGCCGCCCGCGGCGTCGATCGCGATGAGGACGGCGTTCTTCGTCCGTGCCGGGCGCGAGATGAAGGCGAGGCGCCTCGAATCGGGCGACCACTGCACGTCGGACTCGTCGCCCTGCAACGACAGCACCTTGCGCGGCGCGCCGCCGGAGGCCGGCATCACGTAGACGTCGTTGTCGTTCCGCGGCGCCTCGTCGCGCGCGCGGTCGAACGGCAGCTTGGCGAGGGAGTCGTTGAGCGCGGTGATGAGCGAGTCGGCGCGGAGCTGCGCGTCGGCGACGAACGCGATCCACTTGCCGTCGGGCGAGATGCTGACGTCGCGGTGGGAGTAGGGTGTGGCGGTGACGGCCGCGCGTGCCCCCGTGGCTCGCGTGAACGCGATCACCTGCTGCGGCTTCGGCCGCACGGGCGCCGCGGCCGGGTTGGCGATGTAGCCGAATCCGTTGGCCTTGTATGGGAACGTGACGATCTGACGGCCGTCGAAGCGCGACTGGTCGACCGGCCGGGTGATGGCGCCGAACGGCGGCGTGCTCATCGCGCCCGCGCCTCGACCGCCCTCTGGCATGCCGCCAGGGAAGCCGCCTCGCCCGCCACGACCACCGGTCGGCGCGTTCGGGCTCGTGTCGGTCGCTGTGTAGACGATGACCGACCGGTCCTTGGGCATCGAGCCCACCGGTTCGGGATGCTCAGGTTGGAACGCCTCGCCGCTCGCCTCGTCGACGCGCAACGCCCAGTTCGGGCCGCGTCCTCCCGGCCGCGTCGACGTGAAGAAGAGCATCTTGCCGTCCCAACTCCAGCGCGGATTCGAGCTTTCGTAGCCCGGCGATGTCCAGCGCACGGGCTCGCCACCGCTCGTCGGCACCACCCAGATCTCCGAATGCCGCCGATTCTCCCGCTCGACGACGGTCGTGACGGTGAACGCCACGCGCTTGCCGTCGGGCGACATCGCGGGGGTGCTGAGCGTGCGCACGCGATGCCAGTCGTTGGGCTGCATGGCGCGCGGCGCGGCGGTCGCCGGCTGCTGCGCGAGGAGCGTGACGGGAACGCCGAGCGCGGCGATGAGCGAGCGGATCACGACTGGACGCATGGGACCGACGTCTCCCTCGGTGGGTGGGCACGGATGAGGCGCCGTCCAATGTAGCCCGCGCCGACGGCGATGGACACTGGCTGCGTCGCGCGCTAACCTGCGAGAGCACACTCCATCGCCCCGCGCAACGCTCATGCACGATCCGTCCACCGCCGTCCCTCACCTCCGATGACCGACCGCGCGGCGGCCCTCGCCCCGGGCGGCGTCGGAAACATCGGCCCAGGGCTCGACGTGCTCGGCATGGCGGTGAGCGGTCCCGGCGACCGCGTGCTCGTGGAGCGCGTGCCGGGACGCGGCGTGACCGTCGTCGACGCGGGTCACCCTGAGTTGCCGACCGATCCCGAGAAGAACACGGCAGGGATCGCCGCGATGCAGGCGCTCGCGTATGCCGGCGCGGCGAGCGTCGGCGTTCGGATGACGATCGTGAAAGGGCTCCCGCTCGCCGGCGGCCAAGGAGGCAGCGCAGCCTCAGCCGTCGCCGGCGCCGTCGCCATCAACCGGCTGCTGGGCGACCCGCTCGATCCGCTCATCCTGCTCACGTGCGCGCTCGAAGCGGAGGCGACCGTGGCGGGACGCCACGCCGACAATCTCGCCCCCGCGCTGTTCGGCGGCGTGTGTCTCATCCGGACGGTGCATCCGCTCGACGTCATCAAGCTGCCGATCCCCGAGTCGCTGCGCGTGGTGATGGCACATCCGGCGCAGCGGCTGCGCACCGCCGATGCGCGCGCCGTGCTGCCGCAGTTCATCGAGCGCGCCCGCGTCATCCAGCAGATGGCGAACGTCGCGGCGATGGTCGCCGGGTTCTGGTCGGGCGACCTCGCCCTCATCGGCCGCGGGCTCGACGACCAGATCGCCGAGCCGGCGCGCGCGCCGCTGCTGCGTGGGTTCGTCGAGGCGAAGACGGCGGCGATGGCGGCGGGCGCGCTCGGCGGATCGATCAGCGGCGCCGGCCCGACGAGTTTCTTCCTCGCGACCGACGACCTCAGCGCCCAGCGCATCGCGCACGCGGTGCGTGATGCCTACGCGGCGGTGGAAGTCGCGTGCGACACGCGCGTCGCCCACATCGCGCCAGTCGGCGCGCTCGGACTCGACGACGAGGCGACCAGTGCCTGACCTGTTCCTCGCCGCCGGCGCGCCGGCCGTGCAGCGCTGCGAACGGTGCGGCGCGACCTGGCCCGAGCTCGACGCCACCGCCACCTGCCGCGATTGCGGCGGCCTGCTCGACATCGTGCTGCCGGCGCCGTCCGTGCACGGCGCCGCGTTGCTCTCGCGCTTCGGCGGCCGCTGCTGCACGCACCCCGGCAGCGAGGCGAGCGGCGTGTGGCGGTTCGCCGAGCTGGTGATGCCCGGCGCCGCGGCCCACGTCACGCATCCCGAGGGGAACACCCCGCTGCTGCAGCGGCGCGCCGTGCAGGCGTATGCCGGCGTCGCCGACCTGCGACTCAAGCACGAAGGGCACAACCCGACCGGTTCGTTCAAGGACCGCGGGATGACCGTCGCCGTGACCCACGCGGTTCGGGTCGGCGCGACGGCCGTGGCGTGCGCGAGCACGGGGAACACGTCGGCGTCGCTCGCTTCGTACGCCGCACACGCCGGCCTCCCCGCCCTCGTGCTCGTGCCGCGGGGGCAGGTCGCGATGGGCAAGCTGACTCAATCACTCGCCTATGGCGCGACGACGCTGCTCGTCGACGGCGACTTCGACGACTGCCTGCGGCTGGTGCGCGAAGCGTCGACGGAGCTCGGCGTGTACCTCGCCAACTCCGTCAATCCATGGCGCGTCGAAGGGCAGAAGACCATCGCGCTCGAGGCGCTGCAGCAACTTGGCTGGGACGCCCCCGACTGGCTCGCCCTGCCGGCGGGGAACCTCGGCAACACGGCGGCGATGGGAAAGGCGCTGCGCGAAGCGCATGCGCTCGGCCTGATCGCGCGCGTGCCGCGCCTGCTCGCCGTGCAGGCCGCCGGCGCGGCGCCGTTCGCCGCGTCGTTCGCCGACGGCTTCGCGACGCGCACGACCGTCCGCGCGGAGACGATCGCGACGGCGATCCGCATCGGCGCGCCGGCGAGCTGGGATCGCGCGGTGCGCGCCATCCGCGAGACGAACGGCGTCGTGACCGCGGTGACCGACGACGAGATCCTCGACGCCAAAGCGGTGATCGACGCGGCCGGAGTCGGGTGCGAGCCGGCGAGCGCGGCCAGCGTGGCCGGTGTCCGGAAGATGCGCGAAGCGGGGGTGGTGGGCGCCGAGGCGCGCGTGGTCGCGATCCTCACGGGACACGTGCTGAAGGATCCCGGGATCCTCGTCCGCTACCATCAGGAGATGGACCCCGCCCCGCCCCGCGCCAACCGTCCCGTGGAGATCGCGGCGAAACTGGCCGACGTCGAACGCGTACTGAAGTCACGGGCACGCTGAGGGCGGTGCGACGCCGAGCGTGACCGGCGAACCCGTGCGCCGCGCGCACCGGAGCAACCCCTCACGCTGTATGTGTGTCGAACGTTCGATCGAATCCCGCGCATCCCTCACCCCGGGTTCCGTGCGTCGCCTCTCCGTCCATCTCGCCCTCGCCTGGCTCTTCGCCACCGGCGCGCTCGGCGCGCAGTCCGCCACCGACGTCATCCGCGGCCGGGTGACCGACGACTCCGCGCACGCCGTCGCCGGCGCGGCGATCCACATCACCCGCGGCCCCGATCGCGCGATCAAGCAGACGACCACCGACTCCACGGGCCGCTATCAGGTCGCGTTCGAGAACGGCACGGGCGACTACCTCGTCGCCGTCTCGATGACGGGGCTGAAGCCGGCTCGCCGGCGGGTGCAGCGGCAGGGGACGGAGACGGAGCTCGTCGCCGACTTCGTGCTCGCGCGCGACCTCTCGACGCTCGCCGCCGTGAAGGTGACGGCGCAGAAACCGGAGAAGGCGTCGGACGGCATCTCCCCGTACCAGCGGGAGACGGGCGCGAACGAGAAGTGGGTCGACGGCGTCGATGGACAGGTCCCCCCGTCGCTCGCCGGCGACCTGAGCGCGATGGCGGGCACGATGTCGAACGTCACGATGGGCCCGGGCGGCCTGTCGATCCTCGGCGGGTCGAGCGAATCGAACCTGACGACGCTGAACGGGATGGCGCTCCCCGGCGGCGCGGTGCCGCGCGCGGCGCGCGTGAACACGCGCGTGACCGGGGCGACGTTCGATCCGACGCGCGGCGGCTTCTCCGGCGCGAACATCGACGTGCAACTTGGCGAGGGAAGCCGGCAGTATCAGCAGCGCAACGCGTACTTCACGATCGACGCGCCGGGGCTGCAGTTCACCGATCCCGTCGGCCGGTCGATCGGGGCGCGCACGGGATCGTTCCGCGGGAGCGCCGGCGCCGACGGCGAACTGATCCGCCACGCGCTCACCTACAACGTCTCGTTCGACTACCTTCATGCGAGCAGCGACCCGGCGACGCTCCTGAACGGCGACGGACTGGCGTTCCAGCGGGCGGGTGTGGCGCCGGATTCCGTCGCGCGTCTGCTCGCCGTGGCACGGCCGCTCGGCCTCCCCGCGAGCGGGGCCGGCGTGCCGCAGGCGAGCGAGCATGAGGTGTTCACGTGGCTCGGCCGGCTCGACGACACGCGCGATTCGCTGCACCAGCGCACGCTCACCACCTACGCGACGTCGGCGCGCCAGGGCGCGCTCGCGTTCGCGCCGCTGACGGCGCCGTCGGCGGGCGGCGAGCAGACGCAGCGCACGCTTGGCGCGCAATTCCAGGCGGTGAGCTACTTCGCCGAAGGGCTGCGTGCGATGAACACGACGCGGCTCGCGGCCAGCCGGTCACGCACGCAGGTCACGCCCTATCTCTCGACGCCGGGGGCGAGCGTGGTGCTGCGGTCGCCGCAGGCCGACGGGTCGACGCAAGTCGCGACGGCCGCGCTCGGCGGCGCGTCGTATCTCGCCAACGACGACCAACGATGGACCCTCGAGGGTTCGAACGAGACGATCTGGAACGCGGACGGCCGGCGCCACACGTTCAAGGCGTTCGCGTGGGCGCGCGCCGACGGGCTGGATCAGACCGGCGGCGCCGACCTGCTGGGCCGCTACGCGTTCAACTCCATCGCCGACCTGGCCGCCAACCATCCGTCGAGCTACAGCCGCACGCTCGTGCAGCCCGGACGCGCGGGGGAGACGTGGAACGGAGCGCTCGCCCTCGCGCATCAGTGGGCGCCGAGCCGGTGGTTCAGCATGCTCTACGGCGCGCGCGTCGAGGCCGACGGCTTCGTCGGGGCCCCGCCGCGCAACGCGGCGCTCGAGCAGGCGCTGGGTGTGACGACCGGACTCGCGCCGGCACGGCTGCACGTGAGCCCGCGCTGGGGCTTCTCCTGGACGTACAATCGCGACAAGGACAACGGGAACGGCCAGAGCAGCAACCCCGTCGGTCGATTCTACCGGAACACCTCGGGCGTGATCCGGGGCGGCATCGGCGAGTTCCGCGACCTGCTGCGCCCCGGGGTCCTCGCCGACGCGCGCGCGCGCACGGGGCTCGCGGGCGGCGCGACGTCGCTCACCTGCACGGGCGCGGCGGCACCGACGCCGAACTGGTCGCAGGAGACTCTCGACCTGCAGGCGCTTCCCACGCAGTGCGCCGACGGCAGCGGGCCGCTCGCCGACCTCGCCCCGGCCGCGTCGCTGATCGATCGCGGGTACGACGTGCCGCGCAGTTGGCGCGCGTCGCTCGACTGGAACGGCAACGTCGGCATCTGGATGCTGCATGTGGGTGGACTCGCGTCGTACGACCTCTCGCAGCCCGGCATCGTCGACGCGAACTTCGCCGGCACGCCACAGTTCACGCTCGCCGGCGAGGGAGGCCGGCCGGTGTTCGTACCCACGGCGTCGATCGACGCGGCGAGTGGCATGGTGTCGGGGGCGCTGGCGCGCCGGTCGTCCGCGTATGGCCCGGTGGCGATGGCGACGAGCGACCTCCGGGGGTACGGCGGACAGCTCAACTTCTCGATCGCACCCGACATGTTCCGCGCGCGCGGCGGGTCGCTGTATGGACAGCTCGGCTACACCTTGCAGGCCACGCGGCGAGAGTACCGCGGCTTCGACGGCGCGGCATTCGGCGACCCTCGCGTCACGGAGTGGGCGCCGTCGCTCAACGACGCGCGCCACATCGTGACGCTGCAGGGCGGCTTCTACGGCAACTACATCGGCGCGGTGACCTTCTTCGCGCGGGCCCAGTCGGGGCTCCCCTTCACTCCCATCGTGCAGGGCGACGTGAACGGCGACGGCCGGTGGGGCGACCGAGCCTTCGTGCCGAACGCCGCAACGACGAGCGATCCCGTGCTCGCCGCGCAGCTGCGGGCACTCATCGCGAACGGGGCGCCGGCGGCGCGCGCCTGCGTGGACGCCTTCGCCGGACGCGTCGCCGACCGCAACGGATGCCGCGGTCCGTGGACCAGTTCGCTCAACGTGCAGTGGAAGCCGTACTTCCCGTCGGTCGTTCGCCGGCGGCTCCAGGCTTCCATCTACATGGAGAACGTGCTCGGCGGCGTGGACCAGCTCCTGCATGGCAACGACCTGCGCGGCTGGGGGACGGCGGCGACGCCCGACCCGGTGCTGCTCGTGCCGCGGAGCTTCGACGCCGCGGCGAACCGGTTCAACTACGACGTGAACCCGAAGTTCGCCGACACGCGCCCGTCGAACACCCTGCTCCGCGCCCCGTTCCGCGTGACGATCGATTTCTCCCTCCGCCTGTCCACCGACTTCGACCTCCAGCAGCTGCGCCGCGCGCTGGAGCCGGTGAAGGTCGCGTCGCACTGGGAGCGCCGCTCGGCCGACTCGCTCGCCGCGTTCTACCTGAGCAACACGTCGAGCATCTTCAAGATGCTGCTCGAAGAGAGCGATTCGCTCTTCCTCAGCCGCGAGCAGATGCTCGCCATCCGTCGCGCCGACTCGACGTACTCGACGCGGGTGCGCGGGGTGTACGTGCCGCTGGGGCGGTTCCTCTCGCAGTTCGCCGACGGCATCGCGACGAAGGCCGCGCTCGACAGCGCGCAGGCGACCGACAAGTTGTACTGGAAGGTCTTCTGGGAGCAGCCGGAGATCGCCGACTCGCTCATCACGCCGTTGCAGCGCGAGCTGATGCCGTTCCTGAAGAATATCCTGTCGGTGCCGAAGCAGGAGCGAGAGCACAGCCAGTGGCAGTTCGGCCATCCGGTGACGATGAAGGACGAACCGAAGCGCGTGCCGAACCCGGCGCCGCGCTGAGCCGCTGGCCGGCGCGCGACCACGCGCGCCGGCCCGGCGGCTACGCCGTCATCGCCCGCAGCACCTTCCCCGCCCGGCGCGCCGCCTCGGCGATGCGCTCGGGACTTGTGATGAACGAGATGCGGAAGAACCCTTCGCCCCCGGCGCCGAGCCCGGCGCCCGGGAGGACGACGACCCCTTCCTCGTTCATGAGCCGTTCGTGGAACGCCATGCTCGACACGCCCGGCGGGAGCGGGAGCCAGAGGTACATCGATCCCTTCGGCGGCTCGCACGTGAATCCGTTCGCCCGGAACGCCGCGACGGCCGCGTCGCGGCGCGTCTTGAACACGGCCATGTTGCCCGGCACCCACTCGGCCCAGCCGTCGAGCGCCGCGATCGCCGCGCGCTGCACGGCCATGAACTGCCCGGTGTCGAGGAAACTCTTCACCTTCGCGAGCGCGCCGACGATGGCCGGATTCCCGCACGCCCACCCCACGCGCCACCCGGTCATGTTGTACGTCTTCGAGAACGAGTGGAACTCGATCGCGACGTCGCGCGCGCCGGGCACGTCGAAGATGCTCGGCGCGACGTAGCCGTCGAACGTCATCTCGGAATACGCGTTGTCGTAGACGAGCACGATGTCCAGCTCGCGGCAGCGCGCGACGACACGCGCGAGGTAGTCGAGCGGCGCGACGGCGGCGGTGGGATTGTTCGGGTAGTTCAGGAAGAGGAGCTTCGTGCGCTTCAGCACGTCGGGCGGCACGTCGTCGAGCTCGACGAGGAAGTCGGTGCGCGGCGTGATGGGGTACATGTACGGCTCCCCCTCCGAGAGGAGCGCGCCGCCGAGGTACGCGAGGTAGCCGGGGTCGGGGATGATCGCGACGTCCCCCTTCTGCATGTACGCGAACTCGAGGTGCGCGATCCCCTCCTTCGACCCGATGAGCGGGACGATCTCCGTGAGCGGGTCGAACCGATGGCCGAACCGACGCTCCATCCAAGCGGCCACCGCCTCGCGGAACGCCGGGAGGCCGAGCCCGAAGCCGTAGCGGCTCATCGCCGGGTCGCGCGCCGCGGCGGCGAGCGCCTCGACGGCCTTCGGCGGAGGCGCCAAGTCGGCGTCGCCGGCGCCGAGGTCGATCACGTCGACCCCGCGCGCGACGAGTTCGCGCTTCTTCTGCGGGATGGTGGCGAGCAGGTAGAACGGCAGCGAGGTGAAGCGGTGCGTGAAGGCGGGCATGGATACGGTCAGGTGGAGGCGGCGGCGCGGCGTGCTCGGACGCGCGCGCTCACGGCGTCTTGGGGCGCGCGAGCGAGAAGAGCGCCTCGGGGACGAGCGGCACGTAGAGGTCCGAGCCAAGGCGCGCGAGCTGGTCGAGCTTGTGATTGTCCGGGAGGCCGTCGGTGCAGACGGCGTCGTCGGCGGTCACGTAGAGCACCTCGCCGATGACGAAGTTGCTCGCCGCCGGCCCCTGCCCGACCCGCACCACCTGGATGAGCCGGCACTCGATGTGGAGCGGCGACTCGGCGACGCCGGGGGGCTTCACCTTCACGCTCGGCAGGCGCGTGAACGGCGCGACGTCGAACTCGTCCACGTCGTCGGGATACTCGAACGAGGCCCGGTTCATCCGCTCGGCCATGGCGCGCGTGACCGTGCTGATGACGTACTCGCCCGTGGCTTCGATGTTGTGCACGGTGTCCTTCACGCGCCCGTGCCGGTCGTTGTTGGCCGAGAACACGACCGCCGGCGGGTTGCTGCCGCCGGCGGTGAAGAACGAGAAGGGAGCCAGGTTGCCCACGCCGGCCGCCGAGAGCGAACTCACGAACGCGATCGGCCGCGGCGCCACGATGCGGGTCATCAGCCGGCCACGCTCGGCGAGCGACAACTGCGGAAAGTCGAACGCCGTCACGACGCCGTCAGGAGGTCGGCGGATTGAAGCCGTCGCCGGCCTCGATCCAACTGCGGTAGTACTCGGCGTCCTCGGCGGGGAGCGCGTTCTTGGCGACGGAGAGCGGGCGGAACGAATCCATCATCACCGCGAGCTCGTTCGTCTCCTTGGCGCCGATGCTCGCCTCGGTGCGGCCCGGATGCGGCCCGTGCGGCAACCCGTCCGGATGATGCGTGATCGACCCGTACTCGATCCCCTTGCGCGACATGAACTCGCTCGAGGCGTAGAAGAGCACCTCGTCGCTGTCGACGTTGCTGTGGTTGTACGGCGCCGGCACCGCCTGCGGATGGAAGTCGTAGGGGCGCGGGCAGAACGAGCAGATCACGAAGCCGTCACCCTGGAACGTCTGGTGCACCGGCGGCGGCTGGTGGACCTTGCCGACGATCGGCTCGAAGTCGTGGATGTTGAACGCCCACGGGAAGAAGTAGCCGTCCCAGCCGACGACGTCGAGCGGATGGTGGTCGAGCACCATCTCGGTGAGGGCGTTGTACTGCTTGACGATGATCGGGAAGTCACCCTTCTCGTCGTGCGTCACGAGTTCGGTCGGCCGCCGGAAGTCGCGCTCGCTGTACGGCGCCCCCTCGACGATCTGCCCGTACTCGGTGAGGTAGCGCCGCGGGGGCCGCACGTAGCCGCGGCTCTCGAAGCAGAGGAGCTTCGGCGCCGACGTGAAGCGGTAGCGGTGCATGATCCCGCGCGGGAGCACGAGGTAGTCGCCCGGCTTGATGGCGAGGTCGCCGAACTGCGACTCGAGCGTCCCCGCGCCTTCGACGACGTACACGACTTCGTCGGCCTGCGCATTGCGGTAGAAGTGGGCGTCCGTCTTGTCCGGCTCCACCCAGAGCATCGCGATGTCGCGGTTGAAGAGCAGCGGGATGCGGTCGAGCGTCGGCGATCCGCCTTTGGGGAGCGCGCGCGTGCGGAAGTGCCGGTGCCGGAGCGCGGCGCTCGGGTCGATCTCCCACTCGAGCTTCCGCAGCTCGCGCACCGACTTGATGGTCGTCGGCGGGTGGATGTGGTAGAGCAGCGACGACGGGCCGGTGAACCCCTCGTTGCCCATGAGCTGCTCGCTGTACAGCCCGCCATCCGGCCGGCGGAAGACGATGTGCCGCTTGCGCGGGATCTGCCCGAGCGAGTGGTAGAACGGCATCAGAGATTGCCCCGCAATTCCTGCTCGCGCTCGATGCTCTCGAACAGCGCGCGGAAGTTCCCCTTGCCGAACCCCTTCGCCCCCTTCCGCTGGATGATCTCGAAGAAGAGCGTCGGCCGGTCCTGCACGGGCTTCGAGAAGAGCTGCAGCAGGTACCCCTCGTCGTCACGGTCGACGAGGATGCCGTGCTTCTTCAACTCGCTGACCGGCTCGTCGATCGTCCCGACACGCGCCTGGAGGTCGTCGTAGTACGCCGACGGCGTGCCGAGGAACTCGACGCCGCGCGCCTTGAGCGCCTTCACCGTCGCGAGGATGTCGTCGGTCGCCACGGCGATGTGCTGCACGCCGGGGCCACGATAGAAGTCGAGATACTCGTCGATCTGCGACTTCTTCTTCCCCGGCGCCGGCTCGTTGATCGGGAACTTGATGCGGCCGTTCCCGTTCGACATCACCTTCGACATCAGCGACGAGTATTCCGTCGAGATGTCCTTGTCGTCGAACGTCAGGAGGTTGTAGAAGCCGAGGACGCGCGAGTAGAACTCCACCCACGCGTTCATCTTGCCGAGCTCGACGTTGCCGACGCAGTGGTCGACGTACTTGAGCCCGACGGGTGGCGGGTTGAACTCCGAGGTGCGCGCCACGAAGCCCGGCATGAAGAGCCCGCGGTAGTTCCGGCGCTCGACGATCGAATGGATCGTGTCGCCATACGTCGCGATCGCGGCGATGACGACCTCGCCGTCGGCATCCGTGCGCACCGTCGGTTCCTGCACCGAACGGGCTCCGCGCTCGACGGCCTTCGCCCACGCGTCGCGCGCGTCGTCGACCCAGAACGCGAGGTCCTTCACGCCGTCGCCGTGCAACGCGACGTGGGCCGACACCGGCCCTTCGGGAGTGATCGGCGAGGTGATGACGAGCCGGATCTTGTCCTGTTGCAGCAGGTAGCTCGCCCGGTCGCGCACCCCCGTCTCGGGGCCGCGGTAGCCGACGAGCTGGAACCCGAAGGCCGCGCGATAATACAGCGACGACTGCTTCGCGTTGCCGACCCAGAACTCGATGTAGTCGGTGCCGTTGATCGGGAACGTATCGTGCGGTTCGGTCTGCACGGGGGAGGTCATCGTGGCCATGGGGGGACTCCTCGAGAGCGAAGAACCGTGAGCGGTGAACGGTCTACGACGATCCGTAGACGGTGATCGATCCACGATGCGCGGCGAGACGCGCACCGTCCTCACGCGACAGCTCAGGCGCCGCGGGCACCGGTTCGCGCACTCGTCCACCAGCGGGACCACTCGAGTCCGATGGGGGCCTGCCGGGGATGACAGAGGATGCGGCGCATCATCCTAATATAGTATCCGCCCGGGCGGTTGGCGTTCCGCTCACGCCAGCGCCTTGAGCCGGTGCCGGTCCGCATTCCCGCCGGTGACGACGCACACCACGCGCGTCCCGGGCGTCACCGTGACCACGCCACTCATCAACGCCGCGAGTCCTGCCGCGGCCGCCGGCTCCGCCAGCACCTTGCACCGCTCGATGAGCAGCCACATCGCCTCGACGATGGCCGCGTCGGTGACCGTCACGATCTCGAGTCCGAGCCGGCGCACGTGCTCGAAGGTGAGATTCCCGGCGAACGGTGCCGCCAGGCCGTCGGCGACCGTGTCGATACGCTCGAGCCGCTGCGGCGACCCGCGATCGAGACTCAACCTCATCGCCGGCGCCCCTTCCGGCTCCACGCCGATCACCCGGCACCGCGGGTTGAGCGCGCGCACGGCCACCGCGATCCCTGAGAGGATGCCGCCACCCCCGCACCCCACGAGCACCACATCCGCATCCGGCACGTCCTCGCACAACTCGAGTCCGCAGGTCGCCGCGCCGGCGATCACCGCCGGGTCGTCGAAGGGATGCACCATCGCGAGGCCGCGCTCCTCCTTCAGGGCGAGCGCGGTGGCGAGCAGATCGCCATCCGTCTGAATCACCTCGCCCCCGTACCCCTTCGTGGCCTCGACCTTGCTTCGCACCGCATTCGTCGGCATCACCACGGTTGCCTTGGCCCCCGCGGCGCGCGCCGCCCACGCGACCGCCTGCGCGTGGTTCCCCGCCGAGATCGTCACGACGCCGCGGGCGCGTTCGGCGCTCGACAGTTCGTCGACGCGGTTCAGCGCGCCCCGCGCCTTGAACGAACCGGTCTTCTGGAACAGTTCGAGCTTGAGCAACAGCTCGGTGCCGACGAGCGCCGAGAGCGTCTCCGACGCCATCATCGGCGTGCGGCGCACGCGGTCGCCGAGCGCGGCCTGGGCACGCAGCGCGGCGTCGAGGGTCACCAACGGGAGTCCGGTCATGGCCGCCTCAGTTCGGGCACGTCGCGAAAGTGCGCGAGCGCGCCGGGGTTCGCCAGCGCGTCGACGTTCGCGACGACGCGCCCGTGGATCACGTCCCGCACCGCGATCTCCGTGATCTTCCCGCTGATCGTGCGCGGGATGTCGCCCACCTGCGCGATCACCTTCGGCACGTGGTGCGGGCTCGCGTGCTCGCGGATGCGCCGCCGGATGCGCTCGCGGAGCGCGTCGTCGAGCGTCACGCCCTCGCGCAGCCGCACGAACAGCACGATGCGCACGTCGGCGCCGCCGTCCGTCACGATGTCCTGTCCGACGACGACACTCTCCACCACCTCATCGAGCTGCTCCACCTGCCGATAGATCTCCGCCGTGCCGATGCGCACGCCGCCGGGATTGAGCGTGGCGTCGCTGCGCCCGTGGATGACAAGCCCGTCGTGCGCCGTGATCTCCGCCCAGTCGCCGTGCCGCCACACCCCGGGGTACACGTCGAAGTACGCGGCGCGGTACTTCTCACCGCCCGGATCGCTCCAGAAGGCGACGGGCATCGATGGGAACGGTCGCGTGCAGACGAGCTCCCCCGGCGTGCCCAGCAGCCGCCGTCCTTCGTCGTCGAACACTTCCACCGCCATCCCGAGGCCGAGGCACTGCAGTTCGCCGCGCCACACCGGGAGCGTCGGGTTGCCGAGGGCGAAGCACGAGATCAGGTCGGTGCCGCCGGAGATGCTCGCGAGGTGCACGCCCCGCTTCACGTCGCGCTCGACGTAGTCGTACGAATGCGCCGCGAGCGGACTCCCGGTGGAGAGGATCGTGCGCAACGCGCCGAGGTCGTGCGTCGCCGCCGGGCGCAGCCCCTCCTTCTCGGAGAGTGCGAGGAACTTCGCGCTCGTGCCGAACACCGCGACCTGCTCGTCGGCGGCGAGCGTCCACAGCGCGTCGGGACGCCCCGGCGGCATCGGCGCGCCGTCGTACAGCACCACCGTCGCGCCCACGGCGAGCGCGCTCACCAGCCAGTTCCACATCATCCACCCGCAGGTGGTGAAGTAGAAGATGCGCTCTCCCTCGCGCAGGTCGACGTGCAGCCGGTGTTCCTTGAGATGCTGCAGCAGCGTGCCGCCGGCGCCGTGCACCATGCACTTCGGCAGCCCCGTCGTCCCCGAGGAATACATGATGTAGAGCGGGTGGTCGAACGGGAGGCGCTCGTACCGTGGCGCCGCGCCGTCGCCGCGCGCGAGGAAAGCCTCCCACGATTCGGCGCCGGCGACCAACGCCGTCGCTGCCGCCGTCGCGGTGGCGGTGTGGCCGGCGAACGGCACCACCACCACACGCTCGATCGACGGGATGGCCGCGGAGATCTCGGCGACGCGCGCCATGCAATCGATCGCCTTGCCCGCGTAGTGGTAGCCGTCGGCGACGACCAGCACCTTCGGCTCGATCTGGCCGAACCGGTCGAGCACCCCTTTCGCCCCGAAGTCGGGAGAGCACGACGACCAGACGGCGCCGACCGACGCTGCGGCCAGCATCGCGGTCACCGCCTCCGGCACGTTCGGCAGGAAGCCGGCGACGCGGTCGCCGGCCCCGACGCCGAGGGCGCGCAGCGCCGCCGCGGCCCGCGCGACGTCGGCGACGAGCGCGTCGCGGCTCACCGTGCGGCGCCGGCCGCGATCGTCGCGCGCGAGGATCGCCGGCTCCGGACCGCGGAAGCGGAGCAGGTTCTCGGCGAAGTTGAGGCGCGCCCCCTCGAACCAGACGGGACCGAGCGTCCGGTCGGGGGGCGCCATGCGATCCGCGCCCCGGACGACGCTCTCCCAGGGATCCGCATGGCCCGGACGATCCTCGGCGGCGACACCCGAATCCCGCCAGACGGCCGGCCAGAATCGGTCAGGGTGATCGCAGCTCCACCGGTGCCAATCCATATAAGGAGCGTCCGGGAGCGGCGCCTCCGGCCAGCGGGCGTGCAGCGCTTCGAGCAGGCGATGCATCTGCGTCGCTTTCACGTGCGCCGGGCCGGGAACCCAGAGCGGGGCTTCGTCCGTTGGGATCGTGTCGGACAACGATTGGCTCGTCAGAAGGGTGTAGGTGAATCCCTGTCGGTCGCCGGGTGCAAATAATGTAGACGGCGCCGGGAATGGATGTTATGATTTCAGGAGGAGTCACGGATTTTGACTCACGGGAAGTCCGGGATTCCACCGTCCGCGTGTCGGGACGGTTACTCTTTTATCCTCAACGGAGTTGTACTGCAATGCGACGTCTCGGTCTCGTGACTGCGCTCGCACTTGCCTCGGCGGGCCCGCTGTTCGCTCAGCGGATCGCCGGAGAGGCGGGGGTGTTCGTGCAGTGGACGAAGTACGACGACTTCACCAACCTGAACAACCCCGTCGGCTTCGGCGGGCGGTTGGGGATCTCGCCGTTCAATCGTTGGCTGGGGCTGCCGACCGATCGTCTGGCGATCGAGTATGAGGGCGACTACTCGAGCACCAAGAGCACGCGGGTCGGCAACCTGACGGCGCTCAACAATCGCATCGATCTCATGTTCTCGCAGCCGATCGCCGACAAGTGGGACTTCCTCATCGGCGGTGGGTTCACGGGCACGCAGTACCAGTCCGACACGACCAAGAACCAGTACGATTCCGGCGGCAACGCGGCGATCGGCCTGCGCTATTGCGTCAATGAGGATTGGGCGTGGCGCTTCGGCGCGACGGCCGACTTCAAGAATCCGTCGGACCAGACGACGTCGGGACAGCGGACAACGACCTACCGCGTGACGGCTGGCATCAGCCGCATGTTCGGTGGGCACGCGCGGAACAACCGGTGCTTCGTCGCACCGCCGCCTCCGCCGCCGCCGCCCCCGCCGCCGCCGCCGCCCCCGGCTGCGCCGCCGGCCGCTGCGCCCCCGCCGCCTCCGCCGCCGCCGCCGGCTCCTCCGGCCCCGGCGCCCGCGAAGCCGCGTGAGCTCATGACGCTGCGCGACGTCCATTTCGCTTTCGACAAGTACAACTTGACGAAGCTCGCGAAGGACACGCTCAACGTGGCCGTGGCGTACCTCAAGGCGCACCCCGACGCGAAGGTCGAGGTGCAGGGTCACACGGACAGCATCGGCACCGAGAAGTACAACCAGGGCCTCTCCGAGCGCCGGGCGAACTCGGTGAAGAAGTACCTCGAGTCGCAGGGCATCGATGGGAACCGCATGACGACGGTGGGCTTCGGCAAGACCAAGCCGATCGCCGACAACGGCACGAAGGCAGGGCGCGCGCTCAACCGCCGCTCGGTCGTGATCGAAGTGCCGTAAGGTTCCTTCCGGTTGGATCCGCGAGGGCGGTCGGGCGGTTGCCCGGCCGCCCGCGCGCGTTCCCGCCCCGCCGTCGCGCGGCGCTCGCGGCCCTTGGCGTCGCGGGGGCGTCGCGCGATAGACTTCCCGCATGAGGCGCATCCTGCTGGCCGACGCCGACGCGTTCTTCGTCGCCGTCGCGCGCCAAGTCGACCCCGATGGCGCCGGCCGCGCGCCGTTGCTCATCGTCGGCGGGCGGCCGGGGTCGCGCGGCGTCGTCTGCTCGGCGTCGTACGAGACACGGGCCTTCGGCGTGCGGTCGGCGATGCCCATCTCGCAGGCGCTGCGCCTCTGCCCCGACGCGATGTGCGTGCCCGTGCCGCGCCAGGCCTGCAGCGACACCAGCCGCGCGATCCGCCGCGTGCTCGAGGCGTTCACGCCGGCGGTCGAGGGCGCGAGCATCGACGAGTGGTACCTCGACCTCACCGGCACCGAAGCGCTGTACCGTCACGAACCCCTCGAAGCGACGGCGCGCCGCATCCGAGCGGCGGTGATCGAGGCGACGGGGCTCTCGGTGTCGATCGGCGGCGGCCCCAACAAGCTGGTGGCGAAGCTCGCCGCCGAGCGTGCGAAACCGTCGAAGGCGCCGGACGCCGGTGGTGTGCGCATCGTCGACCCCGGTGACGTGGCGGCGTTCATGGCGACGCTCGCGCTCGGCGAGATACCCGGCATCGGGCCGAAGCTGCAGGAACGGCTGCACAAGCTCGGGCTGACGCGCGTGGAACAGGTGCTCGAGCAGGACCTCGCGACGCTGGAGCGGTGGACCGACAAGAAGACCGCGGCATGGCTCTGGCACCGTGTGCGGGGCGAGAGTGACACCGTCGTTGAACCGCGCGCCCCAGCGAAGCAGGTGAGCCGCGAGGAGACGTTCGGGCGCGACCTCACCGATCGCGCTCTGCTCGAGACGGAGTTGCGCCGGCTGTGCGCGAAGGTCGCCGCCGACCTGCGCGGCGACGGCCTCGCGGCGCGCACCGTCACGGTGAAGTACCGCACGAACGATTGGACGACGCGTACGGCCGGGCGCACGCTCCCCGAAGCGGTGGAGTCGGATCGCGCCGTGACCGACGTCGCGCTCGAGTTGCTGGCGAAGTTGCGGCAGACGCAACGCAAGCCGGCGCGGCTCGTGGGGGTGGCCCTGTCGAACTTCCGGGCGGCGCGCGACGCGGAGCAGCTCACGATCTTCGGCGAAGTGGCGAACCCGGTGGAGGCACCGCGCGACCGCGACCTGTCGCGCGCCCTCGACGCGGTGCGCGCCAAGTTCGGCGACTCGGCGATCCGGAGCGGCCCGCCGCGCGCGACGCCGCTCGGCGAGAAGGGCGCGCGCCGGCCACGCTGAGCGGCGCGTTCGAGCCGTCGCTCACCGGCACGCCGGTGCCGCGGCGCGGGTGTCCGGATCCCGCCCGCGCTTCCGGCTGGCGCCCGTGTGACACCACGGGGCAGATTTCACAGAATGTTCACGATAAGGATCCAGCGCGGTCTCGTCGTCGCGGCGGTCACTACCGCGGCACTCGTCGCGGCGTGCGGCGACAAGGCACCGCTCGGCCCCGTCGTCACCGTGCCGCCGACCATCGCCGTGACGTTCAGCGGCGGGGTGCTCACGGCCGAGATCGCGGCGACGCCGACCCAGCGCGACACGGGGCTGATGAACCGGCCGAGTCTCGGCGCGGACCGCGGCATGTTGTTCGCGTATCCGTACACGCAGCAGCCCGAGTTCGAAGCGTACTGGATGCAGAACACGCTCATCCCGCTGTCGATCGCCTTCCTCGATTCCACGAAGAAGGTGATCAACATCGAGGACATGCAGGCGAACACCACCACACTGCACTACGCGAAGGCGCGATTCCTCTATGCGGTCGAGGCGAACCTGGGGTGGTTCGCGTCCCATGGGGTCACGGCAGGCGCTGTCGCGAGCTTCACGTTGCCGGCGGGCATCACGCCCACGCACTGAACTCCCCCCGACTCCCAGCACGACGCGTCACTCACCACCCTCATTCGAGTTCGAGATGACCCGACTGCGCTTCACCTTCCCACTCGCGGCGGCGCTGCTGGCGTCGTGCCAGCCGGCCGCCGCGCCGAAGCCGGCTCCAGCGCCGGCGCCCGTGGCAGGACCCAACACCGCGAGCGCTCGCCCCGGCATGCCTGGTGACACGACGCCGCGCACCCCGGCCGCCGGCGCGCCCGCGGCTGGCGCCCCCGGCGGAGCGGGAGGCGCGCCGGGCGCGCCGCCCGAACCGTCGCCGCGTCCGTACGCCACCGTGGTGCGCGGCGACGTGAAGACCAAGGCGGGCCTCTTCAAGACGCACCGCATCGGGTCGCGCGTGCTCTATGAGATCCCGCGCGCCGAGCTCGGCAAGGACCTGCTGCTCGTCACGCAGATCGCCAAAACGACGATCGGCGCCGGCTACGGCGGCCAGGCGCTGGGCAACCGCGTCGTGCGGTGGGAGCTCAAGAACAATCGCGTGCTGTTCAAGAGCATCAGCTACAACATCCGCGCCGATTCCACCGACGCGATCTACCGGGCGGTCGAGTCGGCGAACTACAACACGATCCTCGCCGCGTTCAACGTCGAGGCGTTCGGCCCCGACTCGGCGCCGGTGATCGACGTGTCGCGGCTCTACACAAACCCGCCCGTCGAGCTCAACGTGACGAACCGCTACCGGGGCAACATCGACCCGGCGCGGTCGTTCCTCGAGCGCGTGGCGACCTATCCGACGAACATCGAGGTCGAGGCGACGCTCACGGTGAACTCACCGCCGGCGATGCCCGGCGCCCCGGCCGCCAGTCCGTTCGGCGCGCCCGCGCTCCCGCCGTCGGCGAGCTTCCTCGTCCACTGGTCGATGCTCAAGCTCCCCGAGACGCCGATGATGCCGCGCCTCATGGACGACCGCGTCGGCTATTTCTCGACGAGCACCACCGACTTCAGCCGACCCGAGCAGCGGGCGGCGACGCGCACCTTCATCACGCGCTACCGGCTCGAGTGCTCCGACCGCCGGGAAGGCGCGCTCTGCTATCCGAAGAAGCCGATCACGTACTACGTCGACCCGGCCACGCCGCAGTGGCTGCAGCCGTGGGTGAAGAAGGCGATCGAGAGCTGGAAGCCGGCGTTCGAGGCGGCGGGGTTCAAGGACGGCATCGTCGCGAAGGACGCTCCCACCAAGGCGGAGGATCCCGATTGGGCCGCCGAGGACGCGCGTTACTCGGTGATCATGTGGCTGCCGTCGAGCATCGAGAACGCGGTGGGCCCGCACGTGCACGACCCGCGCTCCGGCGAGATCATGGAAGCCGACCTGCAGATCTACCACAACGTGATGAACCTCAACACGGACTGGTATTGGACGCAGGTGGGCGCGCTCGACGCGCGGGCGAAGAAGCTCCCGTTCCCCGATTCGCTCGCCGGCCGGCTGATGCAGTTCGTCATCGCGCACGAGATCGGCCACTCGCTCGGCTTCCAGCACAACATGAAGGCGAGCGCGATGTACCCGGCCGACTCGATCCGCAACAAGGACTTCGTGCACCGCATGGGGCACACGCCCACGCTGATGGATTACTCGCGCTTCAACTACGTCGCGCAGCCGGAGGACGGCATCGCCCTCGAGGACCTGATCCCGCGGATCGGCCCGTACGACATCTGGGCGACGCACTGGGGATACGCGCCGATCCCCGGCGCCAATACCCCGGACGACGAACGGCCGACGCTCGACGCGTGGGCGCGCGAGCAGGACGCGAAGCCGTGGCTGCGCTTCTCGACGGCCGACGACCAGGGCGCCGATCCGTACAACAACACCGAGGCCGTCGGTGACGCCGACGCCGTGAAGAGCACCGCGCTCGGCATCAAGAACCTCAAGCGCCTCGTGCCGATGGTGCTCCCGGCCACGACCGACCCGCTCAAGAACGACGACCTCACCGACGAGATCTACAACGCGCTGGTGGGCCAGTGGCAGACGGAGCTGCGGCACGTGGCCGTGATCGTCGGCTCGGCGGAGACGCAGGACAAGTACGGCTCGCAGCCCGGACCGCGCTTCACGCCGATGAACCCGGCGCGCCAGCGGGCCGCGGTGAAGTTCCTCAACGAGAACGCGTTCGCCACGCCGCACTTCCTGCTCGACCCGGCGATCCTGCGCCGGCTCGAACCGGAGGGTTCGATCCAGCGGATCAACGGCGCGCAGCGCAGCATCCTGGCCGGACTGCTGAGCGACATCCGCCTGTCGCGCCTCGTCTCGTTCGAGGCCGACGCCAAGCCGGGTGAGGCCGTGTACCCCGCGAGCGAGCTGCTCGCCGACGTCCGCGGCGGCGTGTGGAGCGAGCTGCAGGGCGGATCGGTGAAGATCGACGCATACCGGCGCGCGTTGCAGAACTCGTACCTCGAGCTCGCGCGCGCGAAGGTGAACCCGACGGCGCCGAACCTCGCGGGTCTGCCCCCGGGGATCCCTGCCTCGTTCCTCGCGCAACTCTTCCGCCGCTCCGCCGACGGCAAGGCGCTCTTCCGCGCCGAGCTGAAGACGCTCGACGGCCAGATCGCCGCCGCGCAGCCGCGCGCGGGCGACGCGATCACCAAGGCGCATCTCGCGCAGGCGCGGCACGAGATCGACGATATCTTGAACCCGAAGAAATAGACACACGCACCGACACCGAGGATGGACGGATGACGCGTCTTCACAGGCTGTTCGTCCTTCCGTTGATCGTCACCCTGGGCTCCGGCGGCACGTCCGCCGGGGCCCAGGGCCGTTCGGCGGATGTCATCATCACCGGCGGGACCGTCTACGACGGCACGGGTCACGCCGGGCGCGTGGCCGACGTCGCGCTGCGCGGCGACCGGATCGTGTTCGTGGGCGATGCGAGCGCCGCCGGGTGGTCGGCCACCCGCAGGATCGCGGCGAAGGGGTTGATCGTCGCGCCGGGCTTCATCGACCCGCACACGCACACGGCCGGCGACCTCTCGGCGGCCGCACGCCGGGGCAACGCGCCCTATCTCATGCAGGGCGTCACGACCGTCGCCACGAACAACGACGGCGGCGGCGCCCTCGACGTCGGCAAGCTCCTCGCCAAGTGGGACTCGACGGGGATCGGCACCAACGCGCTCGTGTACGTGCCGCAGGGCAGCGTGCGCGGCGCCGTGCTCGGCATGAGCGACCGTGCGCCGACGGCTGCCGAGCTCGCCCGGATGGAGGAACTGGTCGAACGCGGCATGCGAGCGGGGGCGTTCGGACTCTCGGCTGGACTCTATTACGCGCCCGGCAGCTACGCGACGACCGAGGAGGTCATCGCGCTCGCGAAGGTGGTGGCGGCGCACGGCGGACTGTACGACACGCACCAGCGCGATGAGAGTTCGTACACGATCGGTCTGCTCGGTTCGGTGCGGGAGGTGCTGCGCATCGGCCGCGAGGCACGGATCCCGGTGCACTTCTCGCACATCAAGGCGCTCGGCACCGATGTGTGGGGCTATGCCGACAGCGTGATCGCCCTCATCACCGCCGCGCAGCGCGAGGGGCTCACGGTGAGCGCCGACCAGTATCCGTACGAAGCGTCGGGCACGTCGCTCGGCGCCGCGCTCCTGCCGCGGTGGGCGGAGGCGGGCGGACGCGACTCCCTCCTCCACCGCATCGCCGATCCCGCGACGCACGCGCGACTCGCCGCGGAGATGCGCGAGAACCTGCGCCGACGCGGCGGCGCGGCGTCACTGCTCGTGACGGAGAAGCAGCGGAAGGAGCTGCACGGGAAGCGTCTCGACGCGATCGCCGCCGAACGGAGGATGGAGCCCGTCGAGGCGGCGCTCGACATCATCCGCACCGTCGGCGACCAGGGCGTGGCGTCGTTCAACATGGACGCCAAGGACATCGAGGCGTTCATGCGGGCGCCGTTCGTCACGACGGGGTCGGACGGATCGGACGGGCACCCGCGCAAGTACGGCACGTTCCCGAAGAAGATCCGCGACTATGTGCTCGACCGCCCCGTGCTGACCATGGAACGGGCCATCGAGGCGAGCAGTGCGCAGACCGCGCGCGACCTGGGTATCGCCGAGCGCGGGCGGCTGGAGCCGGGCTGGTTCGCCGATGTGATCGTGTTCGACCCGGCGACGATCCGTGACCGATCGACCTACACCGAGCCGGAGCGTCTGGCCGAGGGCATGCGCTGGGTGTTCGTCAATGGAAAAGCCGCGGTGGACTCGGGGCGCGTGACTGGCGCGCTGGCCGGCCACGCGCTCCGGCACCGCGATGCCGCCCAGGCAAAGACTTCGCGCTGACGCGGGCACAGATTCCGTCATCACCCCCCACTGAGGTCGCTCCCGTGATCCCTGTTCGTCGTTTGCTGCTCGCCCTTTCACTCACTGCCGGCGCTTCCACGCTGGTGCGGGCGCAGTCGGTCGTCGAGAGCGTGCGCGCCTGGCGCGAGCGACATGAGGTCGAGATCGTGCGCGAGCTCGATTCGTTGCTCGCCATCCCCAACAACGCCGCCGACCGGCCGAACATCCGGCGCAACGCCGAGCTGCTGCGGACGATGCTCCAGCGGCGTGGCGTCACGGCCCGCATCCTCGAGAACGGCGCCGCGCCGCCCGCCGTGCTCGGCGAGCTCAAGGCGCCTGGCGCCACGCGCACGGTCATTCTCTATGCGCACTACGACGGGCAGCCGGTGGACCCCAAGGAGTGGGCGACGCCGCCGTTCGAGCCCGTGTTGCGCGCCAGGCCCGGCGCGAACAACGCCCTCAGTGCCGTGCTCCCGATGCCCGAGCGCGGCCGGTTCGACCCTGAATCGCGCATTTACGCGCGCAGCGCGTCCGACGACAAGGCCCCGATCGTCGCCATGCTCGCCGCGCTCGACGCGATGAAGGCGAGCGGCATCGCGCCGAGCGTGAACCTCAAGTTCTTCTACGAGGGCGAGGAGGAGGCGGGCTCCGACCACCTGAAGGAGCTGCTCACCCGGTACAAGGACGCGCTCGGCGGTGACGTATGGCTCATCGTCGACGGCCCCGTGCACCAGAGCCGCAAGCAGCTCATCTCGTTCGGCGTCCGCGGCACCGTCGGACTCGAGCTGACGACGTATGGCCCGGCGCGCGCTCTGCACTCCGGGCACTACGGCAACTGGGCGCCGAACCCCGGCATGCTCATGGTCGAACTGCTCGCCTCGCTCCGCGACGGCGACGGCAACATCCTCATCGATCATTACATGGACGACGTCGTGCCGCCGACGGCGGCGGAGCTCGCCGCCGTGCGCGCCCTCCCGCCGATCGACGCCCAACTGCGGCACGACCTGCTGCTCGCGAAGAGCGAGGGGAACGACGCGCAGATCGGCGAGCGCCTGATGAAACCCGCGGTCAACCTGCGCGGCATCCGCGTGGGGAACGTCGCGCCGGTCGCCGCGAACGCCATCGCTCCCGAGGCGCGCGCCTCCATCGACTTTCGCCTCGTGCCGAACCAGACGCCGGTGCACGTGAAGGAACTGCTCGAGGCGCACCTCGCGAAGCGCGGCTGGTGGGTCACGCACGATTCGGTCACCGCGGAGATGCGGCTCGCGCACGCGCGCATCGTCCGGCTGCAATGGGAGGAGGGCTACCCGGCCACGCGCACGTCGATGGAGCTCCCCGTGTCACTCGCGCTGCGACAGGTGATCTCCGATGCGAAAGGAGAGCCGGTGCTCGTCTCGCCGACGTCGGGCGCGAGCCTCGGCCAGTACATCTTCACCGACGTGCTGCACGCACCCACGATCAGCGTGCCGATCGTGAACCACGACAACGATCAGCACGCGAAGAACGAGAACCTGCGTCTCCAGAACCTCTGGGACGGCATCGAGACGCTCGCCGCGGTGATGGCCAACCTCGGCAAGGTGTGGCCCGGCACGATCCCCTGATCACTTCGCCAGCTGGAACTCCACGGGGGTGCCCACCAACGCCAACTTGAGCAGGCGGTGGGCGCCCCCCTTCTCGATCCAGATCGTGAGCGGCGCCGCGCCGCCGGTCACGTCGGCCTTCCACGCGTCGAACGTCCCGGCGACCACCTTCACCGATTCTTCGCCGCTGACGGCGATCGAGACGGTCGTGACGCTCCCCTTCCCCGACTGGAACACCGGCAACGCGAACTTCGCGCCGGCCGCCCACTTGAGCGCCGGGAAGAATGCCTGCAGCGCGTTGTCGTCGATCACGCCGGCCGGCACGTCCGTGTCGACGGCGATCGTCTTCGCGCCGCCGGGCGCGGGCGTCGTCGCCGAGCCCTTGGCGTGGCCGTCGGTGTACGTCACGTCGATCTTCGCGTCCTGCCCCTGCACCTTCCCCGTCTGGTGCACGCTCTGCATCACGAGACGATCGGTGAACCGCACCTCCGTGCTCTGCTGGATGATCGCCGCGAGCCGGGTGGCGTCGGTGAACTTCCATCCGCCGTCGACTTTCTCGAGCGTCACCGACTGTCCGCCGAACGGATTCCCCTGCACGAGGATCGCGAAGCTGTCGGTGTGCGGCACGAACCGCTCCATGGCGAGGTCGAGCGCGCCGGCCTTCACCACGAGGTCTTCGGGCTTCAGCACCGTGCCGTCGGCGGAGACCATCGTCACCGGCGCGATCTTCTCGAGCTTCTCGCGCAGTTTCGTCGCGTCACCCACGACGACGATGAGCGCCTCGGCCGGACGCACCATCGCCTTCGCGGCGACCTGCGCCTGTGCCGCCGTCACCGCCGCGAGCTTCTGCCGGTAGGTGGGCACGTAGTCGGCGGGCAACCCGAGGAGCCGCGCCGACGACACCTGCGACGCCACCTGGTTCGCCGACTCGATGCTCAGCGGGAAGGCGCCCGTGAGCGCGTTCTTCGTGCGCTCGAACTCCTCCGCGGGAAGCGGCTCCGATCCGACCCGCCCCAACTGGGCGAGCATCTCGACGAGCGCGGAGTCGGTGACCTCGGTGCGCACCTCGGCGGTCGCCTCGAAATCGCCCATCTGACGATGTCGCACGAGACTCGAATACGCGCCGTAGGTCCAGCTCTTCTGTTCGCGCAGCACCATGAACAGCCGCGCGTCGGCACCGCCGCCCAGCAGGCGGTTCACGATCGTGGCGCCGTAGGCCCGCGGGTCGCCCGGTGCCCACGTGAGGTTGCCGACGACGATGTTCGACTGCACCGAACCCGGACGATGCACGAGCACGATCTCGCGCGCCGTCCGCACAGGGAACGCCGGGAAAGTGACCGGTGCGGGCGCCGTGCCGGTCCAGGCGCCGAACGCTGCCATCGCGAGCGCCCTCGCCTGTGCCAGCGACAGGTCGCCGGCCACGACGAGCAGCGACCCGGAGGGGCACACGCGTGCCTTGTGGTAGGCGACGATGTCGTCGCGGGTGATGGACTTCACGCTCGCCGGATCGGCGCGCCGCGCGTACGGATGCGCGCCGTAGAGCCCGCGGGCGAAGGCGCGCGAGGCAAGACTCGCCGGCTGCGAGAGATCGAGCGCCAGCGACGAGAGCGTCTGCGTGCGCAGCAACTCCACTTCCTTCTCCGGAAACGTCGGCCGGATCGTCGCGTCGGCGACCAAATCAAACGCGAGCTTCGCGTCGGAGGCGAGCACGTCGGCGCGGATGCCGAGGAAGTCCTCCCCCGCCGAGGCGCCGATCGAACCACCGACCCCCTCGATGGCGGCGGCGATCTCGTCGGCCGAGCGGTTCCCTGCCCCCTTCGTCAGCAACGAGGCGACCATGTCGGCGAGCCCCGCCTTCCCTGCCGGTTCGTACACCGAACCCGCCTGGAACGAGAGCGACACCGACACCACCGGCTGCTTGTGACTCTGCACGACCAGCAAGCGCATGCCGTTCGGCAACGTCGCCTGCTGGAACGGCGGGAACGACGCCGGCTTGATGGGCGTGGCCGCGGGCGCCTTCGCGGGGAACTGCGCGGCGAGCCCGAGCGGCAGCGCGGCGACGAGCGACGCCGCGCGGCGGAAGTTCCGGAGTGTACGCATCACTTGCCCTCCGGCACGATCAGCATGGTCAGCTGGTTGTCGGGGCGCAGGTACTTGGCGGCGACGCGCTGCACGTCGGCGGCGGTCACGGCGTTGTAGCGCGCGATGTCGGTGTTCACCTGCTCCGCCGATCCAAGGAAGAGGTCGGCGAACTGCAACGCCTCGGCGACGTTCAGCACGCGCTGGCGCCCCATGATGGTGTTGCTCCGCCACGTGTTGCGCGCCTTGGTGAGTTCCGGCTCGGTCACGCCTTTGGCGGCGACGAGCGCGACCTGTGCGTTGACCGCGGCGGCCACCGAGTCGACCGACCGCCCCTGGTTCGTGATGACGAGCACCCCGAAGAGGCCGGGGCCGCGCGTGGGGCCGGTCGGATTCAGGATCGCTTGCGCACCGGCGGCCAACTTCGACTCGCGCACGATGTCGCGGTTGAGGCGGGAACTCTCGCCGCCGCCGAGGATGGTGCTGAGTAGATCGAGCGCCGGGTAATCCGTGTCGGCGACCGGCGGGATGCGCCAGAACATGAGGGCCGCGGGGATCGTGGCGTTCTTGTCGGTCACGCGGCGCACGATCGCGCCGGTGTTGAATGGCTGGTCGCACACGACGGGTGGCGGCGGCGCGACGCGCGGGATGTCGCCGAAGTATTCCGCCACGAGCGCCTTGGCGTCGGCCGGCACGAAGTCGCCGACGATCACGAGCGTCGCGTTGTTGGGTACGTAGTACTGCTTGAAGAACGCCGCGACGTCCTCGACCTTCGCCGCGTTAAGGTCGGCCATCGAGCCCACGAGCGCGTGCCCGTAGGCGAAGCACTTCTCGCGGTCGTAGATGACCGGGATCGAGTCGACGAGCGTGCCCACGTACGGCTGGTTGTCGAAGCGCAACCGCCGCTCCTCCTTCACCGCCTCGCGCTGGTTGTCGAGATTGGCCTGGTCGATCGCCAGCGAGCGCATGCGGTCGGCCTCGAGCCACAACCCGAGGTTGAGCCGGTTCGACGGCAGCAGGTCCCAATAGTTGGTGCGGTCGGCCTGCGTGGAACCGTTGAGCTGTCCCCCCGCGCGCTCCACGTACTGGAACTGTTCGGCCTTCTTCACGTGCGCCGAGCCCTGGAACATCATGTGCTCGAACAGATGCGCGAACCCGGTGCGCCCGGGACGCTCGTTGCGGGCGCCCACGCGATACCAGACGTCGACGGCCACGACCTGCGAGGAATGATCCTCGACGAGGTGTACCTTGAGCCCATTGGCGAGTGTGTAGCTCTCGATGGCGATCTTCCGCGGCTCCTGCGCCGCGAGGCGCGCGCCGAGGAGCGTGATGATCAGGATGCCGGAACGCACGACGCGTTGCACGAGCGACCTCCGCGAGGGATGGATCCTGCCGTGAACCGTATCCGCGAGGGGGGAGCGCGAGAGGTCGCGCCGTCGCGTCACGGGAAGAAAGTTACCCCGCCCGGCCGCGCCCCGTCGAGCCGAATCCGCCGGCACGGTCGGTGCTCTGTCCGACCACACCGGGCGTGAAGCCGAGCGTCTCGAACCGCGCCAGCACCATCTGGGCAATGCGGTCGCCGTGGGCGATCACCAGCGGCGCCGGACCGCCGTTCTTGACGGGCACGCACCACTCATCGGGGTAGTCCGGATCGACCGTTCCCGGCGCGTTCGCGATCACGAGGTCGGTCTTGACGCTCGTGCCGGAGCGGGGGCGGATCTGCGCCTCGATCCCCGGCGGCAGTTGGGCTTTGAACCCCAATGGGATGAGAGCCTTGTCCCCGGGCGCGAGGGTGAAGGTGCCGTCGGCGGCGGCCGTTCGCTCGGTCATGACCCCCTCGTGCCAGGTCCGCACCGTGCGGCCGGTGAGGCAGGCGGCCAGGTCGTACCCGGCACTGCCGGCGGTGCCACGCCGGGGTGGGCTGACGTCCGGATGGAGCGACTCGAAGACGATATCGGGCATCGGGCAAAGATAACGTGGTGCAATTATCGTTGGTTGGGGTATACATCACACGATGCCGACCATTCGACTCGCCTTCCTGCTCGCCGTCTCGGCCGCCACGGCCGGGGCCCAGATCATCCGCACCCCGGGTTCGGCCGGGCCCGGCGACGCGGCGGTCGGCAACACGCTCGCCGAGGCGCACCGCGCGCAGTCGGAGTTCGAGCTCTACCGCCTGAACCACCTTCCGGGTGCCCGCGTCAGTGCGCCGAGCAACTGCGACGAGCGCGTGGGCAACTGGTGCTATTGGTACGACGAACGCCCGGGCCCCCCCGAGCCGAAGGAGATCGTGGACGCGCGGGCGAAGCTCATCACGACCCTCGCCACGCTCGCCCACGAGCTCCCCGATGACCGGTGGATCGTGGCGCAACGCGTGCGGTACCTCACGGAATCGGATCGGTACCAGGAGGCACTCGCCGCGGCGAAGGAGTGCGGAACGGGCGGCTGGTGGTGCGACATCATGATCGGGTTCTCGTACCACATGCTCGGCGATGACGTGCGCAGCGACAGCGCGTATGCCGTCGCGCTCGGCCGCATGATGCCGCGCGACCGCTGCCAGTGGCGCGACTTCTCGATGCTCCTCGATGACGACGCGCGACAACAGTACAACCGCTTCCCCTGTGGCGACCCGCGGCGCACGGCGTTCGAGGACCGCGTCTTCGCCCTCGCGCGCACCTTGTACGGCCGCCCGGGCAACGACACGCGCACCGAATGGTACGCGCGCATGACGATGACGCTGATGCTCCAGGACGCCGCGTCGCCGCACCAGAACGGCTTCGACGACGACGAGCGCGAACTGCTCCTGCGCTTCGGCTGGGCGCGCGCGTGGGCGCGAGGATCGTCGCGGCCATCCGGCCCCGGCGATCAGCGTTATTCGTTCGACATCATCTCCAGCGAGCCGGTGCCGGCGTATCGCATGATCCCGGCCGGGTTCGTCCTCAACGACCCGTCGCTCTCCGATTCGACCAACTGGCGGCTGCACCTGCCGCCGGTGATGGGGCGGTACGCCCCGCCCTACGCCAAGTCGCTCGTCATCCTCGAGCACCAGAAGGCGGTCTTCAAGCGCGGCGACAGCGCGCTCGTCGTGTTGTCGTACGACGCCGGCTCTGCCAAGGAGCTGCAGGGCGCCAAGCTCGAGGCAGCGCTCGTCGTCACGCCCAACTCGGCGGCGCGCGACTACATCGCGCGCATCCACGACGCGCCGCAGCGCGGCGTACTTACGGTGAAGGCGCCGTGGGGCCCGCTGTTGATGAGCGCCGAAGTCACGGCGCCGGCGAAGAACGCCGTGGCGCGCGCCCGGTACGGCGCCAACCCGCCGTTCGCCGTCGGCACGCGCGTCACGCTGAGCGACCTGCTCTTCTTCAAGCCGTACGGCACCATCCCGCAGACGGCGGAGGAGGCGGCCCCGCACGCGCACCCCACGGAACGCCTCAAGGCCACCGACAAGCTCGGCGTCTACTGGGAGGCCTACGGCACCGACCCGCAGGGCGAGCCGATGACGATCTCGCTCACCGTGGTGAAGGAGGTCGAGGAGGCCGGGTTCTTCCGGCGGCAGGCCAAGGCGCTGCGGCTCGTGCGCGAGGCCACCCCGGTGAGCGTGACCGTGCAGGACATGTCGGCGCGTGGGTCGACGACCTCGGCACGCGCGCTCGAACTCGACATCTCGACGCTCACCAAGGGGTCGTACATCGTGCAGCTCGAGGTGACGGTGGCCGGCCAGTACGTGGTGCGCGCGGACCATCGCATCGAGATCGCGGCCACGCCCTGATGGCGATCGTGACCGGATGAGATGTCCGGTCGTCCGCCCCTGTGATGACATATAAGATCCTCGCCCTCTCGCTCGGGCTTCTCCTGCCGCCCGCGATCACGGCCCAGCAGGACACCGCGAAAGCTCCTCCCGTCGCCGATTCGGCGGCGCCCAAGACCACCCGCACCAAGGGCGCGAAGACGACCGCCACGAAGAAGGGCGCCAAGGGCGGCGCCTCGAAGAAGGGGTCGTGGAAGACGCAGCTCTCCGACCCCGACAGCCTCGCGCACGCGCGCGAGGACTCGATCCTCAACGCGAAATGGCCCGTGAAGGGCCCCGATCCGCTCCCCGGGTCGATCCTGCCTCACAAGCGGATCGTCGCCTACTACGGGAACCCGCTCTCCACGCGCATGGGAGTGCTCGGCGAATATCCCCCCGATGAGATGCTGCGCCGCCTCGACGAGGAGGTCGCCGCGTGGACGAAGGCCGACCCGACCACCCCGGTGCAGCCGGCGCTCCATCTGATCGCCGTCGTCGCCCAGGGTGCGCCCGGCAAGGACGGCCGCTACCGCCTGCGGATGGACTCGGCGCTCATCGAGAAGGTGGCCGGCTGGGCCGCCAAGCGGAATGCGCTGATGTTCCTCGACGTGCAGGTGGGGCACAGCACGCTGCGCGACGAGCTGCCGCGCCTGGCGAAGTTCCTCATGCGCCCGAACTTCCATCTCGGCATCGACCCCGAGTTCTCGATGAAGGACGCGACGGTGCCCGGCAAGAAGATCGGCACCTACGATGCCGCCGACGTGAACTACGCCCGCGAGTTCCTCGCCGACCTCGTGACGCAGTACAAGCTGCCCCCCAAGGTGCTCGTCGTGCACCGCTTCACGCAGCGCGGCATCACGAATTACAAGAACATCAAGCTCGACCCACGCGTGCAGATCGTGATGGACATGGACGGCTTCGGACCGCCGTGGCTCAAGCGCAACACGTTCACCAAGTGGATCAAGGCCGAGCCCGTGCAGTTCGTGGGGTGGAAGCAGTTCTACAAGTCGAAGAACGACGATCCGCGGACGCCGATCGGGCAGATCCTCAAGTTGAATCCGCGGCCGCTCTACATTCAGTATCAGTAGAGGGGGAGGGAGGAGGGAAAGGGGGAGGGGGAGGGGGCGACTGCCGGACACAGGCGAGAGCGTGAGAGGGCTCGGGGACGACGAGGGGAGAGCGAATCGCTCTTCCCTCCTGACCCCTGAGCCCTCTCTCGCTGTCGGCTCGCCCCTGAGGTTAGGCCCTCCCCCTCCCCCTTTCCCTCCCCCTCCTCATTTTCCCTCCCCCTCCCCCTGAGCCTGTCGGGAATTCTCCGTTGCGCTCCGCTCCCGCAGAACTAGAGTAGAACACATGTTCGAATCCGCGGAACTCGGCCATTCGGTCGACAAGAAGAGCTGGGACGCACAAGTGCCGGGGCTGCGCGAGGCGTTGCTGAACGCGCAGTTCGAGCTGGCGTCGCAGAAGCGGTTCCCCGTCATCGTCCTCATCGGCGGCGTCGACGGGTCCACCAACGGCGAGACGGCCAAGCGCCTGCTCGAGTGGATGGACCCCCGGCACATCAAGGTGCGCGCCTTCCCGGAGCCCACCGAGGACGAGCGCCAACGCCCGCCGATGTACCGGTTCTGGCAGGCGCTGCCTCCCAAGGGGAAGATCGGCATCCTGTTCGGCGGCTGGCACACGGCGCCGATCGTCGACCGCGCCGAAGGGCGCATCACGTCGGCGCAGCTGGACCAGACGATCCAGCGGATCATTCGATTCGAACGGATGCTCGCGGCCGAGGGTGCGCTGCTCCTCAAGTACTGGTTGCACATCCCGAAGGACGTGCAGAAGAAGCGGCTCAAGGCGCTCGCGAAGCATCCGCAGACGTCGTGGCGCGTCACCAAGCTCGACTACCAGCGGTTCAAGCGATACGACGTGTTCCGCCGCATCACGGAGCACTTCATCCGCCAGACGAGCACCGGAGAGGCGCCCTGGCTCATCACCGAGGCCACCGACGAGCGATACCGGGATCTGACCGTCGGCAAGAGCGTGCTGGCCGCGGTGCAGGAGCGGCTCGCCGAGCCCACGTCAGCGGTCGTCGCCGACCGCACGCCGCCGCTGTTGCCGGCCATCGACAAGAAGGACGTGCTGGGCGAGCTCGACTTCGGCAAGAAGCTGGCCAAGGCGAAGTACGAGGACGCGCTCGAACGGTGGCAGGGCCGGCTGGCCACGCTCACGCGCGACACGCGGTTCACACGCCGCGCGCTGGTGGTCGTGTTCGAGGGGAACGACGCCGCCGGCAAGGGCGGCGCGATCCGCCGCATCGCCGGGCCGCTCGATCCGCGCATCTACGACATCGTCCCGGTCGCCGCCCCGACCGAGGAGGAGCGCGCCCAACCCTATCTCTGGCGCTTCTGGCGACATGTGCCGAAGCTCGGCACCGCGACGATCTTCGACCGCTCGTGGTACGGCCGCGTGCTCGTCGAGCGCGTGGAAGGGTTCGCGCCCGAAGCCGACTGGATGCGCGCGTACACCGAGATCAACGACTTCGAGCACCAGATGGCGCGCTCTGGGATCGTGGTGGTGAAGTGCTGGCTCGCCGTCACGAAGCAGGAGCAACTCAAGCGCTTCAAGGAGCGCGAGAACACGGCCTTCAAGCACTTCAAGATCACCGAAGAAGACTGGCGCAACCGCAAGAAGTGGGACGCCTACCACCGCGCCGCGTGCGACATGGTCGACCGCACCAGCACGACGTCGGCCCCGTGGACGCTGGTGCCGTCGAACGACAAGTACTGGGCGCGCATCCACGTGCTGAAGACGGTGTGCAAGGCGCTCGAGAAGGGGCTCGCGGGGGCGTAGTGCGAGTGGGAGGCAACGACCTTGCCACGGATTGACACGGATCCGTGCGGGCGGGAATGGCCCGGCGAGCCGGGAGCCATGCGGCAGGGAGTTCCACGGATACGGCAAATGCTGGGGGAACTGCAACGACGGGACCGATCAGTAGGTCCCGCGCGCGGTTCCCCCGATTTCTCGCAGTATCCGTGTGATCTCGTTGGCCGATGCACCCTCTGCGAGCCGATCTCGAACGCACGGCTCCGTGCAGATCCGTGGCAAAGCCGTTGTCTGTCCCCGCCCAACCACGAAACGCAGCTCAGCGCGTGGACTTCGCGCGCCTCGCCTTCGCCACGAACTCCGCCTCGCGCCCCTTGAACCGCCGCTTCATCACGCGGATCGCCTCGGGATTCTCGTCGACCAGCACCACGTCGCGCCCGTGCCGGTCGGCGGCGTCGCCGAAGCTGCCGCTCCCCGCGAAGAAGTCGAGCAGCCGGTCGCCCGGCCGCGAATGCACCTTCACGATGCGTTCGAGCACGGCGAGCGGCTTCTGGGTCGGGTACCCCGTCTTCTCCTTTCCCGTGGGGCTCACGATCGTGTGCCACCAGGTGTCGGTCGGGAGCTTGCCGCGCGCCCGCTTCTCCGGCGTCACGAGCCCGGGCGCCATGTACGGCAGCCGGTCGGAGCGCGCGAGATCGAAAGTGTAGCGCGCTGGATCCTTGGCGTACCACAGGATGTTGTCGTGCTTCGCCGACCACCGCTTGGTGGCGCGGGCGCCGTAATCGTACGCCCAGACGATCTCGTTGATGAAGCTCTCGCGCCCGAAGAGCACGTCGAGGAGCACCTTCACGTAGTGGACCTCGCGCGCGTCGAGGTGCACGAACAGGCTCCCCGAGGCGCCGAGGAGGCGGTGGGCTTCCTTGAGACGCGGTGCGAGGAATCCGATGTAGTCGTCGAAGCGGTCGGCGTACGAGCCGCTGGCGACCTTCTCCGCGCGGTAGCGTGCGCCGCCGAAGCCCACGTGCGCCCCCGACGCGTCGCGGTGCGCGCGCATCCGGCTGCGCCGCTGCGTCCGGCCCGTGTTGAACGGCGGGTCGATGTAGATGAGGTCGAACGTGCCGTCGGCGTAACCGGCGAGCACGTCGAGATTGTCACCCTGGTGGACCGTGATCACGCCCGCAAGATAGCTGGGCGCCGTCAAGGCAGTTGATTCCGGGCGCCTCCCTGGGGACATTGAGGAACCCCCACATCGCCATCGTCCCGCAGGAGGCATCCGCGATGCACCCGCACCGCGCGGCGCTCGCCGTCGCGCTTCTCGCCGCCGCCGTCTCGCCCCTTCAGGCCCAGCGCCGCAAGCGCGCGGCCGCCCCGCCGCCCGTACCTGCGGCCGCGCCGCGCCTGAACGTGCCGGTGGAGTACTTCACGCTCGCCAACGGCCTGCGCGTCGTGCTCTCGCGCGACACCACCGCGCCGACGGTCGGCGTGGGGGTCTACTACAAGGTCGGCTTCCGCACCGAGCCCCGCGACCGCACGGGCTTCGCCCATCTCTTCGAGCACCTGATGTTCCAGGGCTCCGCCAACCTCGGCAAGCTGCAGTTCGTGAAGCTCATCGAGAACAACGGCGGCATCCTGAACGGCTCGACCCGCTTCGATTTCACGAACTACTACGAGGTCGTGCCGACGCACGTCCTCGAGACGATCCTCTGGGCCGAGGCCGATCGCATGCGCGGTCTCGCGATCGACAAGGCGAACCTCGACAACCAGCGCGACGTGGTGAAGAACGAGGTGCGCGTCAACGTCAAGAACCAACCGTACGGCAGCTTCCCCTGGATCGACCTGCCGATGATCGCCAACACGAACTGGGCGAACGCCCACGACTTCTACGGCGACTTCAAGGACCTCGACGCGGCGACGCTCGAGAACGCCACCGAGTTCTTCCACACGTTCTACGCGCCCAACAACGCCGTCCTCGCCGTCGTCGGCGACTTCGACCCGCCGCAGGCCCATGCCTGGATCGACAAGTACTTCGGCGGGATCGCGCGCGCCGAGGCGCCGACGCCCCCCGACGTGGTCGAGCCGCGGCAGGCCGCCGAACGCCGCCACTCGCGCGTCGACTCGCTCGCCAACCGCCCGGCGCTCGGGCTGGCCTGGCACGTCCCGCCGCGCTGGACCCCCGAGTGGTTCGCCTTCGGGCTCATCGACCAGATCCTCGCGCAGGGGCGCGACAGCCGCCTCGTCGACAAGCTCGTGCTGCAGAAGTCGCTCACCGGTGACATCTCGGCGGGCATCAACTGGGGACTCGGCAACCAGTTCAATTACGAAGGACCGATGCTCTGGGAACTGAGCATGTACCACGACACCAGCACCCCCGCCGACGCGCTGCTCGAGGTGGTGGACCAGGAGATCGAGGCGTTGCGCTCGCACCCCGTCGACGCCGCGACACTCGAGCGCGCGAAGACGAAGATGCGCTCGCAGTTGTACGGCATCGCCGACGAGAACTTCGGCCTCGGCAAGCTCGACCTGCTGGCCAGCTTCGCGCTGTTCGACGGCGACCCGGCGCGCGTGAACGCGCTCGAGCGGAACTTCGACGCCGTCACCCCCGCACTCATCCTGAGCACGGCGAAGGAATGGCTCCGCAAGGACAACCGCACCGTGTACACCATCGTGCCGGGCGCGAAGAGCCCGGGAGGTGCCCCGTGACCCCTACCCCTCGCGCCGCCGGCGCGCGCCCGTCCGTCGCTCGTTCGCTCGCGGCCGCGGCCACGGCGTTCGCGCTCGCCACGCCGCTGCTCGCGCAGGGCGGCGGCCAGGGTGCGCCGACCGTCACCGCGCGACAACTGCCGCCGGCTCCGGGCGCGCCGAAGCCGTTCCAGCTCGCCGAGCATCGCACGTTCACGATGCGCAACGGGATGAAGGTGACGCTCGTGCATTACGGCACCGTGCCGAAGGCCGTCGTCACCGTCGCGCTCGAGACGGGGGTCGTCGACGAACCGCCGTTCGGCCCCGGCCTCGCCTCGCTCACCATGGACCTCCTGCTCGAGGGGACGGTCGCCCGCACGGCGCAGGACATCTCCCGCGCGGCGGCTGAGATGGGCGGGAGCATCGCCACGTCGGCGGGCGCCGTGGAGTCGGAGGTCGGGGGCGAGGTGCTCAGCGTGAACGCGGCGCGCTTCGTGAACCTCGTCTCCGACGTCGTGCGCCATCCGCGGTTCGAGAAGGGCGACTTCGAACGCGTGCGCCAGAACGCGCTGCGCAACCTCGCGATCACGCTCCAGCAGTCCGGCGACCTCGCGCGGCAGCGGTGGCGCGCCGTCGTGTTCCCCGGCCATCCGTTCGGGCGCCCGTACTCCACCGAGGCGACGCTCAAGGCGCTGACGATGGGGCACGCGCGCAATTTCTTCGACGACAACTTCGGCGCGAGCCGCGCCCATCTGTACGTGAGCGGTGTGTTCGACGACGCCGCCGTCGAGAAGGCGGCACGCGACGCGTTCACCGATTGGGAGCCGGGCTCCCCGGCGAAGGATCGCCCCGCCGCCGGCGCGACGGTGCGGCAGGTCGACCTCGTCGACCGTCCGGACGCACCGCAGAGCACCATCTGGATCGGCAAGCCGGTCATCGGCCCCACGAACCCCGACTTCACCAAGCTCGAGGTCACCGATGCCCTCCTCGGCGGCGCCTTCGGCTCGCGCATCACGTCGAACATCCGCGAGGACAAGGGCTACACCTACTCGCCGTACTCGACGCTCTGGAACCACCGCGGCGCCGCGTACTGGGTGGAGGTGGCCGACGTGACGACGAAGGACACGGGCAACTCGCTCAAGGAGATCGTCGGCGAGATCGAGCGGCTGCGTCAGACGCCGCCGCCCGACGCCGAGCTGGACGGGATCAAGCAATCGGTGATCGGCCTGTTCGTCATCCAGAACAGCTCGCGCCGCGGCGTCGTGTCGCAGCTCGAATACATGGACGAGCAGCACCTCGGCGAGGACTACCTGACGGGCTTCGTGCAGCGCGTGCTCGCCGTGACCCCCGCCGACGTTCGCCGCATGGCCGACGAGCAGCTCGATCCGGCGCGGATGACGATCACCGTCGTCGGCGACCGGAAGACCGTCGAGCCGCAGATCGCGCCGTTCCGGCCGGTCGTGCCCTGACCTCGCGCCCGGCGGGCGCCGGGCGCATGATTCAGCGCCCAACGGGCGTCGGACGTAGACGTCCGGCGCCCGTTCGCCGTTCCCCACCCTGCCCCCCGTTCCGCGAGGACGTTGCCATGCGCACGCGACTCCGCCTAGCCCTCATCGGGCTGGCCTTCCCAACCCTCGTCGCGGCGCAGGGCGCCGCCACGACCGTCAGCGTGACGGCCACCGCCGTCCCGGCTCCCGCCGCCGCGTCGATGTCCGAGCGCTACGCCCGCGCCGAACAGATGCTGCCGTGGAACACGAGCCGGCTGGTCTACGGCGACGTCGTGCAGCCGCAGTGGTACAAGGACGGCACGCGCTTCTGGTTCCGCAACAAGACGAAGAACGGCGCCGACTTCCTCTTCGTCGACGGCGTCACGAACACCGTGCGCCCGCTGTTCGACAACGCCCGTCTCGCCGCCGCCATCACGCTCGCGACCGACACGAGCTACGACGGCAACAAGCTCCCCTTCCAGACGTTCCGGTTCGCGAAGGACAACGAGGACGAGCGGAACATCGAGTTCCGCGCCAGCAAGAAGCGCATCACCTGCGACATCACCGCCTACACCTGCGTCGCCGGCGACACGATCCCGAGCGAAGTGCCGTTCGTGCTCTCGCCCGACAAGAAGTGGGAAGCGTTCGTGATGAAGTACAACGTGTACGTGCGCCCGCGGCACGGCGGCGACACGACGCAGCTCACCACCGACGGCGTCCAGGGATGGGGCTACGGCATGGGCGACCCGACGCCGCAGCAACTGCTCGCGCCGCGCCTCGCGCCGCGCCGCCCGCAGATCCAGTGGGCCCCCGACTCGCGGCACCTGCTCGTCGCTCGGCAGGACACGCGCGGCGTGCTCACGATGCCCTACATCAGCTACACGTCGCAGCGGCCGCGCGCCTTCTCGCAGCCGTACGCGCTCCCCGGCGACTCGATCATCCCCGTGCCGGGCGCGCACATCCTCGACCGCGAGACGAAGGGCAACGTCCGGCTCGACATCCCGGTGAAGGTCGCGCAGCTCACGACCAACAACTCGTTGCGCGACTCGGTGTGGACGACCGGCTCCGACAAGGTGAAGCTCGTCGGCATCACCCGCGCCTCGAAGAGCGCGTACCTCTGGCAGTTCGACGCCGCCTCGGGCAAGGCGACGCTGCTCGCGCACGACACCACGAAGACCTTCGTCGAGGTCGCGCCGCCGACCGACCCGAGCAGCTGGTACGTCACCAAGGACGGCCAGGACGTCATCTGGTGGTCGGAGCGCGACGGCTGGGGACACCTCTGGCGCATGGGCCCCGACGGCAAGGTGAAGAACCAGATCACGAGCGGGCCGTGGCAGGTCGGCAAGGTCGTCAACGTCGACGAGAAGCTGAAGCAGATCTGGTTCACGGCGCGCGGCCGCGAGAGCGACCACTTCGTGTACTACCAGGCGCTCTACCGCGTGAACTTCGACGGCAGCATGCTCACCCTGCTCACCCCCGAGGACGCGTACCACGACGTGGATGTGAGCCCGAGCGGCAAGGTGCTGATCGACCGCATGAGCCGCATCGAGAAGCCGACCGAGACGGTGCTGCGCGACCTCTCCACCGGGAAGATCCTCCGGACGATCGCGAAGGCCGACGTGAGCCAGCTCGCCGCGCTCGGCTGGAAGCCGGCCCAGGTCTTCTCCGCCAAGGCGCGCGACGGCGTGACCGACATCTACGGCGTGATGTACCTGCCGCCGAACCTCGACCCGTCGAAGAAGTACCCGATCATCTCGAACATCTACCCCGGGCCGCAGGTCGGATCGGTGGGCCAGTGGACGTTCAAGGGAGGCGGCGAGCCGTTCTCGCTCACCGAGCTCGGCTTCATCGTCGTGCAGATCGACCACATCGGCACGCCGGGACGGTCGAAGGCCTTCCACGACAACTACTACGGCAACTTCATCGACAACGGGCTCCCCGACCACGTCACGGTCATCAAGCAGCTCGCCGCCGAGCACCCGTACATCGACCTCGACCGCGTGGGGATCTTCGGCCACTCGGGCGGCGGCTTCGCCAGCACCGACGCGATGCTCCGCTTCCCCGACTTCTTCAAGGTCGCCGTGAGCGGCTCGGGGAACCACGACAACCGCAGCTACAACATCTACTGGGCGGAGAAGTACCAGGGGCTCCTCAAGCGCGACACGCTCCGCAAGGGCGAGGACAACTTCACGCACTCGGCGAACAAGTCGTACGCGGCCAACCTGAAGGGGAAGCTGCTCCTCATGCACGGCGACATGGACGACAACGTGCATCCGGCCATGACGGTGCAGCTCATCGACGAGCTCGAGAAGGCGAACAAGGCGTACGATCTCGTGTGGGCGCCGAACCGGCCGCATTCGCTCAACGAGCCGTACTTCATCCGCCGCCGCTGGGATTACTTCGTGACGTGGCTGCTGCACCAGACGCCGCCCGACAACTACAAGATGACGCCGCCGGAAGGCTCGCTCGCGCCGGGGGACGGGCTCACGCCGGACGATCCGGACGAGCCGATGCGCTAGTCGAGCGGCGGTCACGGCCAGGGAACGGACCGGGGGAACTGCGCGGATCGTCGGTGGATCCGGCGCGGTTCCCCCGGTCGCTTCCCGCTACAGCAGCGCCGCGCCGAGCACCCACGCCGCGATCACGCACCCCGCGCCCGCCTTGCTCGCCATCGCGACGGCACGGCCGATCGCCGCCCCCGTGGCCGCGCGGGTGGCGGCGCCATGCGTCGCTCCGCCCCACAGCTCGAACGCCAGCGCGCCGGCGAAACTCCCGCCGAGCGCGCCGAGCACGGAGCCGACGAGCGGGACCGGCACGCCGACGACAGCACCGACCAGCCCGCCGACGATGGCCCCCCACGCGCCCCGCGACGAGCCGCCGTACTTGCGCGTGTAGCGCGCCGAGAGCGTGATGTCGAGCAGTTCCGCCACGAGCGCGATGAGCGCGCTGCCGACGAGTGCCGTGGCGCCGATGTGCACGTCGCCGATCCGGTCAGCGAGGAACGCGGCCAGCGCCATCAGCCACGTCCCCGGAAGCCCGAAGGGGATCGCGAGCAGCGAGAGCGCAAGCGCGATGGTCAGGAGGAGGATGGTCATCGTGCCGTACCCTACGAGCCGGGGCCCAGGCGAGTTGCAGAAGCGCGGAGTCTCCCACTCCCACTCCCACTCCCACTCACGGCCCACTCCCACTCGGCTCCCACTCGCACTCGACCTCGCCCCCTATCGCATTGCCCTCCCACTGTCCTTCTGCCTAACGGTCCCCCGCCCCCATCCGTTAAGATGAGGAGCCAACCCCGCACCACTTCCCCGACGAGGATCGAATGTTCCGGAGCCGTCATCTCGCACTCGCCGTCGCCTGCTTCCTCCCCACTGCCCTGCTCGCGCAGGACAAGCCGAAAGTCACCGCCGCCTCCCCCGAAGCCGCGGGCGAGTACCTGATGATCGTCGGCAGCTGCCACGACTGTCACACCGCGGGCTGGACCGAGAGCAAGGGGAAGATCGCCAAGGACGACCAGCTCACGGGCAATCCCGTCGGCTTCAAGGGCCCCTGGGGCACGGTGTACGGGAAGAACCTCCGCACGATCGCCGCGCGACAGAGCGAGGATCACTGGGTGCACGTGCTCCAGACGGCCGATGGCGGCGAGGGCGACCTGCCGATGCCGTGGCACAACACGGCGATGATGACCGAAGAGGATCTGCGCAACCTCTACAAGTACACGAAGTCGCTCGGCGCCAAGGTGGGAGCGCGCATCCCGCGCAACGCGAAGCCGGGCATGCAGCCGCAGGGGCAGTACATCGACCTCAGCACCCAGGGCGCCGCGGCGCCGGCCGACACGACGAAGAAGCCGTAGCAAGCAAGCGCTTGCTTGCCTAGCCGTCGTCGGGGACTGCTGGCCGCAGCTCCGCGCAGATCCGTGGGTTCGGGGTCAGCGCGCACACGCAGATCACGCTGGGGCCGAGGAACCACGCAGGTACGGCAACGATTGGGGGACTGCAGTGTCGGCACCGGCCTCTCGGTTCCGCGCGCAGTTCCCCCAAGTCCTTTGTAGTATCTGCGCTGCGGTCCGGCCCCCGCGTGGCCCGCCGCGCCGCGCCAGCCCCGAACCCACCGATCAGCGCGCATCCGCGGCGTCGTTCGAGCCCCGCCGGCCCAGCCCCGAACGCGGCGATCCGCGCGGGTCTGCGGCGATCTACTCCGACGCCAGCACCGCCGCCGCGACCGCCGCCTGCCCGTAGCTGATCGCTCCGTCGTTCGGACTCAGCAGCCGCGGCACCAGCACGCGCAGTCCGCACGACGCGAGCCGCCGGCGCACCCCGCTCAACAACCGCGCGTTCTGGAACGAGCCGCCGCCGAGCGCCACGGTGTCGGCGCCGTGCGCCTCGGCGGCGCGCGCCGCGATCGCCGCCGCCGCGAGGGCGACGCTCTCGTGGAAGCTCGCCGCGAGCGCATGCACATCCTCCCCCGCGATGCGCCGCGCGCCGAGTTCGGCGAGCATCGGCACCGGATCGATCACCCAACGACCGTCCGCCTCGCGCACCGGCATCGCCACCGCGTGCGCGACGCGCTCGCCGGCGAGCGACTCCAGCTCCGCGGCGGCCTGTCCCTCGAAGCCGCTGCGATGCCGCACGCCGAGCACGGCGGCCGCCGCGTCGAACAGCCGTCCCATCGACGAGGCGAGCGGCGCGTTCAGTCCGCGCGCCACCTGCCGCTCGGCGATGCGGCGCTCGTTCTCGCTCACGCCGTCGAACGCGAGCGCGAACGACGCCTCCGCCCCCGGCTCGAGCGACAGATAGCCGAGCGCGGCGCGCCACGGCTCGCGCGCCGCCAGGTCGCCGCCCGGCAGGGGTGCGTATCGCAGCTGCGCCACGCGCCGGTAGCCGCGCAGATCGGCGACGAGCGTCTCGGCGCCCCACACCGCGCCGTCGTCGCCGTATCCCGTGCCGTCGAACGCCAGTCCCACCACCGTCGACGTCACGCCATGCTCCGCCGCCACCGCGGCGACGTGCGCGTGATGGTGTTGCACGGCGATCGTCCGCTCGAGTCCCAGCTCCTCCGCCAGTCGCGTCGAGAGGTAGCCGGGGTGCAGATCGCGCACCGCGACCTCGGGGGCGATGCGGAACAGGTCGCGGTAGCGCGCCAGCGCCGTCTTCCAGTGCGCGACCGCGTCGAGGCTCTCGAGGTCGCCGATGTGCGGACTCGGCCACGCCCATCCGTCGCGCGCGAGGGTGAACGTGTTCTTGAGGTGCGGGCCGACGGCCGCCAGCGGACGCGGGGCGGGCACGGGCAGTCGCAGCGCCAACGGCGCGTAGCCGCGGGCCCGCCGCATCAACAGCGGCGCGCCGTCGACGACGCGCGCCACCGAATCGTCCACGCGGGAGAGGATCTCGCGGTCGTGCAGCAGGAACTCGTCGGCGATCTGGCCGAGCCGCGCGCGCGCCTCGGCGTTGCCGATGGCGATCGGCTCGTCGCTCAGGTTGCCGCTCGTCATCACGAGCGGCACGCCGGCCCCCTCGAGCAACAGATGGTGCAGCGGGGCGTAGGCCAGCATCACGCCGACGCGGTCGAGTCCCGGCGCGAGTCCGGTGGCGAGCGACGCGCCGCCGCGCGCCGCATGCGCGCGACGGCGCAGCAGCACGATCGGCCGCTCCGGTCCGGTGAGCAGCGCGGCCTCGGCGTCCGCTACCTCGGCGATGGCGCGAGCCGCCTCGAGGGTGCGCACCATCACGGCGAGCGGCTTCGCCTCTCGGTGCTTGCGGTCGCGCAGCCGTCGCACGGCGACGTCGTTCGTCGCGTCGCACGCGAGGTGGAACCCGCCGACGCCACGCACGGCGAGGATCGCGCCCCGTCGGAGGGAGAGCGCCGCCAGTTGCACCGCCGTCTCGTTGTAGGCCCACCGCCGGCCGTCGAGCGACTCGAGCCACAGCTGCGGCCCGCACTCGTGGCAGGCGAGCGACTCGGCGTGATGGCGCCGGGCGCCGGGGGTGCCGTACTCGCCGGCACACGACGGGCATGGCTCGAACGCGCCGAGTGTCGTGCGTTCGCGATCGTACGGGAGCGCCTCGATGACCGTATAGCGAGGCCCGCAGTCGGTGCAGGTGATGAACGGATGGCGGTAGCGGCGATCGGCCGGGTCGAACAGTTCGCGCTCGCACGAGGCGCAGGTCGCCACGTCGGGCGGCACCGGGCGGTTGCCGTCAGCGTCCTCGCTCGCCGCGATGTCGAATCCGCGAAACCCCACGAGCGTTCCCGATGCCGCCTCCAACGTGTCGATCCTCGCGACCGGCGGCGCTTCGAGTCGCAGGTCGCGCTGGAACCGGTCGAGCGCGTCGGCGGCGCCCTCGACATGGATCTCGACCGTCCCCGCCACGTTGCGCACCCACCCGGCGAGCCCTTGCCGTAGCGCCATGCGGTGCACGAACGGCCGGAAGCCGACGCCCTGCACGACCCCCGTGACCCGCAGGTCGCGCGCCGACGACGGCGGAGTCACCCTACACTCCCGCGCCTTGCTTCACGATCGAACGCAGGAACTCGAACCACGCATCCATCCCCGCGCCGGTCGTCGCCGAGAGCTCGAAGAACTCGAGCGACGCGTTCACCTGCAGCGCGTTCGCCTTGGCCAGGGCCACGTCGAACGGCACATACGGCAGCAGGTCGGTCTTCGTGAGCACCGCGTAACGAGAGTTCTGGAACATCTTCGGATACTTGAGGGGCTTGTCCTCGCCTTCGGTGACCGTGAACAGCACCACCTTGTGCAGTTCGCCGAGGTCCCACGACGCGGGACAGACGAGGTTGCCGACGTTCTCGATGAACAGGAGCCGCGTGCGGTCGAGGTCGATCGCGTCGAGCGCCGCGCTCACCTGCAGTGCGTCGAGGTGGCAAGCGCCCCCGGTCACGACGGCCTGCACGAGCCGGGTCGTGTGACGGGCGAGGCGGTCGGCGTCGTTCTGCGTCTGCACGTCGCCCGTGACGACGGCGATGTCGAGTTCCTCGCCCAACGCGGCCAGCGTCTTCTCGAGCAGGAAGGTCTTCCCCGCCCCGGGCGACGAGACGAGGTTCAGCGCCGTCACGCCGTGCGCGGCGAGTCGCCCGCGCACGGCGCCTGCCAGTTCATCGTTGCGCGCCATGACGCGCTCGCGCACTTCGATCGTCCTAACGGCCATCGTCGATCTCCAGATAAGCCAACTGCAGCACGTCGCCCGGGCGCCGCAGGATCTCGGGTTTGGCCCCCGTGAACGGCGGCGCGAGGAACACGGCTTCGAGGCAGAACTCGAGACTTCCCGCCTCGAGGCCGCTGTCGTCGCCCAACTCGACGGCGACGGTGCACAGCATCGGCGCCTGATCGCCGAGCTTCTCCTCGGCGATGCGCGCGATCTCCATCGCGACGCTCATCTCATGCACGACAGCTCCGCCAGCCGCGCGACGAGCATCCGGTCGTCTTCCTCTGCGTCCTCTGCGTCCTCTGCGGTAGATGTCTTCTCTCCCACTGCCGTGCACGTATGCCCCCACGCCCGCAGCCGCTCGACGACCGCCGCCTCGAGCTTGTCCACTCTGGCCGCGACCTTCGGCGACAGCTCCGTGCCGAGCGCCACCACCTCCGGCTGCACCCCCATCGCGACGATGGTCTCCGGCACGTTCCCCATGAGCGACGCCACGGCGAGCACGTCGCGCAGGTCGAGTTGGTGCGGTGAGAGCGCCCGCGTGAGGTAGATGGGGAGCCGTTCCTTCTCCAGCACGACGAGCGAGCCCGGCGGCTGGCGCGCGGCGATGGCGTCGATGACGATCATCCGCTCCGCATCCTGGATGACCGGGAGCAACGACATCCCCCACGTCCCGCCGTCGACGAGCTCGACGTCATCGAGCGTCCAGCGTTCGCGCAAGCGCTCGAGGGCGACGAGGCCGAGGCCGTCGTCGCCCATGATCGGGCTTCCGAGCCCGAGCAGCACCGTGCGCGCCGTCATTCCTTCGGCCACGGGTGCGGATGGCCGGTCGACAGGTCGAGATCCTCGAAATGGTCAGATGACGACACGAAACGCCCACCCGTGAGGATCGACGAGATGACGCCCGCGCGCTCCACGTAGTCGGCGCGCACTGCCAGATATACGTGGATGACCACGAAGATGACGAACGCCCACGTCAGGGCGTGATGCACGAGCCGTACGATCTGCAGTCCGCCGAAGAGCGCCGGCACCCAGCTGAGCGAGTGATAGATGATCCCCGTCGGGTTGGACTGCCCGTACAGGGTGAAGCCCGTGACCACCATCACGACCATCATCAAGTAGACGCCGGTGTACGCCGACTGCGCGAGAGGGTTGTGGCCGATGAAGTGCGGCTGCTCCTCCGTATGCAGGTTGAAGTACGTGCGCACGACGCGCCACATGTTCAGGAGGTTCCGCGGCGTGACCGGGAAGAGCGCCGGCAGCCGTTCGAACGCATTGCCGGCGAACAACCAGTAGACGCGCACGATCCCCGTCATCACGATCACCGCCGCGGCCGTGAAGTGCACGAAGCGGAACTTCCCCATCATGAAATGCGAGCTCGCCTCGCCGGCCGTCGCGAAGTAGGGGCGGCCGATGTACAGCCCGGAGATGACGAGGGCGGCGATGCACACCGCCGCGATCCAGTGCATGATGCGCAGCGGCGCGCCCCACAGGTACACCCAGGTGAAGTCGCCCCGCTCGCGGGGGACCGGCTTGCCGAAGTGCTCGAGGAACCCGGCGCCCGGCGGATGCCGGGCGCTGCGGTCGCTGGTCACGTTCATGTGTTCACCTCCACCGACGAGAGCTCGTTCCCCTCCGCGTCGAGGACGTGGACGCCGCAGGCGAGGCAGGGATCGAACGAGTGGATGGTGCGCAGGATCTCGAGCGGCTTCTCGGGGTCGACGAGCGGATGGTTGTCGGCCAGCGCGGCCTCGTAGGCACCGGGCTGCCCCCGCGCGTCACGCGGCGACGCGTTCCACGTGCTGGGCACCACCGCCTGATAGCGCGCGATCTTCTCGTCCTCGATCTGCACCCAGTGGCCGAGCGCGCCGCGCGGCGCGTCGAGGTAGCCGTACCCCTCGGCCTTCTTCGGCCAGCTGCTGGGCTCCCACTTGTCCTTCGTGAACGTGGCCGTGTCGCCGTTCTTGATGCGTCCCGTGAGGTCGCCCATCCACCCTTCCATCTTGCGGGCGAGCAACACCGTCTCGACGCCGCGCGCGGCCGTGCGGCCGAGCGTGGAGAAGAGCACCTCGGGGCCGACGTTGAGCTTCTTGAGCGCCTCGCCGATGAGCTCCTTCGCGTCCTTGTGGCCGCTCGCGTAGGCGACGAGCATGCGCGCCAGCGGACCGACCTGCATCGACTTGTCCTCGTACCGCGGCGACTTCATCCACGAGTACTTCTTCTCGTCCTGCAGGTAGCCGGTCCACGGCGCCTTCGGGCCGGTGTAGTGAGGCGTCGTCTCCCCTTCGTACGGATGGAGCCCTTCCTCGGCGCCCTTGCCGTAGTCGTACCACGAGCTGTGGATGTATTCCTTGACCTTCTTCTGGTCGTACTCCACGACGTGCGAGAGGTCCTTGTTCAGGATGATGCCGCGCGGGAAGTAGAGCGACTTGAGGTCGCGCACGTCCGACTCGGGGAACTCGCCGCACGCCAGGAAGTTCGGCACGCCGCCGCCGATCGCGCCCCAGTCCTTGTAGAAGCCCGCGATCGCCACGAGGTCGGGCCAGTACACCTGCTCCACGAACTCGCGGGCGCGCTTGATCATGCCGTTGATGTCGGCGATGCGCTCGGCGTTGAACGTCGTGGCCTGGCTGAGATTGATCGCCGAGGCCATGCCGCCGACGAGGAAGTTCGGGTGCGGGTTCTTGCCGCCGAAGATCGCGTGCAGGCGGATGACGTCGCGCTGCCAGTCGAGCGCCTCGAGATAGTGCGACACCGCGAGGAGGTTCACCTCGGGGGGCAGCTTGTAGGCCGGATGGCCCCAGTAGCCGCCGGCGAAGATGCCGAGCTGCCCCGACCCGACGAACTTCTTCACCCGCAGCTGCACGGCGCGCAGGTGCGCCTCGTCGTTGTTCGGCCACGGCGAGATGGACTTGCCGATCGCGGCCGCCTTGGCCGGGTCGGCCGAGAGGGCGCTCACCACGTCCACCCAGTCGAGCGCGTGCAGGTGGTAGAAGTGGATCACGTGGTCCTGGATGTACTGCATCCCGTGGACCAGGTTGCGGATCGTGTTCGCGTTGGGCGGGATCCTGATGTTGAGCGCGTCCTCGACGGCGCGGACCGACGCGATCGCGTGCACCGTGGTGCACACGCCGCAGATGCGCTGCGTGAACGCCCAGGCGTCGCGCGGGTCGCGCCCCTGCAGCACCAGCTCGATGCCCCGGAACTGCGTGGCGCTCGCCCACGCCTGCGAGATCTTGCCGTTCTCCGACTGCGCCTCGATGCGGAGGTGGCCTTCGATGCGGGTGATCGGATCGACGACGAGTTTCGTCTTAGCCATTGTTCGCGCCCTCGTCTTCGGTGGCTTCAGGGACCTGCCGGGTGGCCTTGCGACGCTTCATCTGGTGCAGCACGGTCATCGTCGCATGGGCAGCCACGCCGGCCGCCGCGCCGATCGCCAACGACGCGCCGATCGTGTCGACGCGCTTCTCGATGCCGAAGCCCGCCACGTCGGGGAGACGCCCGTAGAACGGCGTCATCGTGTCCCAGAAGTACGGTTCGGTGCAGCCGATGCACGGGTGCCCGGCCTCGATCGGCCAGCTCGTCCGCGTGTTCCACTTGAAGATCGGGCAGGGCGAGAAGGTCGCCGGCCCCTTGCAGCCGACCTGGTACAGGCACCATCCCTCGCGCGCCCCCTTGTCGTCGAACGTCTCGACGAACTGCCCGGCGTCGAAGTGGGCGCGGCGCTGGCACTGGTCGTGGATCCGCTCGCCGTACGCGAAGAGCGGGCGCCCCTCGCGGTCCATCTCGGGGAGCGCACCGAAGGTCAGGAAGTGCACCACCGTCGCCGTCACGGTGTCGCCGATGGGCGGACACCCCGCGACGACGAGGATCGGCTTGTTCTTGATGATGTCGCGGACGCCCACGGCGCCCGTCGGATTCGGGCGCGCGCCCTGCACGCCGCCCCAGTGGGCGCAGGCGCCGAGCGCGATGATCGCCGCGCATCCCTCGGCGGCCTCCTCGAGCTGCATGCGCGCCGTCTTGCCGCCGATCATCGTATAGATGTCGTTCTCCTTCGTCGGGATCGAGCCGCTCACGACGAGGAGGTACTTCCCCTTGTTGGCGGCCATGGCGTCGGTCTTCGCCTTCTCGACCGCCTTGCCGGCACCCGCCATCAGGGTGTGGTTGTAATCGAGCGAGATGACGTCGAGCAGCAGGTCGCCGATCGAGGGATTCTCTGTGCGGAGCACGCTCTCGACGCAGCCGGTGCACTCCTGCAGCTGCAGCCAGACGACGCTGGGGCGCTTCACGCTCTCGAGCGCCTTGGCGACGCGCGGCGCGGCCGCGGAACCGATGCCGAGGATGACCGCCATCTTCCCGCAATACTCCAGGAAGTCGCGGCGCGGGATCCCTCGTTCGTCGAGGTGCTGGCCGAGCGTTTCGCCCTCGGCCCACGGGTACGCACTAGGTGAGATCATGCCGCCGCTCTCCTGTACGGGACGTTGGATGACTGACGTGCGTAGCAGGGAGGCTCGTGCAGGCGTTGGTGCCGCACTTCGTACCGCGGTCCGACGATTTTTCGATAGCGCTCCCGCGCTGCGTTTGTCGAACGTACGTTCGAAAATGCAGCGAGTCTGTCCGATTTAATTCCGCCCGCTGTGCGGGTTTGCCGTACACTGATAACTGGTTGCGCGGTTGTCAGCAGATCCGCGGCAACTGGTCGCCCGGCAGCATGTCGACGACACGCGTGCCACCGAAGCCGGTGCGCAGCGCCACCATCCGCGGGTGCTCCGCCACCACCACGCCGATCGCCGTCGCGCCCGCGCCCAGCGGATGGGCGCGCAGGAGGTCGAGCGCGCGATGCCGCACCGCGGCGTCGACGAACGCCACGAGCACCCCTTCGTTCGCGACGAACAGCGGATCGAGACCGAGCATCTCGCACGCCGCGCGGACGTCGTCCGGCACGGGGAGCGCGCCTTCCTCGATCTCCACGCCGACGTTCGACGCCTGCGCGATCTCGTTGAGCGCGCTCGCCACGCCACCCCTCGTGGGGTCACGCATCACGTGCACGGCGCTCCCCAGCCCACGCAGCTGTTCGACCAGCGGCATGAGGCACGCGCTGTCGCTCGTGATGGCGCTCTCGAAGGCGAGCCCCTCGCGCTGGGCCATCACCGCCATCCCGTGGCGCGCGATCGGACCGCTCACGAGGATGGCGTCGCCGACCGTGGCCCGGCCGGGGGCGGGGCGCAGCGCGCCGTCGAGGACGCCGATCCCCGTGGTGTTGATGTACAGGCCGTCGGCCTTCCCCCGCTCGACCACCTTCGTGTCCCCGGCGATCACGGGCACGCCGGCCTCAGCCGACGCGCGGGCCATCGCGTCGATCACGCGGTCGAGCAGATCGAACGGCAGCCCTTCCTCGAGCACGAACGCCGCGGTGAGGCACACCGGCCGCGCCCCCATCATCGCGATGTCGTTGAGGGTGCCATGCACGGCGAGCGAACCGATGTTCCCTCCAGGGAACTCGAGCGGCTGCACGACGAAGCTGTCGGTGCTCACCGCGAGTTCCGCGCCGGCGACGGTGATGAGGCTCGCGTCGGCGAACTGGCCGAGGGCGCTGTTCTGCAGCTTGGGCCAGAACCGCTCGGCGACGATCGCCGCACTCATCTTGCCGCCCGAGCCGTGGCCGAGCTGCACGCGGTCGTTCGCGTTGAGCGGCGCGGGACACACGAGTCCCTGCGCGATGCTCACTCCGCCGCCGGCGGTGGCCGTCACGACGCCGCCCCCGCCGTCTCCTGAGTGCGATACTTGCCGATGTGGTAGTACGCGGCGCAGGCGCCCTCGGCCGAGACCATGAGCGCGCCCAGGGGATGCTCGGGGGTACACCGGGTGCCGAACGCGCCGCACTTGGGCGGCTTGAGGCGCCCCGTGAGCACGTCGCCGGCGCGGCACTCGGCGGGCTCGTCGACGGCGAGGTCGGCCACGCCGAACTTGCGCTCGGCGTCGTAGGCCGAGAACTCGCTGCGCAGGCGGAGCCCGCTCATCGGGATCTCACCGATGCCGCGCCACTTGCGGTCGCCAAGTTCGAAGACCTTCTCGACGGTGGTGCGCGCGGCCGGCGTACCGTCGCGGCGCACCGAGCGCACGTACTGGTTCTCGACCTCGTGCCGCCCGCTCTCGAGCTGCCGGACGGCGAGGAGCATCCCCTCGAGGATGTCGACCGGCTCGAAGCCGGTGACGACGATGGGGATGCGGTACTTCTCGGCGAGCGGTTCGTATTCGGTCCACCCCATCACCGCGCAGACGTGCCCCGCGGCGAGGAAGCCCTGCACGCGGTTGTCGGGCGCCTCCATGATCGCCGTGATCGCGGGGGGAACGGTGACGTGCGAGACGAGCACGCTGAAGTTCCGGACGCCGAGTTCGCGGGCGCGCCACACGGCCATGGCGTTGGCGGGCGCGGTGGTCTCGAAGCCGACGGCGAAGAAGACGATCTCCTTGTCGGGCGTGCGCTGGGCGAGCGCGAGCGCGTCGAGCGGGGAGTAGACGATGCGCACGTCGCCACCGCGGGCGCGGATCTGCTGCAGGTCGCAATCGCTGCCGGGCACGCGCAGCATGTCGCCGAACGAGGTGAAGATGACGTCCGGCCGCGCGGCGATGGCGAGCGCCTTGTCGATCTGTTCGAGCGGGGTGACGCAGACCGGGCAGCCGGGGCCGTGGATCATCTCCACGGCGCCGTCGAGCAGTTCGTCGAGCCCCTGCCGCACGATCGTGTGCGTCTGGCCGCCACACACTTCCATCAGCGTCCAGGGACGCGTGGCCTCGGCCTTGATGCGCGCGATGAGCGCCTTGGCGATGTCGGCGTCGCGGTATTCGCTGAGGAACTTCACGCGTCGCCGCCCATGGCCAGCGAGTCGGTGGCGACCTGCGTGATCCAGTCGAGTTCGGCGGTGTCGCCCATCTCCTTGAGGACCTCGAAGGTACGCCTCGCCTCGGCCTCGTCGACCTTCGTGATGGCGAACCCGACGTGGACGATGACGTAGTCGCCGAGGGCGACGTCGTCCTGCACGTAGGCGAGGCAGCATTCGCGGCGGACGCCGCCGAAATCGACGACCCCCATGGCGAGGCCGTTGTCGTCGCGCAGTTCCACGACCTTGCCCGGGATACCGAGGCACATGGGCGGATCCTCAAGGAGGGACGGCACGGCGCGCCGCCGGCCAGCCGCGACGGGGATGCCGCCGGGGCGCTTCAGAGAGAGTACGGGAGTCGCCACGGTAACCGCGTTGGTGGAATCCCTGATACTCTGCGGGTGCTCCCCCGACGCAGTTACTGCGTTCCACTGGTGAGTCTTCCGGGCGCGACGGCCGCCAGCGGGCTGCCGTTCCGCCGTCCATCGGGGTCGCGACAGCGACTTCCCCCCGCCAATTTCCCATGATGACGAAGCCCCGCCCCTCCGACTGGTCCTCCCGGGCCGTATCCGCAGACGACGCCGTCGGCCTGCTGCACAGCGACATGAACGTGTTCGTCCACGGGGCGGCGGCGACGCCGACCCCCCTGCTCGAGGCGATGACGCGGCGCGCCGACCTGGAGCAGGTGCGGCTCTACCACATGCACACCGAGGGGCCGGCCCCGTGGACCGCGCCCGAGCAGCGCGGCCGCTTCCGGTCGATCTCGATGTTCAACGGGCCCGGGATGCGCGACCCCGTGAACGAGGGGCGCGCCGATTTCGTCCCGATCTTCCTCTCCGACATCCCCGCCCTCTTCCTCACGGGGCGCGTGGCGCTCGACGTGGCGTTCGTGCAGCTCTCCCCGCCCGACGCCCACGGCTTCTGTTCGCTCGGCACGAGCGTCGACTGCGCCCGCGCGGCGGTCGACAGCGCGCGGTTCATCGTGGCCGAGATCAACGAACAGATGCCGCGCACCCACGGCAACAGCGCCGTGCCGTTCGAGCGGATCGACGCGTTCATCCACACCGACCGGCCGCTCCCGACGCACGCGCCGGGCGCCGAGACGGAGATCGAGGCGCGCATCGGCGAGCTGGTGGCCGGTCTCGTCGAGGACCGGGCGACGCTGCAGGTGGGGATCGGGTCGATCCCCGACGCGGTACTGGCGCGGCTCACGGAGAAGCGCGACCTCGCGGTGCACACCGAGATGTTCTCCGACCGGCTCGTCGACCTCGTGGAGTGCGGCGCCGTGACGAACAAGTACAAGGTGATCGACACGGGGCTCGTGATCACGACGTTCACGATGGGCTCGAAGCGCACGTACGACTTCGTGCACGACAACCTGCGCGTCGAGTTCCATTCGTGCGACCGCACGAACGACACGGGGCGGATCGGCCGCAATCCGCGCGTGACGGCCATCAACTCGGCGCTCGAGGTGGACCTCACCGGGCAGGTCTGCGCCGATTCGATCGGCCACCGCATCTACTCGGGGATCGGCGGGCAGATGGATTTCATGCGCGGGGCGGCGCGCTCGCGCGGCGGCAAGCCGATCATCGCGCTGCCGGCGACGGCGGCGGGCGGCACGATGTCGCGCATCGTCACGCAACTCAAGCCGGGCGCGGGCGTCGTGACGACGCGCGGCCACGTGCACTGGGTGGTGACGGAATACGGCGCGGTGAACCTGCACGGACTGTCGCTGCGGGAGCGTGGCGAAGCGCTGGTGTCGATCGCGCATCCCGACTTCCGCGCCGAGCTCGCGAAGGACCTGCGGCGCCTGAACCGCGCCTGACCGTGCGGCGAGCGTCGTTCCGGGAGCGGTGCTATTCCGGAATCGAAGCGGCTATCGGAGACAGCCCGACGCTCGGTGTCTCGCCGCGCCGCATCCACGTCTGGAGCTCGTCGAGATACGTATAGAAGACGGGCGTCACGTAGAGCGTGACGAGCTGCGAGAACGCGAGCCCGCCCACCACCGCGACGCCGAGCGGACGGCGCGTCTCGGCGCCGGCGCCCCACCCCACGGCGATCGGCACGGCGCCCATGAGCGCCGCCATCGTCGTCATCATGATCGGCCGGAAGCGCACGCTGCACGCTTCGACGATCGCCTTCGCCGGCGACGTGCCGTGGAGCTTCTGCGTCTCGATGGCGAAGTCGATCATCATGATCGCGTTCTTCTCGACGATGCCGATGAGCATGATGATGCCCACGAAACCGTAGATGTCGAGGTCGAGCTTGGCGAGCCAGAGCGTGGCGAGCGCGCCGAAGGCGGCGAACGGCAGCCCGGTGAGGATGGTGACCGGGTGGATGAAGCTCTCGTAGAGCACGCCGAGGATCATGTAGATCACGAACACGGCGAGCACGAGCAGCCAGAGCATGCCGGCCTGCGTGCTGAGGAACGCCTCGGCGATGCCGGAGAAGCCCGACGTGATCGTCGCCGGCAGGATCGCCTGCGCCTCGCGGCGCACGACGGCCATGCCGTCGCCCAGCGAGACGCCGGGGGCGAGGTTGAAGGAGATCGTCGCGGACGGGACCTGGCCGGCGTGGTTCACCGTCACCGGACCGACCGATTCCTTGAACTGCGCGACCGTCGAGAGGGGCACGAGCGGACCGCGCGTCGAGCGCACCCAGAGTCTCCCGAGCGCGTCGACGTCCTGCTGGAACTCGGGGAGGAGTTCCATGACGACCCAGTATTCGTTGCTCGACGTGTAGATGGTCGACACCTGCCGCTGGCCGAAGGCGTCGTAGAGCGTGTTCTCGATCTCGTTCGCCGAGACGCCGAGGCGACCCGCGGATTCGCGGTCGATCTCGACGGTGACCTGCGGGTTCTCGATGAGCAGGTCGCTGGTGACGTCGGCGAGCTGCGGCTGCTGGCGCAGCTTCTGCTCGAGCGCCGCCGCGGAGCTGTTGAGGACGTTGATGTCGCTGTTCTGCAGCGTGTACTGGTAGAGGCTCTTCGAGGCGAGGCCGCCGATGGAGATGGCGGGCGGGTTCTGCACGAACGCCTTGATGTCGGGCACGCGCTCGAGCGCGCTCGAGAGGTCGCGGGCGATGCGGTCGGCGCTCCGCTTGCGGTCGACGACCGGCCGCAGGTCGACGGTGAGCTGCCCCTGGTTCGCGGCGGCGCTGGTGCCGACGGACGAGGTGACGGAGCGCACGTCCGGGTCCTTGGCGACCATCGCCGCGACTTCCTGCTGGCGCTCGATGAGTCCGTCGAACGAGGCCCCCTGCGCGGCCTCGGTGACGATGAGGAGCTGGCCGGTGTCGTCGGTCGGGAAGAGCCCCTTCGGCATCACCCAGAACATCCAGCCGGTGCCGACGAGGATCGCGAAGGAGAAGACGAGCGTGGCCGGGCGGTGCCGCATGACGACGGCCAGCGTGCGCTCGTAGAGGCCGAGCCAGTCGTCGAAGAAGCGCTCCGTCGCCCGGTAGAAGCGTCCCTGCTCCTCCTTGTGCTGGTGGCGGAGGAAGCGGCTCGAGAGCATCGGCGTGAGCGTCAGCGAGACGAACCCCGAGACGAGGATGGCGACGCCGATCGTGACGGCGAACTCGTGGAACAGCTTGCCGATGATGCCGCCCATGAAGAGGAACGGGATGAACACGGCGGCGAGCGACAGCGTCATCGAGATGATCGTGAACCCGACCTCCGACGCGCCGTCGATGGCGGCCTGCATCCTCGGCTTCCCCATCTCGAGATGGCGCACGATGTTCTCGAGCATGACGATCGCGTCGTCGACGACGAAGCCCACGGCGAGCGTGAGCGCCATGAGCGAGAGGTTGTCGAGACTGTAGTGCAGCAGCGACATCACCGAGAACGTGCCGATGATCGACATCGGCAGGGCGAGGCTCGGGATGACGGTCGCCGAGAGGTTGCGGAGAAAGAGGAAGATCACCATCACGACGAGCGCCAGCGTGAGCTCGAGGGTGAAGGTGACGTCGTCGACCGAGGCCTTGATGGTGGTGGAGCGGTCGTAGAGCGTGGCGACGTGCACCGTCGGCGGGAGCTCGATGGTGAGGCGCTGGAGCGCCGCCTTGACCTTGTTGGCGACCTCGACCGTGTTGGTGCCCGGCTGCCGCTGGACGGCGAGGACGATCGACCGCTGGCCGTTGTACCAGCTCGCCGTCTTGTTGTTCTGCACGTCGTCGGTGATGCGCCCGATCTCGTCGAGGTGCACGGGCGCGCCGTTGCGGTAAGCGACGATGATGTCGCGGAAGGCGCCGGCGTTGTCGAGCTGCCCGGTGGCCTGCACGGTGAGGGCGGTCTTGGGCCCCCAGAGCACGCCGGTGGGCAGGTTGACGTTCTGGCTCGTGATGGCGTTGGCGACGTCCTCGAGCGCGATGCTGCGCGAGGCGAGCTGGCCGGGGTCGAGCTGCACGCGCACGGCGTACTTCTGCGCGCCGTACACGAGCACCTGCGCCACGCCGCCGACCATCGAGAGGCGCTGGGCGAGCATCGTCTCGCCGAACTCGTCGAGCGTCGAGAGCGGGAGTCCCTCGGCGGTGAGGGCGAGGGTGAGGATCGGCGCGTCGGCGGGATTCGCCTTCTGGTACGACGGCTGCACGATCCCCTGCGGCAGCTGGCGCAGCGTCTGGGCGATGGCCGCCTGCACGTCCTGCGCGGCCGCGTCGATGTTGCGGTCGAGCGCGAACTGGATGACGATCTGGCTCTGCCCGAGGCTCGACGTCGACGTCATGTTGTCGATGCCGGCGATGGTCGAGAACTGCTTCTCGAGCGGCGTCGCCACGGTCGCCGCCATCGTCTGCGGGCTCGTGCCGGGGAGGACGGCGTTGACGGTGATCGTCGGGAAGTCGACGTTCGGGAGGTCGCTCACCGGCAGCTGCCGGTAGGAGACGATGCCGAAGACGAGGATGCCGACCATCACCAGCGTCGTCATCACGGGGCGGCTGATGAACCGAGTCGTGAAGTCCATCGGCTAGTCCCGTCCCGCGATCGCGTTGGCGACGGCGACGGTGGGCGCGCCGCCGGCGCGCGCCGCGAACCGGCGGCCGAACCAGTGCTGCAGCTCGTCGAAGTAGGTGTAGAACACGGGGGTCACGTAGAGCGTGACGATCTGGGAGATGACGAGCCCCCCCACGACGACGACGCCGAGCGGGCGGCGCGACGCGGCGCTCGCCCCGACGCCGATCGCGATCGGCAGCGTGCTGGCGATCGCCGAGACGGTGGTCATCATGATCGGGCGGAAGCGCACCTGCGCGGCGTGCACGATCGACTGCGCGGGGGTCATCCCCTCGTCGCGCTCGGCGGCGAGCGCGAAGTCGATCATGATGATGGCGTTCTTCTTGACGATGCCGATGAGCATGATGATGCCGACGTAGCCGTACACGCCGAGCTCGAGCCCCGTGATCCAGAGAGCGAGCAGCGCGCCGAAGGCGGCGAACGGCAGCCCGGTGAGGATGGTCACGGGGTGGATGAAGCTCTCGTACAGGATGCCGAGGATCAGGTAGATGATGAACACGGTGATGAGCAGGAGCAGCCCGAGCCCCTGCTGCGATTGCTGGAAGGCCTGCGCCGTGCCGGAGAAGCCGCCGGTGATGGTCGCCGGCAGCGAGCGCTTCGCCTCGCGGTCGACGGCGTCGTAGGCGGTGCCGAGCGCGACGTTGGGCGCGAGGTTGAAGGAGATCGTCACCGAGGCCATCTGCCCGGAGTGGGCCACGCTGAGCGGACCCACCTTGCGCTCGAACGTCGCCACATCGGTGAGCGGCACGAGCCGTCCGCCGGTGCCGGGGACGTAGAACTGCGAGAGGGCGGCGACGTCCTTCTGCGCCGACGGCACCGTCTCCATGACGACCCAGTAGTTGTTGACCGGGGTGTAGATGGTCGAGACCTGCTGCTGGTTGAATGCGTTGGCGAGGGCGTTCTCGATGCCGGCGGGGGTGACGCCGAGCGACGCCGCGCGGGCGCGGTCGAAGTGCACGACGACGAGCGGGCTCGTGTTGAGCAGGTCGCTCGTCACGCCGGTGAGGATCGGCATCGCCTGTAGCCGGGTCAGGAACTTCGTCGCCTCGTCGTAGAGCTGCGTGATGTCGCTGCCGCGCAGCGTGTACTGGTATTGGCTCTTCGACGACCGGCCGCCGATGCGGATGCTCGGCGGGTTCGAGATGTACACGGCGAGGCCGGGGACGCCGTTGAGGCGGCGCATCAGCTCCTGCACCATCGCGTCGGCCGAGGGACGGGAGCCCGCTGGCTTGAGCGTGATGTTGAAGTTCCCCTGGTTGCTGGAGCCGCCCCAGCCGCCCACGGTGGACGTGTAGGACGCGACGTTCGTGTCGGCCGCGAGGCGCGCCGCGGCGAGCTTCTGCAGCCGCACCATCTCGGGGAACGACGTCCCCTGCGCGGCCTCGGTGGTACCGTTGAGGAGGCCGGTGTCGTCGCTCGGGAAGAGCCCCTTGGGCACGACGTTGAAGAGGAGCCCCGTGCCGACGAGCACGCCGACGGAGCAGGCGAGCACCACCGGGCGGTGGCGCATCACCCACATCAGCGACCGCGCGTAGGCGGCGCGGGCGGCGTCGAACCACCGCTCCGAGAGCTGATAGAGCGCGCCGTGGGGGACGCTCCCGTGCGCCTTCAACAGGCGGCTGCAGAGCATCGGCGTGAGCGTCAGCGACACCACGCCCGAGACGACGATCGACGCGGCGATGGTGATGGCGAACTCGCGGAACAGCCGCCCGATGATGCCCTCCATGAACGCGAGCGGCATGAACACCGTCGCGAGCGAGAGCGTCATCGAGAGGATCGTGAAGCCCACCTCCGACGCGCCGTCCATGGCGGCCTTGAGCGGCGGCTTCCCCATCTCGAGATGGCGCACGATGTTCTCGAGCATCACGATCGCATCGTCGACGACGAACCCGACGGCGAGCGTGAGCGCCATGAGCGAGATGTTGTCGATGCTGAAGTGCAGCACCGCCATGAGCGAGAACGTGCCGACGATGGCGAGCGGCAGCGTGAGGCTCGGGATCATCGTCGCGACGACGCTGCGCAGGAACAGGAAGATGACGAGCACGACGAGCGCGAGCGCCAGCACGAGCGAGAACTTCACGTCCTGCACGGAGTTCTTGATCGACACCGTGCGGTCGTACTGGATGTGCACGTTGACGCTGGGCGGCAGCCCGCGCTCGATGTCGGCGAGCGTGGCCTTCACCCGGTCGGCCACCTCGAGCGTGTTCGTCCCCGGCTGCCGCTGCACCACCAGCGCGATCGACCGGTCGTCGTTGAACCAGTTCGCGTTCTTGTTGTTCTGCACGTCGTCGAGCACGAGCCCGAGGTCGCCGAGTCGCACGGGGGCGCCGTCGCGCCAGGCGACGATGAGCTTGCGGAACTCGTCGGCGTCGGTGAGTTGCCCCGTGGCGCCGATCGTCACCGTGCGGCGCGGACCGTAGAGGATCCCCGTCGGGATGAGCACGTTGTTCTGCTGCACGGCGCGCGCCACCTGGCTCACGCCGATGCCGCGCGACGCGAGCGCCGCCGGGTCGAGCTGCACGCGCACCGCGTACTTCGAGGCGCCCCACACGTTCACCTGCGCCACGCCGTCGATCATCGTCAGCCGCTGGGCGATGTTCGTCTCGGCGAACTCGTCGAGCGCGATGAGCGACAGCGCACTCGACGTGAGCGTGATCATGAGGATCGGCGCCGCCGACGGGTTCTGCTTGCGGTACGACGGCGGCAGGATGTTCGGTGGCAGGAACGGGAGCGTCTGCGAGATCGCCGCGTTCACGTCCTGCGCCGCCGCGTCGATGTCGCGGTCGGGGGAGAACGTCAGCGTCACGTTCGTGCCACCCAGCGTGCTGTTCGACGTGATCTCGTCGATCCCGGGGATGGCCGTGAACGCCTTCTCGAGCGGCGTGGCGACCGTCGCGGCCATCGTCTCCGGGCTCGCGCCCGGAAGGTTCGCGTTGACGTTGATCGTCGGGAAGTCGATCGTCGGCAGGTCGCTCACCGGCAGCGACCGGTAGGAGACGATGCCGAACACGAGGATGCCGGCCATGACCAGCGTGGTCATGACCGGCCGACGGATGAAGAGCGCCGTGAAGTTCATCCCTTCTTGGCGGGCGCGGACGCGTCCTTCGCGTCGCCCTTCGCGTCGCCCTTCGCGTTCCCTTTCGCCTCGGTCGGTGCGGCGCCGCGCGCCCCGCGGCCGACCCGTCCCCCTTCACCGGGCGCGCGCAACTCCACGGGGGCGCCCGGCGACAGACGCGACTGTCCCGTCGTCACCACCCGCTCCCCCTCGCTCACGCCGCTCGTCACGATCGTGAGCGGACCGGCCGTGCGCTCGACCGTCACCGGCCGCTCGCGTGCCGCGTTGCTGCTGTCCACCACCCACACGTAGGCGCCGCGCTGCCCCGTCACCACCGCCTCGGCCGGGACGACGATCGCGTTCTCCTCCACGTACAGCTGGAGCGTCGTGGTGACGAACTGCCCCGCCCACAAGGTGCCGGCCGCGTTCGGGAACGTCGCCTTCAACTGCACCGTGCCGGTCGTCGTGTCGACCGCGTTGTCGATGAAGTACAGCTTGCCGTACGAATTCGGGTCGGCGTCCGCCTTGCCGCCGGGCGCCTCGACGGCGCGCGCACGGCTGGCCGCGTCCCCATCGCCGCGCCGCGCCGTGTCGGGCGCCGGCGCCGCCTGCGCGGTGGCCGTGCTCGGTCCCGCCACCACCGGCAGCTCCTGCGACTTGCCGTAGGTGAGGATGTTGCGAAGCTCCGACGACGGCGCCGCGAACCGCACGAGGATCGGCTTCACCTGGTTGATGACGACGAGCGGCGTGCCGCCCCCCGCCCGCACGAGGTTCCCCTCGCGCACGAGCAGCGCGCCCGTGCGCCCCGCGATGGGCGCGCGGATGGTCGTATTGTCGAGGTTGAACTTGGCCGTCTTCAGCGCGGCCGAGTCGGCGCCGACGATGGCCGCGGTCGACTGCGCCGTGGCGCGCATCTGGTCGGCCTGTTCGCGCGTGACGACCCCACCCGACACGAGCGCGTTGTAGCGCTCGAACTGCGCCCGCGCATTGTCGGCGGTCGCCTTGTCGCGCGCCAGCACCGACAGCGCCTGCTGGTACGCGGCTTCATAGGGGCGCGCGTCGATGCGGAAGAGCAGCTGCCCCTTGGCCACGTCCTGACCTTCGCGGAAGGCGACCTCGGTCACGAGCCCGTCGACCTGCGCCGCGACCGTCGCGCTCTGCAGGGGCGTGACGATGCCGTTGGCCACGATCGTGTACGGCACCGAGGCGCGCCGCACCTGGTCGAGCGTCACGGTCACGGCCGGGCGACCGGCTTTCGGCGGTGCCTTCGAACCGCACGCGCCGGCCAGCCACGCGAGGGCGAGGAGTGCTGCCTGCAGTCCGCGCCGTCCGGCGCGCGGCGTTGGGGTCCACATCGTGTTCACGTCCAGGACGGTCGGGGGAAATGAAGAACGGGTGACGTCCAGCGAGCCCACGGCGCCTGCCGCGTCACCCACATGTCCAATACGCCGAAGGGGTCCAAATCGCTTGCGCGACCGGACCCCCTTCGGATCGATATCGCGTTCGCCGCCCCGAGGCCTGCGTCGGCCGGGCGCCCGGCGCTCAGTTCATCAGCGCCGTCTCGTATTCGGAGGTCGCCGACTCCATCCGCGGCAGGCGCAGACCCAGCAGATCCATCTGCATCAGCAGCCACGCCATCGCGTACCCCACCGGCTCGATGCTCGCCAGGCAGAGGCCGAAGACGATCACGCGCAGCGCGCTCACCCGCGACTGCACGATCCAGATCGACACCCCGGCCGCGGCGATGACGAACGACGGGTGCTCGGCCTGGTGGTTGAAGATCACGACGAACACGAGCAGCGACGCCAGGAACAGCTCCCGGAACTTGCGCTCCCCCCACTGGTGCGGGCGCAGCGCGACGGGGAGCATCAGGAGGCCGGCGCCGAAGAGCTGCATCGGCCAATTCTGGAACGGCTCGTGCAGCGCGACGCGCGCCAGCCGCATCACCGAATCACCGAAGAGCAGGTCGCCGGCGTCGGTCGAGAGCATCGTGCGCCAGCTCGCGAACTGGGCGAGCAGGGTCTCCGGCGGCGTCACGAGCAGCGGCAGGGCGAGTCCGATGAGGAGCGCCGCCGCCAGCAGGCTGCCGAAGCGCCAGCGCCGGGGCGTGAAGAGCGCGAACGACGCGGCGGCGATCGGGAAGATCTTGAACAGGGTGCCGGCAGCGACGGTCGCCGCGCCCGCCGTGAGCCGGCCCCCCTCGATGAACACGAACGCGCCGATGATGATCGCCGCCATGATGCCGTTGCTGCTCGAACTCTGCATCGAGTGGAACAGCGCCGGATACGTCAACCAGAGCGCGATCGTGGAGTCGGGGCGCGGGAGGAGCCGGTCCATCACCTTCACGAGCGCGAAGGCGTTGAACAGGTTCCAGAGCAGCAGTCCGACGGGCAGCGACCAGACGGCGAACGGAGCGAGCAACAGCGCCGCCGTCGGGCTGTACTTGAAGCGGTCCTGCGGCTCCGCCCCCTGCTCCGACGGGTAGAGGGCGTACAGATCGCGTCCTTCCACCAGATGGTGGAACGACTGCCGGAAGATCGGGAATGTGGTGTGGTGCGTCTCAAAGCCACGCTGCAGCGTCAGGCCCACGGCCGTCGCAGCGAGGACAATGAAGAACCACCGTCGAACGACGCGTTCGCGCGCATCGTCGGCATCCGCCCGCGCCACATCGCGAAGGCCCGCAGCCGTCATCATTCGAGACAGCATCTATAGAGAGGAGGTGTGTGCGGGCGACGTCCCGGGGACGGTCTGCCCGTGGGCGACGCTACACGTGGAACGAAGTGGGGGCTTCGTTTCCCTCAGCACTTAATTGTAATGGGTCCCGTCTCGATTCCAAGGGGGGATGGTCCAGCGGACAGGCGTTCGACCGCGTAGTCCTGGCAGTCCCTCCCCCACCCCTCCCATGCTGTTCGGCGAAGTCCTCCGCGTCTCGCTCGCCGCCCTCCGCGCCGACCGGCTGCGGTCGCTCCTCACGATGCTCGGCACCACGGTGCTCCAGGTCAACCCGCTGCAGGTCCATCAGGCGGGAGTGGCCACCACTACGATCGTGAAGCTCACGACGCAGGACGCCGAGATGATCCTCGACCGCTCCCCGAACGTCGTCGCCGTGAGCCCGCAGCAGGACCGCGACCTGCGGGTCGTTGGGCGCAACCGGAACACGAAGGTGCAGGCCACCGGCGCGAAGCCGAACTTCCTCGACGTGCGCGCGTTCCAGATCGAGTCGGGACGAATGTTCGCGGCCGCCCACGCGGAGCAGCTCCTCGGCGAGCAGATCCGCATCGCCGGGCGGGCCTTCACCGTCATCGGCGCGCTCAAGGCGAAGGGGGCGACCGGGTTCGGCGACGGGGACGCACAGATCCTCATCCCGTTCCAGACGGGGCGCTCCGACACTTTCGGGACCGGCTGAACACGGTGGGCGAGACGGCCGCGACGTTCGGGTTGCTGTTCGCCGGCATCGCCGCCGTCCCGCGGCTCGTCAGCGGCATCGGCATCATGAACATCATGCTCGTGTCGGTCACCGAATCCACGCGCGAGATCGGCATCCGCGAGGCATTCCTCGCGACCCGCGCGAACATCATGCTGCAGTTCCTCACCGAGTCCGTGGTGCGGTGCCTGCGCGGCGGCGCCCTCGGCATCGGCCGGCGGCGAGCACCGGCTGCACGCGCACGCCGCGACCCCGACGACCTGGCGATCATCCCCTTCCGCGCCGTCAACGCGCGGCGTCGAGCCCCGATTCCAGCCCTCGCGCCCCGATTGGCGAAAACGGTGTGCGGGGACAGATAATTGGGACCATGGTCCGCCCCCGCCACTCCGCGCCTCACCGCCCCGCCGCGTGATCCTCGAACCACACACCGTCGTCATCCTGAACGCGCTCGGCGCGCTCGTGCTCGGCGTCGGGCTGCTGGCCGTGGCCCGGGACTCCCTGCAGCAGGTGCGCGGTCTCCGGCGCTGGGCCGCCGGCAACTTCGCGTTCGCCGCCGGGTGGATGCTGCTCGGCAGCAAGGGCACGTTGCCCGTGCTGATCGCCGCGATCGGCGGGGCGACGCTGCTCGTGCTCGCGCTCGCGCTGTACGCGCACGCGATCCGCGAGTTCCGCGGGGTGCCGGTGCGCGCGCCCCTCCTCTACGCTCCGGTCGCGGCGACGTTCGCGGTGATGTGGTGGTACGGCGCGGTGACCCAGAACATCGCGCTCCGGTCGGCCGTGATCGCCGGCTCCTCGATGCTGCTGACCGCCGCGAGCGCGCACCTCCTGTTGTTCGCCAAACCGCGCGAACGGTCGGCGAGCCACCGGTTCACGGGGATCCTGTTCCTGCTGTCGAGCACGGTACTGGCGCTGCGCATGGCGTTCTTCTTCGCGTATCCGGAGTCGGCGGGACAGAACGCGCTCGAGCCCAACGCGATCTCCGATCCGTCGTTCCTCGCGTTCTTCGTGATCGTCATCGGCCTCTCGTTCGGCTTCGTGCTGATGTGCAACGACCGGTACAACGCCGAGGTGCGGCGGCTCGCGCTGGTGGCCCAGCGGATGGGCGCCGCCGTGCTGGCGACCGGCGCCGACGGCCGCATCGAATGGGTGAACCCGGCGTTCGAGGCGCTCTCCGGGCGGACGGCCAGCGACCTCGTCGGCCTCGAGCCTGGCGACGTGCTCCCCGCGCTGCGCGCCGACGCGCCGGTCGGCGGCGCCATCGCCGACGCGGTGACGGGCCGCGTGCCCTTCGAGGGCGAGTTCGCGCAGGACCTCGCCGACGGCTCGTCGCGCTGGTACCACGTGCACATCGACCCGCTCGTCGACGCGCGGGGCGCGCTCGAGCGCGTCATCGCGCTGCTCACCGACGTCACCGAGCGCAAGGCGAACGAGTTCGGGCTCGTCAAGGCGCGCGACCAGGCGGAAGCGGCGGCGCGCGCGAAGAGCGACTTCCTCGCGATGATGTCGCACGAGATCCGCACGCCGATGAACGGCGTGCTCGGCATGACGAGCCTCCTCGCGGGCACCGCGCTCACGCCCGAGCAGCAGGATTACGTGGACGCCACGCGCCGCTCCGCCCAACTCCTGCTCGGCGTCATCAACGACATCCTCGACTTCTCGAAGGTCGACGCCGGCAAACTGGTCATCGAGCCGATCCCGTTCGACGTGCACGCGGCGGTCGCCGACGTCGCCGAGTTGCTGGCGCCACGCGCCGTCGAGAAGGGGCTGCGGCTCACGGTGCGCATCTCCCCCGACGCGCCGCGCCGCGTGATCGGCGACCCCGGCCGCATCCGTCAGGTGCTCCTGAACCTCCTCGGGAACGCGGTGAAGTTCACCGACAGCGGGTTCGTCGCCGTCGTCGTCGAGCCGGTGGCGGGCGCCGCCGCGCCATCGCTGCGCTTCGAGGTGAACGACTCGGGCATCGGCATCGCCGAGCCGACCCTGCGCACGCTGTTCCAGCCGTTCGTGCAAGCCGACGCGAGCACGACGCGCCGGTTCGGCGGCACGGGACTCGGCCTCTCCATCACCAAGCGTCTCGTCGAGCTCATGGGCGGCGCGGTCGGCGTGCAGAGCACGGAGCGAGTCGGCTCCACCTTCTGGTTCGAGCTTCCGCTCCCGGTCGATCCGAGCCCGATGCCGCAGCCGGTGCCCGCCGCGTCGCTGCAGGGGGTGACGGCGCTCGTCGTCGACGACGTGGAGATCAACGTCCGCGTGATGACGGAATGGATGCGCGAGTGGGGGATGCGCGTGCATACGGCGGCGGACGGCACCTCCGCGCTGAAGCGCCTGCGGGAGCAGCAGGCCGCGGGCGACGCCGTGCGCGTGGTCGTGGTCGACAGCCTGATGCCGGGCATCGACGGCGAGAAGCTCGGCCGCGCGATCCGCGGCGACCGCATGCTCGAGGGCATCGGGCTCGTGCTCGCGACCTCGGGTCCCGAACGCGGCGACGCCGAACGCTTCCACAAGGCGGGCTTCGACGGCTACCTCACCAAGCCCCTGCGCATGGACACGCTGAAGGGCGTGCTCGAGATCGTCATCGCGCGAACGCCCGACCAGCAGACCCGGCTCCCGATCGTCACGCGGCACGTCCTGCTCGAGATGCACAACGCCGCCGGACGGGGGCGCGCGGTGACCGCCGACAGCGTCTTCGAGCCGGCCACGGGCGACCGGGCAATATCGGCCGGGAGCGAAGCCACTGGCGGCGCCGCGCGCGCCGCGGGCAAGCCGCTCGTGCTCGTCGTCGAGGACAACATCGTCAACCAGATCGTCGCCACGAAGCTGCTCGAGCACCTCGGCTGCGAGGTGGAGATCGGCAAGGACGGCGTCGAGGCGGTGGAGAAGTCGGCGGCGCGGCGGTTCGACGTGGTCTTCATGGACATGCAGATGCCGCGGCTCGACGGCCTCGAGGCGACGCGGCGCATCCGCGCCCGCGGCGGCGCCGACGCGACGATGCCGATCGTCGCGATGACGGCGAACGCGATGCCCGGCGACCGCGAGCGGTGCATCGAGGCCGGGATGAACGACTACGTGTCGAAGCCGATCACGCGAGAGGATCTCGCCGACGTGCTCGCCCGCGTCGACGTACGCCGGTGACCCGCACCGCGCGCTAGCCCGCGCCGCGCGTCGCCGGCTGCCGGCCCGCCGACCGCCCGGCGCCGTGCCCCGCGTCCTCCGGCAGGTGCCGCGTCGCCTCCTCGGGCCGCAGGCGCACTTCGTCGTCGGTCGTCTGTCCGAAATCCGCGTACGCCGCGCCCACGGCGTGGACCTCGGGCGGCACGGTGAGGCACATGCAGACATCGGCCGCCGAGGTCGACGCGGCACACGCCTGCTCCGACGCGACCGGGACGGCCACGACGATGCTCCGGGGTCGATGGGCCCGCAGCGCCTCGACGGCGGCCTGCATCGTCGCGCCGGTGGCCATGCCGTCATCGACCATGATCACGACGCTCCCCTGCACCTCGAGCGGCGGCCGCTCGCCGCGATACAACACGTCGAGCGGCGCGCCGAGCGCATGCGCCACCTCGTAGGCGACGGGCACGCTACCGCGCGCCAAGCCGAAGACGAGCCCGCCCGGCACGCCGGTGTACGAACGGAGTCGCGCGGCGAGCTGACGCCCGGCATCGCGGCGATCGAGGAAGCGTCGTGGCACGGTCACCTCAAGTGACGTCCCGACTCCACGTCGCGACGTCACGTCGCGTGCGTCTGTCGGGCGTTGCCTGATGGCGAGTCGCAGTGTGGCGCACAAGCGTGGAACAGCGCAGGAGAGTCCATGCTCCGGCCACACGGCGATGGGTTACCTCGCCTGGAGGTGTGCATGTCGGTACCACTCGACGTCCTCGACTTCGTGAAGGCGCATCGTGTCGAACGCACGCTCAGCGCCTACCTCGATGGCAGCACCACCGATCCCGCGGAGCGCCGGCATTGGCGCGTCGAGCTGAAGCAGGAGATCACGCGTCTGCGTGACGCGCTCGCGGGCGCCACGCGCGCGGAACGCGACCAGTTCGAAGGCTGTGTGTCCCGCTTGCTCGAGCGCGTGCCGCCGGGCGAGCAGATGCCCGGGACGCCAGGCTGGGTGTGTTTCTGCAGCGCGAGTGGCGACGTGCACACGGAAGCACTGCCGACGCGCACGACCACGCTCGTCGTCTGGCGCGACGGGCCGTTCGTCGTGCCGCTGCTCTCCGCCGACGTCGCGGATCACGCCGTGCTCGCGATCGTCGACTGGAACGGCGCCGGTCTCTGGCGGCTCGCCGACGGCCGCCTCGCGCACGGCGCGTCGGTCACGACGGACGCGCACATCGACGTCGGACCGCACATGGGCGATGCGCCGCGCCGCGGATTCCACGGCGGCACGCGGGGCAACACGCAGACGGACGAGGCGCAGCGCCAGCTGCGCGAGGCGCGCGCGCGGATGATCGACGCCACCGCGCACCGCATCGCGTCGATGGCGAACGGCGACGTGTGCGTGGTGGTCGGCGGCGCGGCCGAGGCCGCGGCGGCACTCGTGAAGGCGCTCCCGCAGGGGCTCGCGGTCCGCACCGTCGTCGCCCCGGACCTGCGCGTGCAGTCGCCGAACGGCGAGGTCGTGCGCCTCGCGCGCGCGACGCTCGCCCGGCTGAACGAGCATCGCCAGGCGCAGCGACTCGACGAGTGGCAGCGGCTCGCGCATCGTGGCGGCCACGCCGCGTTCGGTCTCGAGTCGATCGCCGCGGCCGCGATCGCCGGCGCCGTCGAGCGGATCGTCGTCTCGCGCCGGCTGTGCGCGGACGACCCCGATCGCGTGGAGGACATCGTGCAGCTCGCCCTGATCGACGGCGCCCGCGTGGAGACGGCGGGCGACGCGCTCTCCGAGCGGCTCGACGCCGAAGCGGGCGGCATCGCCGCGGAGCTGCGCTTCGTACCGGCCGCCGTCGGCGACGACGCCGCCGCGCCCCGGGCGCTCGTCCATCGCTGACGACGCGCCGCACGCGCGTCGCGAGCGCGGCGCGGTCGCTTAGAGCAGCGACCGCACCGCGCCGCCGTCGACGCAGATCGCCTGACCGGTGACGAAGCCGGCACGGTCGGAGGCGAGGAACGCGATGACCGCCGCGAGCTCGTCGGGGCGGCCGAGCCGCTTGGCCGGCGTCTCGGCGCGCCAGCCGTCGTAGATCGACTCCCTCGTGGCGCCCGTGCGCTTCGTCGTGGCCTCGGCGAGCGCTTCGAGGCGTTCAGTCTCGGTATAGCCCGGGAGCACGGTGTTCACCGTCACGCCGTCGGCCGCCACCTCGTCGGCCAGTGTGCGATAGTAGCCCGTGACCGCGGCGCGCATCGCATTCGAGAGCACGAGCGAGGGCACCGGCCGCTTCACGGCGAACGACGTGATGCCGACGACGCGTCCCCATCGGCGCTCGCGCATCCCCGGCACGAACGCACGCGTGAGCTCCACGGCGCTGCGCAGCAGCAGGTCCGACGCGCGCTGCCAGGCCGCCCAGTCGTGGCCGGTGGCCGAGCCCGTCGGCGGGCCGCCGGTGTTGGTGATGAGCACGTCGGCACGGCCGAAGCGCCCCATCGTGCCGCCGATGGCGAGCTCGAGGCCGGCGGTGGTGCTGAGGTCGGCGACGATCGGCAGCACGGTCGTCTCGTGGCGCGCGAGGCGCGCCACCGCGCGCGCGAGCGAGTCGGCGTCACGCGACACGATCGCGAGCGACGCGCCCTCCTCGGCGAGCGCCTCGGCCGTGGCGAAGCCGATGCCGCGGCTCGCCCCGCACACGAGGGCGACTTTGTCGCGGAGTCCGAGGTCCACGCTACTTCTCCTTGCGAAGGTACGCGTCGCTCCCGTCGAGCCAGTCCTGGCGCGGCGGGTCGAAGACGTCGAGGTCGAGTGTGTCTTCGAGCGCCTCGGCCCGATGGCGCAGGTTGCCGGGGATCAACAGCACCTCGCCGGCGCGGACGTCGGTGTAGACGTCGCCCGGCGCGTCGGCGTGCTCGCCCAGCCAGAACCGAAGGCATCCGCTGAGGATGTAGGTGATCTGCTCGTTGTGATGGTCGTGCGCGGGGACGACGCACCCCTTGGTGAGGAAGACCTGCGCGATCATCATCTTGTCGGTGCTGAGCAGCTTGCGCCCGAGGAGCGGCGAGAGCTGTTCGAGCGGGACGTCGTTCCACGAGTGCTTGGTGGCGGCAGGCATGGGCGGTTCCGATTAGGTTATGGGACGCGTGGCGGGCGACGACGGTCCGGCGCGACGGGTGGTCGCGTTCGCTCCTTGGAGAATCGTCGGTCGACGCTCCCGGCGGTAGAGGCGCCCTCGCCCCCCTTCCCTTCACCCCTCAGGACGCCCCATGAAGATCACCCAGACCAGCTGGATCTGGCGCGACGGCCAGTTCATCAAGTGGGCCGACGCGAACGTCCACGTGCTCTCGCATTCGATGCAGTTCGGCTCCTCGGCGTTCGAGGGGGTCCGCTGCTACGAGACGCCCAAGGGCCCGGCGATCTTCCGGCTCCACGACCATCTCGTGCGCCTCGTCAACTCCTGCAAGATCTACCGCATGGAGGTGCCGTACAGCGTCGAGACGCTCGTCGAGGGGTGCCGCGAACTCGTGAAGCGCAACGACATGAAGTCGTGCTACCTGCGCCCGATGGTGCTCCGCGGCTACGGCGCCTCGGGGATGGTGCCGTTCGACAGTCCGATCGAGGTGTACCTCCCCTGCTGGCCATGGGGCGCATACCTCGGCGACGAAGCGCTGGCGAACGGGGTCGACTGCTGCATCTCGACGTGGCATCGGTTCGCGCCGAACACGATCCCCGCAGCCGCCAAGATCGCCGGCAACTACCTGAGCGGGCAGCTCATCAAGATGGAAGCACTGCTCAACGGCTTCGCCGAGGGGATCGCGCTCGGCACCGACGGGATGCTGAGCGAGGGCTCCGGGATGAACCTCTTCGTCGTGAGCGCGGGGACGCTGTACACCCCGCCGATCGACGGCACGCTCCTCCCCGGCATCACGCGGTCGACGATCCTCACGCTCGCGAAGGAAGCGGGGATCGAGGTCATCGAGCGGCCGCTGCCGCGAGAGAGTCTTTACACGGCCGACGAGGTGTTCTTCACCGGCACGGCGGCCGAGCTGACCCCCGTGCGCAGCGTGGACAAGATCACCGTCGGCAAGGGGAAGCCCGGCCCGGTGACGCAGTTGCTGCAGAAGGCGTATCTCGAGACGGTCACCGGCAAGCGCCCCGACACGCACGGCTGGCTCACGCACGTCTGACGCGCGCGCGATACGGCACGGATGTCCGCCGCGGGGCGCCAGCGAATTCCGCTGGCGCCCCGTACGCTTCGTACGGCGTAGATTCTCCGTCGACGATCCAACCCCTGAGGAGGCTGTCGTGCCCCACGAGCAACCGCCGGTCCCGCCGCTTGGCGCACCATCCCACCACCCGCCCGAGCGTTCCGGCGACGACGCCGCTCTCTCCCGCCGCCGCTTCCTCTCCGTCGCCGGTTCCGTCGGCGCCGCGCTGACGCTCGCCGCGCCGCGGTTCACGCGCGCCCTTCACGCGGAACCCGCCCCGCCGCTCCCGAGTCCGTTCGGAGCCGCACCATCGCCGATGCGCACCGCGCGCGCCGACCTCGCCAGCTTCGCGAGCGGGTTCAAGTGGCGCATGCTCGGCCCCTTCCGCGGCGGACGCGTGCCCGCGGCCTGCGGCGTGCACGGACGGCCGAACGAGTTCTATTTCGGCGCCGCCAACGGCGGCGTGTGGAAGACGATCGACGCCGGCCGCGTGTGGACGCCCGTCTTCGACGGACAGCCCGTGGCGTCGATCGGCGCCGTCGCCGTGGCGCCCTCGGCGCCCGACGTGGTGTACGTCGGCACGGGCGAGAACACGCTCCGCGACTCGATGGGCTTCGGCAACGGCGTGTACAAGAGCACCGATGGCGGCAGGACGTGGAAGCACCTCGGCCTCGACGCCACGCATCACATCGGCAAGATCGCCGTCGACCCGCGCAATCCCGACGTCGCCTTCGTCGCCGCGATCGGCAACCTCTACACGGCCACCCCCGACCGCGGCGTGTACCGCACGCGCGACGGCGGCAAGACGTGGCAGAAGGTGCTGTTCAAGAACGACGACGTGGGCGCGGTGGAGGTCGTGATCGACCCGGCGAATCCGTCGATCGTCTACGCCGGACTCTGGAACACGCGCCGCCCGCCCTGGTATTCGTACGCGCCGACGAACGGCCCCGGCGGCGGCATCTACAAGAGCACCGACGGCGGATCGACGTGGAAAGCGCTCACGAACGGGCTCCCGAAGGAAGGGATCGGCCGCACGGGGATCGCCGTCGCGCCGAGTGACCCGAAGCGCGTGTACGCGGTGGTGGATTGCCTGCTGCCGGAGCCCGGCGCGCCGCCGGCGCCAGCGGCCGCGGCCGGTGGACGCGCCGGCGGATTCGGTGCGCCGTCGCAGCCGCAGCAAGGCGGGTTCTTCCGGTCGGACGACGGCGGCGCGTCGTGGACGCGCGTCTCGAGCGACCAGGCGCTGTGGGGACGCGGCTGGTACTTCGAGAAGGTCGCGGTCGACCCGAAGAACGCCGACGTCGTGTACGTGCCGAACGTGGCCGTCTCGCGCTCGATGGACGGCGGCCACACGTGGGTCGCGTTGCGTGGCTCCCCCGGCGGCGACGACTACCATCAGGCGTGGGTCTCTCCCGACGATCCGAACACGATGATCGTGGCGAGCGATCAGGGCGCGATCATCACGCACAACGCGAAGGCGGCCGACCCGCGCGACGTGACCTGGAGCTCGTGGCTCAACCAGCCGACGGCGCAGATCTACCACGTGTCGGTGGACTATCGCTTCCCGTACTGGGTGACCGGCGCGCAGCAGGACTCGGGCGCGGTCGCGGTGCGCTCGCGCGGCAAGTTCGGCGAGATCTCGATGCGCGATTGGGAGCCCATCGGGGCCGGCGGCGAGAGCGGGATGACGGCGGGCGATCCGCTGCACCCCGGGCACGTGTACGGCGGCACGGGACAGTGCTTCGACCTCGAGGCGAACGCGCCCGTGGCCGGCACGACGTCCCCCGTCTCGTCCGAGCCGGCGCGCGCCGACTGGACGCAGCCGCTGGTGATCTCGCACGCCGATCCGCGCGCGATGTATTACGCGAACCAGTTCCTGTTCAAGAGCACCGATCGCGCCCGCAGCTGGACGGTGATCTCGCCGGACCTCACGCGGCCCGAAGGCGCCGCACCCTCCAACCTCGACGCCGCCGCGGCGGCGCAGACCGACCGCAACGGCAAGCGCGGCGTGATCTACGCGGTGTGCCCCTCGCCGCTGCTCGTCCCGATGGTGTGGTGCGGCACCGACGACGGGCTGATCCACGTCACGACGAACGACGGCAAGAGCTGGCAGAACGTGACGCCCCCGGCGATCGGCGCATGGAGCCGCGTGACGGGGATCGACGCCTCGCACTTCGACTTCAACACCGCCTACGCGAGCGTGAGCCGCCACCAACTCGGCGACTTCGACCCCTACATCTACCGCACGCGCGACCAGGGGAAGACGTGGCAGCGCATCGTGAACGGACTCCCCAAGGGGGTGTACGTGCACGTCGTGAAGGAGGACCCGCAGCGCCAGGGGCTGCTCTTCGCGGGCACAGAGCGCGGGGTGCACTTCTCGCTCGACGACGGCGAGAGCTGGCAGCCGCTGCAGGCGAACCTCCCCGTGACCTCGGTGCGCGACTTCGAGGTCTACGGCGACGACCTGATCGTCGCGACGCACGGGCGCGGCTTCTGGGTGATCGACGACATCGGCGCGCTGCGCCAACTCACCGACGCCGTGCTCGCGGCCGACGCGCACCTGTTCAAGCCGTCCGACGCGGTCAACGTCGTGCAGGGGGGTGACAACGGCACGCCGCTGCAGAAGGACGAGCCGCAGGCGCCGAACCCGACGGCGGGCGCGGCCATCGACTTCTATTTGAAGGCGGGCGCGACGGGAGAGGTCAAGCTCGAGATCCTCGACGCGAGCGGCGCGGTGCTCCAGAACGTCGCCGCCGAGCCGGTGGCCGGCCAAGCCGGCGGACGGGGCGGCCGCGCGGGCGGGATCCCGAACACGTCGGCGCTCTGGCGCCCCGGTGCCGAGCCGTTCCCGACGTCAGCGGGGCTGCATCGCGTCTACTGGAACCCGGTCGCGCCGGGGAGCGGGCGGGGCGGCCGAGGAGGCGGTGGCGGGCGCGGCGGCATGACGCTGCTCACCGGCACCTTCACCGCCCGCCTCACGGTGAGTGGTCGGAGCTACTCCCAGTCCTTCGTGGTGCGGCCAGACCCTCGAGCGAGATCATGACGGACGACGTGCTGCTCCGATCCCGGCGCAGGTCGACGATCCCCTGCCAGGTGAGCAGGCGGCAGTCGGGGCAGAACTGCGCCGTCTCGCCGATGATCGGCGTGCCGCAGGTGGCGCAGGTTCCGGTCGATGCGTGGGGAATCACGCGACGATCCTAGTTCACGGCCGTCTCGTCGCCGTCATTTCGACCGGCCATTCGTCGACCACGCCTCCGTCACCTCGTTTCTGACGCGACATGTATGCCGCCACCCCTCCGCGTGAGGGGTGGCGGTTTCCATTTTCCGCGCAGGCGGTAAGTTCCCCTCGCGCGACCCATTCCCGGCGCGACGGGCGAACCCCTCGACCTTCGGGATGGTGCGGGACGAACCGTTCCATCACTCCGGACGACGACGATGACCTACGCCGCCATAACCGGCTGGGGGGATTGCATGCCTCCCGCCGTGCTCACCAACGCGGACCTCTCCACCTTCCTCGATACCTCCGACGAGTGGATCACCTCGCGGACGGGGATGAAGGAGCGCCGCGTGTCGCACGTGACCGCGATCGAGCTCTCCACGGTCGCGGCCTCGCGCGCCCTCGCCTGCGCGGGACTCGACCCGGCCGACGTCGACCTCATCATCTATGGTGGCGTGAGCAACGAGGAACTGGTCCCCAACAGCGCTTCCGGCGTGCAGTACGCGCTCGGCGCGACGCGGGCGGCCGCCATCGATCTCAACACCGCCTGCACGAGCTTCTGCTACGGACTCACCACCGCCACCGCGATGATCCGCACCGGGGTCATCCGCAACGCGGTGGTGATCGGCGTCGAGCTCATCAGCCGCTACATGGACTGGAGCAACCGCAACGTCGCCGTCCTCTTCGGTGACGGCGCCGCCGCCGTCGTGCTGCAGGCCTCCGAGCAGGAATCGGGGGTGCTCGGCAGCGTGCTCGGCTGCGACGCCGACGCCCGCCAGACGCTGCGCGTGCGTGGCTTCGGCACCGGCTACGCCGGCGTCGGGGTGACGCTCGGCGACACGATCTGGGACTTCGACGGGCAGGTGATCTTCAAGCGTGCCGTGAAGGCGATGGCGGAGGCCTCGATCAAGGTGCTCGCCGACTGCGGCGTCGCCAGCGAGCAGGTCGACCTCGTCATCCCGCACCAGGCGAACCTGCGCATCATCGAGGCGGTGGCGAAGTACGCCGGCGTGCCGATGGAGAAGGTGATCGTGACGGTGCAGAAGTACGGCAACATGAGCGCCGCCACGGTGCCGGTGGCACTGTGCGAGGCGTTGAACACGGGGCGCGTGACGCCGGGGAGCCGGATCCTCATGCCGGCGTTCGGCGGCGGACTCACCTACTGCTCGCTGCTCGTGAAGTGGGGCGACCGGGTGACGCCGCTCGGTGCATCGGCCATGAGCTTGCCGCCGGCCACGCAGACGGCGCTTGAGATGGTGAACCACATCCGCGCGAACCAGGATCCGCACGGGCGCTCCGCACACGGTCTCATGGCGCCGGAGTTCGTCGAGGTGCGGGCGCACCACTGAGCAAGCGGCGGTCCCGACTTGACGGACGTGCCGTTGCGACATATTCATACATACGTATGAATGATTCCCCTGACGTCACCGAGCGACTCCTCGCCGTGGCCGCCGACCTCTTCGCCCGCGAAGGGTTCGACGCGGTCTCCGTGCGCGACATCACGAGCCGTGCCAAAGCCAACCTCGGCGCCGTCACCTACCACTTCGGGTCGAAGGAAGCGCTGTTCCACGCCGTCATCGAGCGCGTCGGCGCGGGATTCGCCGACCGGTTCGCCTCGCTCGCCGCCCAGCCCGGCACGCCCCTCGAGCGCATCGCCGCCATCGTCACCATGGTGCTCACCGAGCGCGACCTCCCCGCCCCGACGATGATCCTGCGGGAGCTCGCGACCGACCGCCCGCTCCCGGCACCGCTCGTCCGCCTCATGCGTCGCAACCTCGAGACGATGGCCGGGCTCATCCGCGAGGGGCAGCACGACGGCTCCATCAGCAAGGGCGAGCCCGGACTCCTCGCCATGAGCGTGATGGCCCAGCCATTCCTGCTCCGGGTCGGCAGCCGCATCCCGCTCGACGTCGCCGGCGTCGATCGCGCCGACCCGAAGACCCAGCAACGGCTCGTGAAGCACGTCGTGGGCATCATCCACCGCAGTCTCTCCACACACCCCCAAGGCCGGTCATGATCCCGATCCTGATCTTCGCGGCCGCCATCGCCACACAGGCGCCACAGGATACGACGCGCCTCACCGTCGCGACGGCCGTCGACCGCGCGCTCGCCACGCATCCTTCCGTCGCGGCGGCGCGCGCCCAGCGCGACGTCGCCGCGGCGGAGGTCGGCCAGGCGCGTGCCGCATGGCTCCCCGCCCTCTCGCTCGACGGCGCGATCAACCGGTTCGAACTGCCGATGGTGGTCTATCCGCTGCACAGTCTCGATCTGCGGAATCCGCCGGAGTTCGACCGGTCGCTGTCGCAGGCATCGGTGGGCGCGGCGTACACGCTGCTCGATTTCGGCGCGCGACGCTCGAAAGTGAAGGCCGCGGAGGCGGGCCGTGAGGCGGCGAGCGCTACGCTCGACGCCTCCGAGCAACAGATGGTGGCACGCACCGCGAACGCCTACCTGCGCGTGTTGACGTCGCGCGGCGTGCTCGCGGCGCAGGACGAACGGATCGCCGCGCTCGCCGCCGAGCTGAAGCGCTCGCGCGACCGGCTGGCCGTGGGCAAGGCCGCCCGCGTCGACACGATGCGCGCCGCGGCCGAACTCGCGAGCGCTGCCGCGGAACGCATCTCGAGCGCGTCGTCGCTCGACGTGGCGGAGCGCGACCTGGCGCGGCTCACCGGCGTGCCCGTGAGCGGCGCGCCGCTCGCCGACGTGCGGCTCACGGCGGCGGGGGATGCAAATCCGGTCGTGGATTGTCCGGCCGCGCCTTCCGCCGCCGCTCCAGCCGCCTGCGCCGCGGCGGCCGATCGCGCGATCGCCGCGAGTCCGGACGTTCGCGTCGCCAGCCTGCGCTACGACGCCGCCGACGCCGCCGTCGGCGCGGCGCGCTCCGCCCTCTTCCCGAGCCTGCAGGCGACGAGCGCCATCGTCGACCGCAGCAACATCACGGGGCGCTATCTCGCCGAATGGCAGGTGGGCGTCGCGCTCTCGTATCCGCTGTTCACGGGCGGCGCGCGAGAGAGCTCGCTCGGTCGCGCCGAGGCCGCGGCGCGCGCCGCGCAGCACCAGCGGCAACTCGCGCAGCTCAACGCCCTGCAGCAGGAGGACGAGGCGAGCGCCGCGCTCACCGGGGCACGCGCCCGGGTCGTGGCCCTCGACGCCGCCGTGCAGCAGTCCGCCGAGGTCGCGCGCATCACGGCACTCGCCCGCGACGTCGGCGAAGGAACGCAGACCGACTACCTGATCGCCGAAGCCAATCTCTTCCGTGCTCGCAGCAACCTCGTGCAGGCCCGCAACGCCGTGATCGCGGCACGCGTGGAACTCGCCCGGGTGCAGGGCGAGCTCTCACGCGCCTGGATCGCCCGCTCGCTGGAGTCACTCCCATGAAACGCGCTCCGATCGTCATCGCTCTCGTCGCCGTGGTCGCGCTCGGCGCGTATCTCCTCCTGCGGCCGCGCGCGTCGGGGGACGGCCTCGGCGCGAGCGGCACCGTCGAGGCCACGGAGGCGTCGCTGGGCTTCCAGCTCGCCGGACGCATCGCCGCGATCCGCGCGCGCGAGGGCGACCGCGTGAAGGCGGGCGACACGCTCGCCGTGCTCGACCGCACCGAGCTCGACGCACGGCACACGCAGGCCGAGGCGCAACTCGCCGCGGCCCGCGCGCTCCTCTCCGAGATGGAGCGCGGACCGCGCCCCGAGGAACTCGCCCAGGCGCACGAGGGGGACAGCACCGCCGCAGCACGGCACGCCGACGCGCAACGCGACCTCGACCGCACGCAGCAACTGCTGCGCGGTGGCGCCGTGTCGCAGGAAGCGGCCGACAAGGCGCGGCTCGCCCTCGACGTGGCGCGCAGCCAGCGCGAGCAGGCGGCCCAGCAGCTGCAGCTCGTGAAGCAGGGACCGCGCGCCGAGCGCGTCGCCGCGCAGCGCGCCGCGGTGGCGCAGGCGGAGGCGATGGTGCGGCAGGCGACGGCGCAGCTCGCGAACGCCGTCGTCGTCGCGCCGTTCGACGGCGTCGTCACCACGCGGCATCGCGAGCCGGGGGAGATCGTCGCCCCGGGCGCGCCGGTGCTGACGTTGGCGAACCTGGGCGACCGGTGGGTGCGCATCTACATCGCCGAGAACCGGCTGGGCGCCATCCGCATGGGCGAGCCGGCGACGATCACGACCGACACCTATGCCGACCGCTCGTACGCGGGCGAGGTCGCGTTCATCGCGAGCGAAGCCGAGTTCACGCCGCGCAACGTGCAGACCACCGATGAGCGGGTGAAGCTCGTGTACGCGGTGAAGGTGCGCATCACCAACGACACGGCGAACGTGCTCAAGCCCGGCATGCCCGCCGACGTGGCGCTCCACGCCGCGAAGTAGGGACACGATGACCGTCGCCGCCCGCCCCACGCCGGCCGACGCGCCCGCCATCGGGGCGCGCGGCCTCACGCGCACATTCGGCGCGCTCACGGCCGTGAACGCGCTGAGCTTCGACGTCGCGCCGGGCGAACTGTTCGGCCTTGTCGGCCCCGATGGCGCCGGCAAGACGACGACGCTGCGGATGCTCGCCGGCGTGCTGCGGCCGACCGGCGGCGATGCCACGGTGCATGGCGTGAGCGTGGCGCGCGACCCGGAGGGAGTGAAGCACCACATCGCGTACATGTCGCAGCGTTTCGGGCTCTACACCGACCTCACGGTGCGCGAGAACCTCGATTTCTACGCCGACCTGTACCAGGTCCCGAAACGCGAACGCGCGGCGCGCATCGAGCGGTTGTACCAGTTCTCGAACCTCGGCCCGTTCGAGCACCGGCTCGCCGGCCAGCTCTCCGGCGGCATGAAACAGAAACTGGGTCTCTGCTGCGCGCTCGTGCACCAGCCGGAGATCCTGCTCCTCGACGAGCCGACGTTCGGCGTCGACCCGATCTCGCGCCGCGACCTCTGGCTCATCCTCGAGGAGATGGTCTCGCAGGGGGTCGCCGTGCTCGTGACGACGGCCTACATGGATGAGGCCGAGCTGTGCGACCACGTGGGACTGCTCGACAAGGGGCGCCTCCTCGCGCTCGACACGCCGACGAAGCTGATGGATTCGATGTTCGGCCAGTTGATGGTGCTGCGGGCGACCGACCCGCGACGCGCCGTGGAACTGCTGCAGCGGCATCCCGCGGTGCGGAAGGCGGCGCTGTTCGGCGACGTGGTGCACGTGGTGCTCCGGCGCAAAGGGCGCGGCAAGGAGCGGGAACCGGGGAGAGGGCGGCAGAGCGGCCGGGAATGGCGGGAGATCGAGGCGAGCGTCACCACGCAGGGGATCGGCGTGAGCGACGTGACGGAGATCGAGGCGTCGCTGGAGGATGTCTTCATCGACCGGCTCGAACCCGATGGAGGCGCCGCGTGAGCCAGTCGGCGACTCTTCCCGCCCCGGTCGCGGTGCGCGTGCGCGACCTGTCGCGCGTCTTCGGCGACTTCGTGGCCGTGGACAAGGTCACGTTCGACGTGCGGCGCGGGGAGATCTTCGGATTCCTCGGCCCCAACGGCGCCGGCAAGACCACCACCATCAAGATGCTCACCGGGTTGCTCGCGCCGAGTTCGGGCGACGGCGAGGTCGACGGCCTCGACGTGCGCACGGAGTCGGAGACGATCAAGACGCGCATCGGCTACATGTCGCAGCTCTTCTCGTTGTACGGCGACCTCACCGTCGACGAGAACATCGCGTTCTTCGCGGGGCTCTACGGCGTGACCGGCGACCGCCTCGCCGCCCGGCGCGACTGGGTGCTCGAGATGGCGGGGCTCACCGCGCACCGCGCCCAGATGACGGGCGAGCTGCCGCTGGGCTGGAAGCAGCGGCTCGCGCTCGGGTGCGCCGTGCTGCACGAACCGCCGCTGCTCTTCCTCGACGAGCCGACGTCCGGCGTCGACCCCATCTCGCGCCGCAACTTCTGGGAGCTCATCTATTCGCTCGCCGACCGCGGCACGACGGTGTTCGTGAGCACGCACTATATGGAAGAGGCGGAGTACTGCCACCGCCTCGCCCTGATGAACCGTGGTCGGATCATCGCGCTCGATCGCCCGTCGGCGCTGCGCACGCAGATGGCCGAGCCGATCGTCGCGATCACGGCGAGCGACGCCTCGGCGGCGGCGCAGGCGCTGCAGCACCAGGACGGGATCGTCGAGGCGGCGATGTTCGGACGCGCCGTGCATGCGGTGGTTCGCGACGTCGCCGAAGCCGAGGCGTTCATCCCACCCTTCCTCGCCGCGCGCGGTATCACCTGCTCCGGGATGCGGGTCGTGAGTCCGTCGCTCGAGGACGTCTTCGTCTCGCTCGTCCGCCGCGAGGGCGGCGCGGTGGCCGGATGACGTTCAGCTCGCGCCGCCTGCTCGCCATCGCCCGCAAGGAGGTCATCCAGCTGCGGCGCGACACGCGCAGCCTCGCGATGGCGTTCCTCGTGCCGGCGATGATGGTCGTGTTCTTCGGGGCGATCATCAGCTTCGACGTGAAGGAGATCAAGATCGCCGTGCTCGACCAGGACCACTCGCAGCGGAGCCGTGAGCTCGTCGAGTCGTTCGTGGCCACCGACCGGTTCGTGGTGACCGACCAGTTGACGCGCCGCCAGCAGGTGGGGCCGCTGCTCGACCGCGGCGCGATCCGCCTGGCGCTCGTGATCCCGCCGGGCTTCGAACGGCGCCTCGCGTCGGGCCAGCCGTCGCCGGTGCAGGCGATCATCGACGGCGCCGACGCCAACACGGCGGGGATCGCCGCGAACTACGCCACCGCGATCGTGAGCGCGTACAGCGCGAAGGTCGCGTCGCGCGGCGCCCCGGCCGTCGCCCCGGTCACGATGCAGGCCCGCGTGTGGTACAACGAGACGCTCGAGAGCGCGCCGATGATCGTCCCGGGGCTCGTCGCCGTGATCATGATGGTCATCGCCACGATGCTCACCTCGCTCACCATCGCCCGTGAGTGGGAGCGCGGCACGATGGAACAGCTCGCCGCCACCCCGGTGCACCCGGCCGAGGTGATCCTCGGCAAGCTGCTCCCGTATCTCGCCATCGGCCTCATCGACGTCGTGGCGACCGTGCTCCTCGGGATGTACGTGTTCGCCGTGCCGTTCCGTGGGAGCGCCGTGCTCCTCGGCGTCATGGCGACGCTGTTCATCGTCGGCTCGCTGAGCCTCGGCATCTACATCAGCGCCACGATGAAGTCGCAGCTCATGGCGTCGCAGCTCTCGCAGCTCGCGACGTTCCTGCCCGCATTCCTCCTCTCCGGGCTCATGTTCGACCTCAACAGCATCCCCTGGGTGCTGCGCGCCATCTCGACCCTCGTGCCGGCCCGGTACTTCATCACCGTGATGCGCGGCATCTTCCTCAAGGACGTCGGGCTCTCGGTGCTGTGGGGCCAGGGGCTGGCGATGGTGCTCTACGCGGCGCTCGGGCTCGGGCTCGCCGTGCGCGCCTTCCGCAAGGAGATCGCATGAGCGCGATCAGCTTCGGGCGGCTCGGCCAGCTCCTGCGCAAGGAGATGCGGCAGATGCTGCGCGACCCGCGGTCGCGCCCGCTGATCTTCGTCGCGCCCGTCATCCAGTTGCTCGTGCTCGGCTACGCCGTCACCACCGACGTGCGGCACGCGAGCACGTACCTCCTCGACAACGACCAGAGCGTCGAATCGCGGCAGCTCGCGAGCACGCTCACCGCGACGGGCTACTTCGACATCACGCAGCGCGGGAGCCGGCCGGCCGCCATGGCGCGCGCCCTCGACCGCGGCGACGTGCTCATGGCCGTGCAGATCCCGCGCGGGTTCGGCGGCGACGTCGAGCGCGGGCGCCCGACCGCCGTGCAATTGCTCGTCGATGGCGCGTCGGCCAACACGGCGACGGTCGCGCTCGGCTACGCCTCGCAGATCATCGGCCGGTTCGGGATGGAGCGTGGCGCCGACGTCGCGGCCCGTATGGGGACGCCCGTGCCGGCCCCGGGCGTCGACTTCCAGATGCGCATCTGGTACAACCCGAACCTCGAGAGCAGGACGTACAACGTGCCCGCCGTGATGGGGCAGATCGTGATGCTGATGAGCCTCATCCTCACCGGACTCGCCGTGGTGCGCGAACGCGAGATCGGCACGCTCGAGCAGCTCATGGTCAGTCCGCTGAAGCCGATCGAACTCATGCTCGGCAAGACGCTCCCTGCCGCGCTCGTCGCCGTGATCGACCTGATCATCGTCGCCGCCGTCGCCCTGCTCTGGTTCCGCGTGCCGTTCGAGGGGAGCTTCCTCCTGCTCGCCGTGGGGAGCGTGCTCTTCATCCTCACCAGCCTCGGCATCGGGCTGCTCATCTCGACGGTGAGCAACACCCAGCAGGAAGCGTTCATGACGATGTTCCTGTTCATCCTCCCGGCGATGATGCTCTCCGGCATGATGTTCCCGGTGGAGAACATGCCGCACCTCATCCAGTACCTCTGCCGGCTGAACCCGATCTACCAGTACCTGATCGTGGTGCGCGGCGTGTTCCTGCGCGGCGCCGGGTGGGGCACGCTCGCGCCGCAGCTGCTCGTGCTCGCCGCGATGGGCGTCACGGTGATCGCCTTCGCCACCGCCCGGTTCCGCAAGACGACGGCGTAGCCTTATGCCGGGCCCCTGTCACGCGCCGGCGAGCGCCTGCTCGAAGGCCGAGAAGCGGTACGACACGAACCCCAAGTGCCACGTACCATCTCGCGCCATCGCCGAGAACCAGACTCGCAGGAGGTCGTGGTCGGCATCGTACACAAACGTCGCCTTGTATAGCGTCCCGTCCGCCCACGCGCTGAAGCCGCGACGCAGGAACGGCACGGCGTGGACGCTCCACGTGAGGCCATCGCCGCTGCGTGCGAAGAACAGGTCGTCGCGCCCGCACGACCCCGCGGCGTCCGGAAAGGCAGGATAGATCGCCCAGTATTCGCGCGTGGAGGCGACATACTCGACGTCGGTCTCCCAGAGGACCTGACCCGGTTGCCGCAGGTCCGTCGTCACCGGTGCGCTCCACAGTGCCGCGGCGGGAGAAACCGCCAGATCGATCGCGCTCGGCGACGTGCGCAGTTTCAGCGTCGTCGCGCCGCTTCTACACCCTTGCGGTCCGGCATCCAGGTACCACATTGCCGTCCGGCCGCCGGCCTGGTGCACCGTGCTTGGTCCGACCGCGCCGTGGTTGGTTTCCCGGAACGCCACGCGCGGCACGGACCAGAGTGAGCCTTGTCGCGACGAAGTCGACAGGATGACGTTGGCGCCCTCCCGCACCTGGCGGTAGTGCAGGACGAGGCGATCGCCGACCGGATCGTACGAGAGGTCGGGATCGGAGTTCGCACCGTCCCTTGGGACCACCGGATTGACGGCGCCGGGCGGCACGACCCAGTCGAGTCCATCGTGGCTGACGACGATCGAAGGATGCTCGACGGAGGCATCGCCACGCGGATATGGGTTGATCGCCATCCAGTATTCCCAGCCGTTCCAGCCACCGGGAAAGAACACGATGTCCGGCTCGACCGTCTGCCCCGACCCGTCATACGTGGGAACGTGCAGCTCGAACGGACCGGCGAGCGGTGTCGGCACGACGGCCTTGCGCACGGCGTGACGGTCGGGAGACGTCACCGGACTCGAGCAGGCATGCGTCAGGAGGACCGCCGCGGCCGCGGCGGCGGGCCGGCACACGGTGCGTAGCGCGCGGCGCATCCGCGCGGCGCGTGCAGCGACAGTAGATTGTTTCCGAGTTCTCACGCGGGTGCAACGCGCGGGTCATGCCATTCGTGACGGCACGCGTTTGGGCTGACGGCACGCGATCGCGACGACGCGCCATCGCCCGGGAACCTCGTCGCGCGATCGACGGCGGAGGAGCGGCCAGGCTCCTCGGCGTCACCCGACGATCGAGCCGACTTAGCGTTCGGAGGCGCTGGCTTCCGCTTCCGTCGCCGCGAACGAACTCCGGATATTGGATGCGATGAGCGCGCGATCCGCCGCCTTCGTCGGATCGAGAACTCCGCTACTCGAGGCGAACCAGCGATCGACCGGCAGCCTCATCGTCACGGCCGCCGTGACCGACGCGCCGCCGGAGCTGACATCCAGGGGTGGGACGAGCGCACCACGGAACGTTCCGTCGATCGCGAGGTCGAGCCGGAACGGCACGCCGTTGAATCGGCCCTCCACGCGCATCGTCGTGCCCGCGGGGGCGTCGCGCAGTCCCGCCGTCGTGCCCGCGGGTAGCGGCGTGAGTGATAGTTCCGCCGCGCCATACCGGCCTGGACTCACTGGCTCCGTGAGCACGTCGACGCGGGCTTCCGCGGCCGTCAAGGTCACCAGTGTCGGCGCCATGGTTTCGTCGGTGAAATTCCCCTCGCAGTCGTGACATCCGAACTCGGAGCCGGCGCCGAGCGCGGCGCGGCCCAGCACCAGCTGCACCGTGGCGATCTCCAGGGGACCGTTCGCCGACAGCAGGCCGGCAGAAGCTCCGGGAATGGCGGTACTGGCAGCGATCCGAAAGCGGACTGGGGTGAGCCCGTGCGGGGCCGTCGACCGGTCGCACGCTCCCGCGGCCACGATGACGGCCCCCAGAGCGGCGACGGCGCGGATATTGTTCGACCATTTCATGGCAGATCCCGTTGATGTGAGGAGAATCGAAGGTGAAGCGTCCCGCTGCTGTCGCGCGTCCCTTCCGTCGTGACCCGGCCGTTCACTTTGGCGAACACGACATGTCCTGCGATGCGCACACGAACGGGATCGGTGCGGCGTGGAATCTCGAGGTCGAAGCTGCCGCTGTCACCGGGCGTCACGGTCACGCCCCGACCCGTCAGGGCGTAGCGCGTCCGCGCCGACGAACCCGTGGCGATCACATCGGCACCATCGGCGAACCTGATGCGCAGCTCGCCCGTGACGGGCGACGCCGCAAAGTCGACGGTCACGCTCTCGCCAGCCGCGAACGCGATCCCGCTCGCGGTGCGCGGGCGCTCGGCCTTGGTCGAGCCCGCCTGGTCCGGCTTGATCGTGGACGACGCCGGCGCGCGCGCCGGCTCGCCCAGCCAGCGCTGCACGATCCGGCGCAAGGGTGAACCGGGGAGGGCGGCGGCGGCGCTGCTCGCGACGACGAGCAGCACGGCGGCCGCGGCGAGCGACCGGCGGCGGCGCCCGCGTGCCCGCGAGATCGAGCGGACGGCATCGACGGGCACGTGGGGCGCGTCATGATCGAGCGTCGCCAACGCTCGTGTGATCGACACCGACGAGCCGCGGAGCTCTTCGAGTCGCCCTGCGCATCCCGCGCAGTCGGAGAGATGTCGCGCGACGTCCTCCCGCACGGACGTCGACAGTTCCTCGTCCACGAACCGCCACAGCACCGACTCGTCAGGATGCATACGGCCGTGCCTCCATCGCCGTCTGAAACGCCGCCCGAGCGCGGAGCAGCAGCGTGCCGACACTGACTTCGTTAAGGCCGAGGGCGAGAGCGATCTCGCGGTAGCTCAATCCTTCCTCGCGGAGCAACAGCAGCTGGGCGTCGCGCTCCGGGAGCGTGTCGAGCGCGGCGCGCACCATCTGCCGCACCTCGGCGCGGAGCGGGCCCGCGTCAGGCGACGGTTCGGAATCACCCATCAGATCCGACGCCGCTCGGCCGAGCAGGAGGCGCCGCCGCCGCGAACGGCGCCGGCGCTCGTCCCGCAGCAGATTCGAACTCACCGCGACCAACCATGTTCGCACCTCGAGGGGCATCGTCTTGCGCTCGTAGAGTCGCACAAAAGCCTCCTGCGCCAGATCGGCGGCCAGATCCGGATCGGCGCAGAGTCGGTCCAGATACCGGAACAGCGCCGGGAAGCGTTCGTCGAAGACCCGGCGGAAGTCCGCCTCGAACGTGTCTGGCGGGTTCACGGGCTGAGCGCTGGAATAGGGCGGCCATGCGTGGCGGAGTGGCGCGGCGCCCGGTCGGGCGTCCTCGCGATCCGCGTTCGTACATGCAACGCACGATGGAGCGGTGTTGTGACAACGGGCGACCGGCGCCCACCGCGCCCGTCGGCGACGCGACTCAGTACGCCCACTCCACTCCGAGTGCCAACGTGCGCGGCAACATCGACGCGAAGCGCCTGGCGCCTCCCGCGCTGGGCACGAAGATCCCGCGCGCGTCGGCCCGGTCGAAGACGTTCAGCACGCTCGCCGTGCCGGTGAGTGTCAGCGGGCGAGATCCCACACGAACATTCCATGCCTGACGAACGCCGACGTCGACGCGGACGAACGGCGGCAGCGTCGCGGCGCCCAGCGCACCGAGCCATTGCTGCGGACCGCCCGCGAGGTCCTCGCCGTTGACGAGAGGCGCCGAGGCCCACTCCAGATCTCCCGAGGTGAGCGTGGTCCGGCGCCCGCCGCCCGCCCAGAGTGCCACGCGCAAGGTCGTGTTCTCGCTCGTCGAGTACGCAAGCGCCGCCGACAGCGCGTGCGCACCGCCACTGGCCGGATCGTACCGCACACCATCCGCGAAGCGCGAGCCCGCGCTGTAGGCGTACGACGCCTGAGCGCTCACGCGCCCATCGCGATAGGTCATTCCGAACAGCACGCCGCTCGATTGCGCACTCGCGCGCGCCAGACCTTCGACCGCGAACGGTTGAGCCGAGGCTGGAGCGACCTGAGCGAGCCCACCGAACCGATTCCCATAAGCATCGACCATGAGCGCGAGGTGCGCTCCAAGGGTGATGTCCGCGCCGACGTCCAGTCGATCGGCTCGAGCCACGGCTCCAGACGACACGACGGGAAGCGCGCCGCCGAGGAATGTCGTGAAGATGGACTCGTGATTGTCGAGCGACTGCATCGACTGATGCACTCGGCCCGCCGCCGCGCCCAACGACAACCACTCACTGGCGCGGAATCGCACCGCGAGGCGGGGCTCGAATCCAGACAGCGCCCCGTCTGCAAGCTCGTCACGGGCGCCCACCGTCAGCGACCACCGAGGAGCGGGCCGCCACCGCGCCTCGGCGAACGGCGAGGCGAAGACTCGCGCCGCATCGAGCGGCGGCATCGGGAGAATCCTGGGCGTCGCGCCCGCTCCCAGTGGCGCGGCGGCCTGCGACACGACGTACCGCGTCGCCAATCGTTCGGCGCTCCAGCCGACGACCACCATCCCCGCTCGTCCGCGCCACGTGGCCTCCGCGCTCGCGCCGAGGCTGGAGAACGCATGGTCGAGCCGGAGCGCGCCCCCGCTCGCGAGCCAGCTGCTGCTCGTGACGCTCGTGCTTCGCCAGACCCGCGCCTCCGCGCGCCGCACCGCACTGGTATCGCTCGACCAGGTCACCGCCGCGGTGGACGACGATCGGTCGAACCGGTTCTCCGGCGGCTGCAGCGCCGTGGCCACGTCCGTGGAGGACGACGACCCATCGGCGGCGGCGACTGCACCGGCAGCTCCCGCGTTGGCGTTCGTCGCGAACGCCAATTGATCGCCAGCGGAGAGCGCGAAGACCTCCAACACGCCGGCGCCCACCGGCACGCGAAGTTTGCCGAAGAGGTCTCTCACGCCGATCGTCGTGTTCGAGGCATCCCCGGCGAAGCCCGGCACTCCGCGCGCACTCACTCGTCCGCCGACGAGGAACGATCCGAGCCCGACTGGCAGCGGCCCGCCGAGCGACAGTCTCGCCAGTCCGCCCGTGAGACCGGCCCTCGTCGTCACTACATCGGGCTCAGGGTCGCGCGACCGGAGTTCGACGACACTCGCGAGTCCGCCGCCCAGGCGCGCCGACGGCACCCCGGCGTGCAACAGACCGTCGTCCACGAAGTCGGGACTGAACACGCTCATCGCGCCCGACAGATGCGCGGGCAGATAGACCGGTACGCCGTCGAGCAGAATGCGGTTCTGATCGGCCGAACCGCCTCGCACCCTGAGGGCCGCCCCCGCCTCCGGCCCGGAGCCGACGCCGTCGGGCGCCGACGTCACGCTTCCCAGCGGATCGGCATCGCTCAGCGCCGGATCCCCCTGAGGCATCAACCGCCGTTGGCCGGGCTCCGCGTCCCACGGCTCGGACGGTCGAATGGGCGTCGAACGATCGGCGGCGAACGCCCGCACGCGTACCTCGCGGAGCGGCAACGCCTGCGTCACGAGCGTGACGTCGAGCGTGAGGTCCGGATCGTCGCCCGCCACGACCGTGAGTGCCTGCGGCGCGAAACCCTGCCGCGAGACCAACACGCGGTGCTGCCCATGGAAGAGCCGCAAGCAATAGCCGCCGTTCGCACGCGTCTCGGTCGCGAACGCCTCGTCGACGACGGTGACGCGCACGCCCGCGAGCGGCTCGCCGTCGCCGTCGGCGCGGACGACACCACAGAGCTGCACGCCGGTGGAGGAGAGCGATTCCCGCGAGCCTTGCGCCAGGAGCGGCAGCACGGGCGCGAACGATACTCCCACGAGGCCTGCGAACGTGAACTGCCACCGGCACATGAACGAACGCGCCTCCAAGCTCGAGACCCCGCTGTATGCCCCGCAATCTACCGCCGTCGGATAGGCCACGGAATCCATCGGTGCGGAACCAGCCCGTCGAACGGGCGCCGTCGACATCTCCTTGTCACAAAGCGACTCGCGTGCGCGTTGCTCGTCCGGATCGGATCGCCTCCTCGCGCCCGACCGCCCCGGATCCCGCGCCAGTCGCACCATCCAGACCGCTCTCCTCGATCGTCATGAGTGCTCCGACCCTCCATCTCCACACGCCGCTGAACGCCCCGCGGCCCGACGCGGCCGGCCTCGGCGCATCGCGGGTCTCACCTCGCGCTGCAGCGCGTCTGCTGCAACCGCAGGTCGCACTGCTCCTGCTTTACGTCGGCGAGGTGGTCACGGCCACCCTGCAACGTGGCGTGTTCTCGCATGCGCACACGACGTTCCCCATTTTCCGCCAATCGTTCTACCATCTCGTCGCCGGGCGAGATCTCTACGCGAGCTATCCCGCGGAACAAGGGGCTCAGGCCTTCGACTTGTTCAAGTACAGTCCGACCGCCGCGTTGTTCTTCGCTCCGTTCGCGTGGCCGGCGCTGCCGTGGGGGCTGTTCTTCTGGAATGCGGTGAACGCGGCTGTGATCGTGATCGCTGTTCGCCGTGTGCTGTCGCGACGCCGGGCGCTCATGGCGCTCGTGATCATCGCACCCGCCACGTTCAACGCGCTTCAGAGCTCCTCCAGCAACGCCCTCATCGCGGGAGTTCTCGTACTCTCGTGGTGGGCACTGGAGAGCGGTCGAACGCTCACGGGCGCGACCGCGATCGCCGCGGGAACGCTCGTCAAGCTGTTCCCGATCGTGGGCGCGGCCTTCGCGATCGGTCGCACCAGACCCTCGCGGTTCGCAGCATACCTCGCATTGTCGTTCCTGGCGCTCGTGGCGCTACCCCTGATCGTGACGTCGCCCGACACGCTGCTGCGCCAGTATGCCTCCTGGCGCGCCGTGCTGATGGCCGATGCCGGAGATCTCTCGTTCGGGATGTCGGTGATGCGCGTGCTGAGAGCGTCCTTCCGAATGGACTTCGCGAACTGGCCGTTGCAGGTCGCCGGCACGCTCGTACTCCTGTTTCCGCACGTGTGGCGTCGCCGCAGCGCCCCGGGGCCGAGGTTTCGCCGCCGCTTCCTCTGTTCCGTGCTCGTCTACGCCGTGATCTTCAATCATCAGGCCGAGCACGCGTCGTACGTCATCGCCAGCGCCGGCCTGGCCATCTGGTACGTCACCGAGCCGCGGACCCTGTGGCGCTCGGTTCTGCTCCTGCTCTGCATGGCCGGGCTCGACACCATCCCGTATCTGCTGGTGTGGCTCAGCATGCAGCGTGATCTGCTCATCGACGATGAGCGGCGCAGCGACACACCTTTCCGCGCCGCCGAGATCCTCGGTCATTCGTCGGTCGTCGCCAGGATTCCATCGATCGCGGGGCGATCGGAGAGGCACCCGCGTGCGCCCGACGATTCTTCCCGGTCCGTGGGCGAGCCGCCCACGCCCCGAAGGTCTCGTCACGCTGCTGACATCCGCGCGGGCGATCATGTGTACGTCAGCAGGAACGGAACGCACCACTACTTCTCAGGAGATCGTACCGTGAAAGCCTACAGATTCTTGCTCGTGATCGCTGCGCTGGTGCTCACCGTGCCGGCGTATGCGCAGGCGGTCAAGGTGAAGGAGACCGCGCCGGGATTGCTCAAGCGCGCGAAGGTCACGCCGGAAGCCGCGACGGCGACCGCGCGGTCGCTCGTGCCGAAGGGGAAGATCGTCTCCGCCGAGATCGAAGAGGAGGACGGCAAGCTGCTGTACTCCTTCGACATCAAGACGGCTGGAAAGTCCGGCATCGACGAAGTGAACGTCGACGCGATCTCGGGCAAGGGCTCCGTGCAGCACGAATCGCCGCAGGACGAGGCGAAGGAGAAAGCCGCCGACATGAAGAAGAAGCCGTAGGTGACCCGAGGGTTCGGCGGCCGCGGCGCTGGGGTTCCGTTAACCGCGCTTCGGCCGCCGAAGTCCGGATCGCGCACGCGCGATGACGGAACGTCCGCCACCGCGCTCCGACGAAGTCATGTCATTCCCGTCTCACCTTCGCCAGCCCCTGCATCACCCGCGCGCGCGTGAGCGGCAGCTGCGTCAGGCGCGCGCCCGTCGCGTCGAACACGGCGTTCGCCACCACCGCCCCCATCGTGATGATGGCCGGCTCTCCGCCCCCCTGCGGCGGCTTGTCGGGATTGTCGACGAACACGGTATCGAGCTTCGGCACCCACGAGAAGCGCGGGATGGCGTATGACCCGAAATTCTTGTCGAGCACGGCGCCGTTCGCGAACCGCACCTCCTCGGTGAGCGTGTAGCCGAGCCCCATCGTGAGGCACCCTTCCATCTGCTGCCGCGCGCCGTCGGGGTTCACGACGAGCCCCATGTCCTGCGCGCAGGCGATGCGCACGACCTCGATGGCGCCGGTCGCCTTGTCGACCTTCACCTCGGCGATGCTCGCGACCCAGGTGCCGGCGTCGGTGCCGCAGGCGATGCCATACCCACGGCCGCTCGAACCGGCCTTCGGCGTGTAACCGAACTTCGCGGCGGCGGCCTGCAGCACCCCCTTCATCCGGACATCGGTGAGGTTCTTGAGCCGGAACTCCAGCGGATCGATCCCCGCCTTCGCGGCCAGCAGGTCGATGTGCGACTCGCGGGCGAAGACGTTCGCGTTCGCTCCCGGCGCACGCCACGGTCCGATGCCGAACGGGTGCAGCTCCCCCGTGTTCCCCGACCAGCCCCCGCGCACATGCGTGCGGTGGTTGGCGACGGCGTACCCCTGCGCGGCGCCACGCTCTCCGGCGCCGATCACCGTGTAGTCCCAGAGCACGATCTTCCCCGCCCCGTCGAGTCCCGCCTTGATCTTGATCACGGCGGCCGGATCGAAGGTGTCGTAGAAGAACTCCTCGTCGCGCTCCCATACCACGCGCACCGGGACGCCCGCGGCCATCGTCAGCCGCGCGGCCTCGATGGCCTGGGCGCCGGCGCTCTTGCCGCCGAATCCGCCGCCGACGTACGGCGTGATGACCCGCACCTTCTCCGGCGCGAGGTTCACGGCGCGCGCGATCGCCGTCTTGAGCGGGAACGGGGTCTGCGTGCTCGCCCAGACGGTCAGCTTGCCGTCGTTCATCTCGGCCACTGCCGAGTGCGTCTCGAGCGGCGCGTGGGCCACGTACCCCTTCAGGTACGTCTGCTCGACGATCGTCTTCGCGCCCTTCTCGCCCTCCGCGAGCTGTCCGCCCGACGCCACGGTGTTCCCCGCAGGGGCCTTCTGCTCGAGATGCGCGAATATCGAACGTTCGTTCAGAATATTGGCCGACGGCGTGACCGTCGACTTCACCGCGCGGAGCGCCTTGTCGGCCTCGTCGCGATGCGCGTGCAGCACGGCGACGAGATCCCCCGCGCGCACCACGCGCACGCCGGGCATGGCCTCGGCGGCGGCGGTGTCACTCTTCGTGACCACCGCGCCATGGGCCGGCGGCCGCACGATGCGGGCGTGCAGCGCCCCCGCGGGCACGATATCCCCCGCGTACTTCGCTTTCCCCGTGACCTTCTCGATGGCGTCGCGCCGCGCCGCGGTCCGGCCGACGATCGTCATCACCGACACCGGCTCGAGCGGCGGCGGTCCCTCGAGATGACGCTCGATGCGCTTGCCCGCGGTGAGTTCGCCATATGACACGCGCTTGGAGGCATCGGTGCGCGACTGCACGACGCCGTCCTTCACTTCGAGCGAGGCGGCCGGCAGCTGGAGCTTCTCGGCGGCCATCGCCACCAGCACGGCGCGCGCCTCCGCCGCCGCGGCGCGGACGACCGGTCCCAGTTGCCGCACGCTGAGCGACCCGAAGGTGCCCATGTCGAACGGACAGAGATCCGTGTCGCCGAGCACGATGTCGACGGAGGCGAGCGGCACGTTCAGTTCGTCGGCCACGAGCTGCGGGAACGACGTCATCGCCCCCTGCCCCATCTCGATCTTGCCGACGTACGTCGTCACGCGCCCATCGGCGCCGATGTGCAGGAACGCGTTGAAGTCGGTCGCGGCGCGCTGCTGCGCCGCGGCGGGGAGCTCGGGGCGCGTCGGCCTCGGGTGCATGGTGAACGCGATGAACAGGCCGCTCCCCGTGAGCGAGAGGAACTCGCGGCGATCCATGGCGCCCGTGCCATCGGTGCCCGGAACGATCGTTGGAGGGGTCACTTGGCACCTCCCGCCATCACGGCCGCGGCTTCCTCGATGGCGTCGACGATGCGCACGTGCGCGCCGCAGCGGCAGAGGTGCCGGTCCATCGCCTGGGCGATATGGGCGCGGGTCGGCTTGGGTGTCTTCTTGAGCAGCGAATAGGCGCCGAGGATCATCCCCGGCGTGCAGAAGCCGCATTGGAAGCCCGCGTGCTTCACGAATGCGGCCTGGATCGGGTGGAGCTGGTCGCCGGCGGCGAGTCCTTCGATCGTGACGATCGACTTGCCGTCGATCGACGTGGCGCGCGTCATGCACGCGCGCACGGACTCGTCGTTGACCAGCACCGTGCAGGAGCCGCAGAGGGCGCGACCGCATCCGTACTTGGGGCCGGTCGTGCCGAGGTCGTCGCGGAGCACCCACAGGAGCATCCGGTCATCCTCGATCGTGACCTTGCGCGGTGCGCCGTTCAGCGTGAACGAGATCGTCTTCATGTCAAAGTCTCCGGACGCACGCGGGTGAGTGGCGCGCGCTTCTGCACGCTACGCGCGGCGACGCGAACGAACCACAGCGAGTAACCGCTACCACCTTGCGGGTTATGGACTTCCTGTCGAGCGGTCAGGTGGCTGGCGGCCGGATCCAGCGGAGCACCTCGGGCGCGTGCCTGGACACCGGCACGCCTGCGCCCCGCGGATGTCCCGCGATGATCGGCGCGACCGCGGTCATCGCGGCCGGGATGCCGAGCAACTCCTTCATCTCCGGCGTGTTGAGGACGGGCACGGCGAAGCCGACCGGGCAGGTGCCAAGCTCCATCGCGCACGCGGCGAGCATGAGGGTCTGCGCGGCGAGCCAGCAGTCGGCCGTGACGAACGCGCCCAGGGGCTTGGCGCAGATCACGATGAGCGTGCCCGCGTTGTAGAAGATGTTGAACGACCTGTCCCAGAGCATCGAGAGATGCTTCCCGGCGGGCGACGCGCCCGGCGCGTTGATGAGATGGCGGTGTTCGGTCTCCTTCTCGATCATCAGCGCCTTGGCGCGGTCGGAGATGCGCTGCAGCACGGCCGGGTCCTGCACGACGACGAAGGCCCACGGCTCCATGTGCATCGCCGTCGGCGCGTGCACGGCCGCGTCGAGGAGGTCGCGCACGACGCCCTCGGCGAGCGGGGTGGGTTCGTAACTCCGTACGGCGCGCCGCCGGTAGATGACGTGCAACGTCGAGTCGAGCGCGGCCTCGGTGAGCGGTTCCATCGCATCCTCCATGGCGCCGCGTGGCGGCGCTCCATCCACGGTGCGTGCCGCGGCGCGGGAAAGGAGTAGGGGGATGGAGGGGACGCGGTAGCGCTTTGCCGTACGAAGGAGGCGCGCCGGAGCTAACCCTGTCGGGCGGCCACGCTCACCGACCGCGCCGGATGCAGCCGCGTGAGGAAATCGTCGATCGGCAGGCAGAGCACCCCGCGACGTTCGCTGCGTTCGGTGCCGCGGTGGAGCACGATGGCACGCCCGGTGGGGTAATCGGCGCGGAAAGCGATGGCGCCGGCGAGGGCGTCGTCGCCGGGATCGAAGCCATCGTGCACGTCGATGGCGACGAACTCGTCGCGCGACTGTACGACGAAGTCGACCTTCGCCCCCGCACGGGTGCGCCAGAAACCGATCGTCCGCTGCGCCCCCGGCGCCCACGAGCACCAGGCGCTCAGGTGCTGGTACACGAGTCCTTCGAGCGCCGCCGACTCGACCTCTTCCGCCGGCTGATCGTCGTCGGGTGGGAGGGCCCGATACACGCCCGCGTCGAAGACATAGAGCTTCGGCTGCGTGAACAGCGCCCGCCGGGCACGCCGCGTGAACGGCTCGAGCCGCTCGATGAGGAACCGCTCCTCGAGCATGGCGAGATAGCCCGCCACGAGCCGGCGGTCGAGGGCGCAGGCGCGCGCGAGGCGCGCGACGTCGAGCTGCGCCGCGTGCGCCGAGGCGATGACGTCGAGGAATCGTCCGTACCGCTCGAAGTCCGGCACGAGCCGTTCGGCCTTGACCTCGCGGCGGAAGAAATACGTGTAGTAATCGGCGCGGGCGAGCACGGGGCGCGGGTCGTCGAGGATCGCGGGTACGGTGCCGAGGCGCGTCGCCTCCGCCACGTGGAAGCGCCGTCCCATCTCCGCGCCGACGAAGGGGCGCATCCTGACGCGGGCGAAACGACGGCCGAACAGGCCGAGGCGATCGCGCGGGAGTGCGCGCGCCGACGACGCGACGAGGATGAACCGCCAGCGCTTGTCGCGCGCGCCGATCCGCCGGGCGGCGTCGGCGACGCCCGGTGCGCGCTCCACGCCGTCGATGACGACCGGTTCGCCGTTCGGCCGTGGCCCAACGATCGCTTCGAGCGCGTCGGGGCGCGCGCGCAGGCGCCGCGCGATGGCCGGCTCCTCGAGGTCGACGAGGAGTGCGTGCGGGAACTCCCGCCGCACCCAATACGATTTTCCGCTCCCATGCGGTCCGAGCAGCGCGAACGAGCCCGCCGGCGCCGACACGAGCCGGCGCACGGGTTCCACGGAGGCGAGCAGCAGGGGGACGGAGATGGCGGGACTCCAGCGCACGGTCAGGCCGGGGGCGGAGGGGCTCCGTCCCTGGAGGTCACAGACAGAGTATCGGCAGCGCGCGGCCGGCCTTGATGGCGCCGACCGCGAACCGCCACGGCGCGAGCCGCCGCACCTCTCACGCGCGCCACCGCGGCTCGATAGTTTGGCGTGGTCCACACGCGATCACACGCCGGGAGCTTCGATGCAACGTCGCACCTTCGTCCAACTGTTCGGAGGCGCCCTCGCGGCCCATCCGCTCCGCGCCTTCGCGCTCGCCGGCGGGGCGCATCTCGACCGCATCGGGCTCGAGCTCTACTCGGTGCGCGCGGCGATGCGCCGCGACCCGGAACGCACGCTCGCGGCCGTCCGCGCCATCGGCTACACCGACGTCGAACTCCTCTGGAGCTTCGGGAACTTCGGACGCACGCCGACGCAGGTACGCGACACGCTCCGCACGCTGGGGCTGCGCGCCCCCTCCGCGCACATCGCCCCGGAGCTCCTGCTCGGCGACTGGCGTCGCGCGCTCGACGACGCGACGCTCATCGGCCATGAGCTCCTGATCGTGCCAAGCCTTCCCGACGAGACGCTGCATTCGCTCGACGCGTGGAAACGGTGGGCCGACCGGTTCAACAGCGCCGGCACTCTGGCCCGAGCGTCCGGCGTGCGGCTCGCCCTCCACAACGAGCCCGATCACGTGAAGCCGGTCGATGGCGTCGTGCCGTACGACCTGTTCCTCGAGCGCACCGACCCAGCCATCGTGTGGCTGCAGCTCGACGTGGGGAACATGACGGTCGGCGGCGGCGATCCGTTCGCCTACCTCGCCAAGCACCGCGCGCGATACGTGAGCTTCCACCTCAAGGACGTCGTCGCAGACCGCTCGCACGACACCGACCTCGGCGCGGGAGTGTTCGACCTCCGCCGCTTCCTCGGGCAGGTCACCGACATCGGCACCAAACCGTGCTACGTGGAACAGGAGAGCCCGGCCGACGAGTTGGTCGCCGCGAAGCACAACTGGGAGTATGTGAAGGCGCTGGAGTTCTGAGCCCGGACGCCCGGCTACGCCGTCGCCGCGTGCGACGGCAGTCCGGCCATCAGCCGCATCAGCAGCTCCTGCGTCGCCTCGACGCGGGCGACCTCGCCCACCACGCGCCCGTTCCGGAACACCAGGATGCGCGTGGAGAGGTTGATCAGCTCCGGAAGCTCGCTCGAGATGAGGAGCACGCCATGCCCGTCGGCCGCGAGCTGATCGATGCGCGCGTGCAACTCGGCCTTCGCGCCGACGTCGACGCCGCGCGTCGGCTCGTCGAGCATCAGTACGCGGCTCCCGGCGGCGAGCCAACGCGCCAGCACGAGCTTCTGCTGATTGCCGCCGGACAGTTCGGCGCAGGCGACCTCGGTGCTCGAGGCGCGCACCTTCAGCCGGCCGAACCATTCGGTGGTGAGCGCCTTCTCGGCGGCGTGCGACATCCAGGTGCGTCGCGCCACGCGATCGGCGAAGGGGAGTGTCACGTTCTCTCTCGCCTTCATCGGGAGCACGAGCCCCTGCACCTTGCGGTCCTCGGGGACGAGGCCGATGCCGTGCTTCATGGCGTCGCGGGGCGATCCGATGCGCACCAGTTCGCCGCGCACGCGCACTTCGCCGGTCGCGCGCGCATCGAGCCCGAACAGCGCCTCCGCCACCTCCGACCGCCCCGCGCCGACGAGCCCGGCGAACCCGAGCACCTCGCCGGCGCGCAGCGAGAACGAGACGTCGCGGAACCGCCCGGGCCGCGTGAGGCCGCTCACGCTCAGCAGCTCCTCGCCTGGCGCGCCACCGACGTGCGACGGGAAGTACTGGCCGAGTTCGCGGCCGATCATCTGCCGCACGAGCTCGCGTTCGTCGAGCGTGGCGGTCGGCACGGTCGTCACATGCGCGCCGTCGCGCAGCACGGTGACCGTATCACACAGCCTGAAGATCTCGGGCATGCGATGCGACACGTAGAGCACGGTCACGCCGCGCGCTTTCAGGCGCCCGAGCAACGCGTACAGGCTCTCGGCCTCGCCCTCGCTGAGGCTGCTCGTCGGCTCGTCGAAGACGATGATACGGGCGCCGCTCCCCACCGCCGCGGCGATCTGCACGAGTTGCTGCTCGGCCACGCTCAGGTCGCTCATCGGCCGCGCGGGGTCGAGGTTCGCGCCGACGTCGCCGAGGAGGACGCGAGCGCGCTCGCGCATCGCGGGCCACGACACGAACCCACCGCGCGACGGCATGCGGCCGAGGCACAGGTTCTCGGCGACGGTGAGGTTCGCGCACAGCGCGAGCTCCTGGTGCACCATCGCCACGCCGCCGGCGAGTGCGGCGGCCGGATCGTCGAAGCGCACCTCGCGGCCGTCGAGCTCGATCGTGCCGGCGTCGCGGGTGATGATCCCGGCGAGCAGCTTGCCGAGCGTGCTCTTCCCCGCCCCGTTCTCGCCGCAGACGGCGTGGCAACTCCCGGCGGCGACGTCGAACGCGACGTCGTGCAGCGCGACGACGCCGGGATAGCGCTTGGTGATGCCGGTGAAGCGGACCGCGGGCGCCACGGCGGCGTTACTTGGGGAGCGCCAGGTACTTCGGGTCGATGTCGGTGAAGCCCCACTGCTTCAGCTGCCGCGCCCACGTGCCGAGGTTGTCCTTGCTCACGCGGATGAGCTCCATGTTCACGTGCGCGGGCACGTCCTTCTTGAGCAGCACGTGGTCGACGATGGTCTTCACGGAGACGTAGCCCCAGTCGTACACCGGCTGCGCGAGGAGCACGGGGGCGAGCCCCTTCTCGACATACGGCAGCTCGGCCGGGAGCGCGTCGACGGAGACGATCTTCACCTTCTTGGGGTCGACGTCGGTGAGCAGCGAGGTGGTGAAGAGCGGCCACCCGCCGATCATCGCCCACCCCTGGATCTCGGGGTACGCGTTCTGGGCGCGCAGCACCTCGGCGGCGGCATCCTGCGGCGTCTCGGCGTGATAGAACGTGCTGACGATGCTGATGCCCGGATACTTCGCGGCCGCTTCCTTCACGCCGGCGACGCGCTTCTGGAGGTTGGGCGCGTTCTGGTTGCCGGCGAGGATCGCGACCTTCCCCTTGCCCCCCATCTGGGTGGCGAGTTCGTCCATCACCTGGCGCCCGATCGCCGCGTCGTCACCACCATAGAAGGAGAAGCGCTTGGAGTCGGGGGCGTCGCTGTCGAACATCATCACGGGCACGCCGCGCGCGACCGCCTCGTTGATGGCGCCCGTCACCTTCCCCGCATCGCTGGTGGAGATGAGCAGCGCGTTGGTCCCGTCGTTCACCGCTTCGGCGATGCGTTGCGCCTGCACGGTGGCGTCCTCGTTGGGCGGCGTGCGCCAGTCGATCTTGATGGTCGTCCCCAGCGACTTGGAGAGCTCGGCCGCGGCCGCCTCGGCGCCCGTGCGCGCCGAGAGGAACACGGGGTTCGTCGAGCTCTTGGCGATGAGGGTGATGGTGAACGTCTTGCCGCCGGCCGCGCCGGCCCCCGCCTGCTCCTTCGTGCCGCCGCACGCCGCGGCGAGGGTGGCGAGCGTCAGGGCGATGAGGCGCGAGGTCGAACGGGACATGCGAGCTCCGTGGGGAAGCGAGGTCATTGGGGCGAGGACGGCCGGGCGACGGCGTTCTTCGCCGCGCGGCGCGCGAGCCATCGCGTGCCGCGCTGGTCGAACACGACGGCAAGCACCATCGCGCCGCCGATGATGATCCATTCGTAGTTCTGGTCGAGGTGCAACGTGCGGATCCCCTGCCGGATCATGACGATGAGGATGGCGCCGAGCGTGGCGCTGAGCGCGCTCCCCTTGCCACCGGAGAGGCTCGCGCCCCCGACGACGGCCGACGCCACGACATACAGTTCGTACCCGTTGGCGTCGGAAGAGGTCGCGCTACCATAGAAGGCGGCCCCCATGAAGGCGGCGAGGCCGGCCGCGAGGCTCGAGAGCACGTACACGCCGAGGCGGATGCGACCGACGTGCAATCCCGCGAACCGGCTGGCCTCCGGATTGCCGCCCACGGCGAAGACGTGTCGCCCCATCACGGTGCGGGCGAGGTACGCGGTGCCGACGACCGTCACGGCGATCATCACGAGCAGGGGCACCGGGTAGAGCGCCGTCCCGAGTCCGAGCGGCGCCTTGGCGACGGCGGTGAGCGCGCTGGGGACGAGGATGCTCTCGGCCTTGCTCGTCACGAACGCGAGGCCGCGCAACATCCACATCGTGCCGAGGGTGATGATGAACGGGTGCACGTCGAGGCCGACGACCATGATGCCGTTGGCGACGCCACAGGCGAGGCTCACGAGCAGGCAGGTGGCGAGTCCGAGCGCCACGGCGACGGCCGGGTCGAGGGGCGCGGCGGCCCGCAGCACCATCGCCATCGTCACGCCGGCGAGCGCGTAGACGGCGCCGACGGAGAGGTCGATGCCCCCCGAGATGATGACGATCGTCGCGCCGACGCCCATGATGGCGAAACTGCTGGCGTCGGTCGCCATCTGGATGAGCGTGTGGACGTTCAGGAAGTTGTTGATGCTCGCGCCGGTGAGCGGATCGGCGTGCGAGCCGGCGGCGAAGGTCAGCCCGGCGCCCAGCACGAGGAGCACGGCGAGCAATCCGGCCTGCGGCGAGCGTGCGAGTGCGCTGGCGGCACTCCGGGCGGGGACGTTCGGCGTTGGGGGCGTGGTCACGACGCGGCGGCGGTGCGGGCTGAGGTTGGCGCGCTCCCGAAAAGCTACGGAGGGGGCGTGGGGTGTCAACGCGGGGGCGCGACTCCATTGTGCGGCGACGGCGCCCGGTACAGTGTTACGCGCAGAGGGCGGTTCCCCCTGATGTTGTTCCGATCAGTGCCCATCCGCTGTTCCATCCGTGCTCATCCGTGGCTACGCAGTGGCCGCTTCTCTCCAACTTCGCCTCGCTGTCGAGGACCTGATGCGCGTGCACCAACTGAAGTCGAACGCCGGCGGGAAGCTCGCCGCGCAACGCGCCGCGAAACAGGCGGCGCAGGCCGCTTCCAAAGCCAGCTCCGCACCCCGCGGCGAGCGCATGACGTTCGGCGTGGTCGTCGGCAATCGCGGGTTCTTCCCCGCCCACCTGGCCCGCACGGGACGCGACGAGATGCTCGCCGCGCTCAAGGCCGAAGGGTACGGTGCGGTGGCGCTCTCGCTCGATGAGGCGCGCCACGGCGCGGTCGAGAGCCGCGACGAGGCCAAGGCCTGCGCCGCTCTCTTCCGAAAGCATGCCGACACGATCGCCGGGGTGATCGTCACGCTCCCGAATTTCGGCGACGAGCGCGCCGTGGCCGAGACGCTCCGCCTGGCGAAACTCGGCGTGCCCGTGCTGGTGCATGCGACGAGCGACGATCCGGCGAAGATGGGACTCGATTTCCGCCGCGACGCCTTCTGCGGCAAGATGTCGGTGTGCAACGTGCTCACGCAGTACGGCATCCCGTACACCCTCACCTCGCTGCACACGCAGCGCCCGGAGAGCGACTCGTTCCACGCCGACCTCCGCCAGTTCGCCGCCGTCTGCCGCGTCGTGCGCGGGCTGCGTACGGCCCGCATCGGCGCCATCGGCGCGCGCCCGGCGGCCTTCAAGACGGTGCGCTACAGCGAGAAGCTGCTCGAGGCCTCCGGCATCGCCGTCGAGACGGTCGACCTCTCGGAGATCCTCGGCCGCATCCAGAAGCTCCCCGACGCCGACCGCGCCGTGAAGCGCAAGCTCGACGCGATGCGCGCCTACGTCGACGCCGACGACGTGCCGGCCGCCGCGCTCGTGAAGATGGCCAAGCTCGGCCTCGTCATCGACCGCTGGATGAAGGAAGCCGACGTCACGGTGAGCGCCGTGCAGTGCTGGACGGCGCTCGAGGAGTTCTTCGGCGTCGTGCCCTGCACCCTCATGAGCATGATGAGCGACGCCAACCTGCCGAGCGCGTGCGAGGTGGACGTCTGCGGCACGGTGAGCATGCACGCCCTCACGCTCGCCTCGCAGACGCCGGCCGCGCTCCTCGACTGGAACAACAACTACGGCGACGACCCCGACAAGGCGGTCTGCTTCCACTGCAGCAACCTCCCCAAGTCGTTCTTCGACGCGTCGGCGATGGATTATCAGGCCATCATCGCAGGGACGGTCGGCCGGGAGAACACCTGGGGCACGATCACCGGCAAGGTGAAGGCCGGGGCGATGAGTTTCGCGCGCTTCTCCACCGACGAGCGGAGCGGGCGCATCCGTGGGTACGTGGGCGAGGGCGCCTTCACGAAGGACCCGCTCAAGACGTTCGGCGGCGCCGGGGTGGTGCAGATCCCGCGCCTGCAGGAGCTGCTCCGCCACATCTGCACGCACGGCTTCGAGCACCATGTGGCGAGCACGTTCGGCAGCGTCGCGGGCGCGGTGCACGAGGCGACGACGAAGTACCTCGGCTGGGACGTCCACCAGCACTGAGCCGATCATGCCCATCGTCGCTGGAGTGGACTTCGGCACCCAGAGCGTGCGCGTCGCGATCGTCGACAGCCGCGACGGCCCC
>JACQBG010000041.1 GCA_016194585.1 Gemmatimonadota bacterium
GGCCACCACGCCGGCGATCTCGAAGTCTTCGGTGACGGGGTTCGCGAGGAGCTTGTCGCACATCGTGCGCACCGAATGCTCCGCCGCGGCGGCGTCCTTCGCCGACGTCTCGATGACGAGATGCCGGCCGACGTGCACGTCGGAGACGGCGTCGAAACCGAGCGTGTGGAGCGCGTCGCTGACGGCCTTGCCCTGCGGATCGAGGAGGCCGCGGCGGGGGACGATGTGCACGGCCACTTTGAAGCGGGTCATTCCGGGGAACCCTCTGAAGAGTGCGAGTCGGTCGGTGGATTGGGGCCGCGGCGGCCGCGACGGCGGCGTCGCTTGCGGCGCGTCGCTTCGGTCTCGCGCGGCGGAGGCGCGATCTCGATGTCGTCTTCATCGTCCTCCTCTTCCTCGAGCTCCACGCCGTAGTCGGCGGGGGAGACCGCTTCGTGCTCGGCGGTCGTCGGCCCCTGCCGCTCGAGCATGCCGCGCACGCCGGCCGCGAGGACGCCGGTGATGACGTACAGCAGACCCACCGGGAAGAAGAAGGACTTGGGGAGGAACACGAGGCCCACGCCGAGGCCGATGAAGATCAGCAGGCCGACGACGCCGCGCAGCGTGCGCAGGTTGAAGGTCGGCCAGGCGAGGTAGGGCACGTTGCTGATCATCAGGAACGCGAGCCCCGCCATCAGGAACTGCACGACGGTGTGCCACGGCAGGTCGCCGATCGAGGTCTGCTGGTAGATCGGTGTCTGGCTGAACCACCAGTACGACGCGAGCACGCCCCCCGCGGCGGGGCTCGGGAGGCCGCGGAAGTAGGTCTTCGCGTGTCCGGCCTGTTCGATGTTGAACCGGGCGAGGCGCATCACGGCCATCGCCGTGAAGAGGAAGACGAAGATCCAGTCCCACCCTTCGTGACGGAGCACGGCGAAATAGAGGAGCAGCGCCGGGGCGAGGCCGAACGAGACCGCATCGACGAGCGAATCCAGTTCCTCGCCGAAGCGGCTTCCCGTGTTCGTCGCGCGGGCGACGCGGCCATCGAGCGCGTCGCAGACGCCGCCGACGAGGATGCAGCTCACGGCGAGGTCGAACTGGCCGCGCGACGCACTGACGATCGCGTAGATGCCGAAGAACAGGTTTGCGAGGGTGAATCCGTTCGGCAGCATCACCATCGAAGGGCGGGGGAGGCGGGGGCGGCGCACGTTACGGCAGCTCCGCGAGCACGGTCGTGCCGCTCATGGTGGAATCGCCGATCTTCACGCGCACGCGGCTCGTCGTCGGGACGAAGACGTCGACGCGCGATCCGAAGCGGATGAGCCCGAACCGGTCGCCCTGCCGTACGACGTCGCCGGGCTTGCTGTACGTCACGATGCGCCGCGCGATGAGCCCCGCGATCTGGCGCACGAGGATCCGGTGCGCGCCCGACACGAGCCCCACCGACATCTGTTCGTTCTCGAGGCTCGACTTCTCGACGGCGGCGTTGAGGAACTTGCCGGGATTGTAATGCACGTACTCGACCGTGCCGCTCATCGGGTACCGGTTCACGTGCACGTTGAAGACGCTCATGAAGATCGAGATGCGGAGCGCCTTGCCGTGCACGAACGTCGGTTCGTCGACCTCCGTGACGTGCACGACGCGGCCGTCGGCCGGCGCGATGACGAGCGTGTCGCCGCGTTCGCCGGTGCGCTCCGGGTCACGGAAGAAATAGGCCACCCAGAGCGCGACGATGGTGAGCACGAAGGCGAGCAGCCAGAGCGCCCAGGACCGCCGTCCGAGGGCCAGCGCGAAACCGCCCGCCGCGATGACGATCGCGACGACGATGAACGGGATACCTTCACGGGCGACGTTCACATGAGCCTCGTGCGGTCGAGCGCGGCCCCGGTGAGGCGCGCGTAGGCGTCGAGGTAGCGCGCGCTCGTGGCGGCGACCACCTCGTCGGGAAGAGTGGGGGGGGGCGCGTTGCCGTCCCAGCGGCCGGCGCGGCGTTCGGCGTCGAGCCAGTCACGCAGCGGCTGCTTGTCGAAACTCGGCTGCGAGCGGCCCGGCGCGTACTGGTCGGCGGGCCAGAAGCGGGAGCTGTCTGGGGTCATCACCTCGTCGATGAGCAGCACGCGCCCGTCGACGAACCCGAACTCGAACTTCGTGTCGGCGATGATGATGCCGCGGGCCGCCGCGACGTCGCGTCCGCGCTCGTAGAGCCGTCGCGCGAGCCGCTCGAGTTCGCGGGTGGTGTCCATGCCGAGCCGCTCCTGCATCGTCGCGACGGTGATGTTCTCGTCGTGCCCCGTCTCGGCTTTGGTCGCGGGGCTGAAGATGGGGCGCTCGAACCGGCTGCTCTCGAGCAGGCCGGCGGGGAGTCGCTCCCCGGCGAGCGTGCCGGTGGCCTGGTATTCCTTCCAGGCCGAGCCGGAGATGTAGCCACGCACCACGCACTCCACCGGATACACCTCGGTGCGACGGCACAGCATGGTGCGGCCGGCCAGCGTCCGCCGGTACGGCGCGAGCTCCGGCACGAGCTGCACGATCTCGTCGGCGTCGCGGCTCAGCATGTGGTGCGGGATCTCGTCCTCGAACTGCCGCAGCCACCAGGCGGTGATCTGCGTGAGCACGGCGCCCTTGAACGGCACGAGTTCGCGCATCACCACGTCGAACGCGCTCACGCGGTCGCTGGCCACCAGCAGGAGCCGGTCGTCGCCGACCGCGTAGACGTCGCGCACCTTGCCGCGTCGCAGCAGCGGGAGGGGGAGGTCGGTCGTCCCCACGAGCGTCGTCATACGCGCACCTCTTCGGTGGGCGCCGCGGGGGCGCCATGGCGGGCGAGCAGGGGGGCCACGACCTCGGCGAGGAACTCGTCCACCTGCTGCGGAGCCCGCCCCACGTAACGGTGCGGGTCGGCGGCCGCGCGCAGGTCATCGATCGGCACGCCGAACGCGGGATCGCCGGCGAGCCGCTCGAGCATGTCGTTGGCGGCGCCGTCGTCCTTCATCGCGCGCGCCGCGGCGATGCTGTGGCGCCGGATCACCTCGTGCGCCTGCTGCCGGTCGCCCCCGGCCTCGACGGCACGGACGATGAGCGACTCCGTCGCCATGAACGGCAGCTCCTCCATGACCCGCGCGTGGATGCGCGCCGGGTGCACCTCAAGCCCGCCGGCGACGTTCTCGAGCAGGATGAGGATCGCGTCGGTCGCGAGGAACGCCTCCGGAAGGACGAGTCGGCGGTTGGCGCTGTCGTCGAGCGTGCGCTCGAAGTACTGCACGGCGTGCGTCTGGTTGGCGTTCGCCTCGAGCGAGAGCACGAACCGGGCGAGCGAATTGATGCGTTCCGAGCGCATCGGGTTGCGCTTGTACGCCATCGCGCTCGACCCGATCTGCTCCCTCTCGAACGGCTCCTCGATCTCGCCGAACGCCTGCAGCATGCGGAGGTCGCTCGCGAACTTCGCGGCGCTCGCCGCGATCCCGCTGAGCACGTCGAGCACCTGCGCGTCGAGCTTGCGCGAGTACGTCTGTCCCGACACCGGGATCGACGCCGGGAACCCCATCGCCGCGACGACGCGCCGGTCGAGTTCACGCACCTTCGCGTGGTCGCCGCGGAACAGCTCCAGGAAGCTCGCCTGCGTGCCGGTGGTGCCCTTCACGCCGCGCAGCGGGAGGTGCGCGATGCGATGGTCGAGCTCGGCGAGGTCGAGCACGAGGTCCTGCAGCCAGAGCGTCGTGCGCTTCCCGACCGTCGTCAGCTGTGCCGGCTGGAGGTGCGTGTACCCGAGCGTCGGCTCGGCGCGCCATTGCCTCGCGAACGCCGCCATCGTGCCGACGACGGCGAGCAGCCGCGCCCGCAGCAGCTCGAGGCCGCGGCGCATCTGCACGAGGTCGCCGTTGTCGGTGACGTACGCGCTCGTCGCGCCGAGGTGGATCACCCCGCGCGCCGCGGGCGCGGCGTCGCCGAAGGCGTGCACGTGCGCCATCACGTCGTGCCGGAACCGCTTCTCGTACCGCGCGACCGCGTCGAAGTCGATGTCGTCGAGGTGCCGGCGCATGTCGTCGATCGCCGCCGTCGGGATGTCGATGCCGAGCTCGCGCTCGGCTTCGGCGAGCGCGAGCCACAGGCGGCGCCAGAGCCCGTGCCGCGTCTGCGGCGACCAGAGCTCGAGCATCGCCTTGGACGCGTACCGCTCGGAGAGCGGGGAACTGTATTTCAGGTGAGCACTCATCGCCCGATCTGGAAGTCGGAGAAGAACATCTGCCCGCCGCGCTCGAAGAACATGCGGATCTGTCCGCGTCCGCTGAGACTCTCGAGCACGCTCTTGGCCTGCTGGGCGTCGGTCACGTTCACGAACCCGATCGCCGTGTTGCCGATCTGCACGATCACGTCGCCGCTCTGGATCCCGAGGTTGTCGGCGACGGTCTTGGCCACGCTCACGATGAGGGCGCCGCGTGTCGCGCGGATGCCGCGCTCCCCGCGGATCGCCGGCGTGAGCGTGACGAGCTCGAGCTCCTTGAGCACGGCCACCTTCTCCGCCGTCACCTCGGGGAGGTCCTCGATGCGCACGTTCGCCTGGAACTCCCGTCCGCCGCGCCGCACCACGAGTGGCGCGCTGTCGCCGACGCGCAGCTCGAGCAGCTCCGCCTCCCAGTCGTACGCGTTGCGCAGCACGCGGTCGCGCGAGCGCACGAGCACGTCCCCGGGCTGGATGCCCGCGGACGCCGCGGGCGACCCCGGCACGACGCTCTTCACGGTGGCGCCACTCGCCAACGCCTCGCGCGCGTTCGTGCCGGTGAGCTGCGGGAATTCCATCTTGACGCCGATCCACGGACGCCGCGCCTTGCCGTGCGCGAGCAGGTCCTCGGCGACGCGCTTGGCGCGATCGATCGGGATCGCGAAGCCGAGCCCGACCGATCCGCCCGACGGCGAGTAGATCGAACTGTTCACGCCGATCACCTCGCCCACGGCGTCGACGAGCGGACCGCCCGAGTTGCCGGGGTTGATCGAGGCGTCGGTCTGGATCATGTCGACGTACAACCCGTTCCCCTCGGCGCGCGCCGTGAGGTTGCGTCCCGTGGCGCTGATCACGCCGGCCGTCACGCTCGGCTCCGTGTTGCCGAGCACGAATCCGTACGGATTGCCGATCGCGATCGCCCACTCGCCTATCAGCAGCCCGCGCGACGTGCCGAGCGTGGCGACGGGGAGCTTCTTCGCGTCGATCTTCAGCACTGCGAGGTCGTTGAGCTCGTCCATCCCCTTGAGCGTGCCCGGGTACGTCGTGCCGTCACGCAGCGCGACGCTGATCTTCGTCGCCCCTGCCACGACGTGCGCGTTCGTGATGATGATGCCGTCCTCACGGATGATGAACCCCGAGCCGATGCCGGCCTGCACCTGTTGTTCGGGCTGCCGTCCGAAGAAGAAGTCGAACGGCGTCGACTGCGTGCGCTGCACGACCTCGGTCTGCACGGTGACCACCGACGGCGCGACCTTGGCGACGGATTCGGTGATCGCCGTGCGGCGCGAGGCGTCGATGTGCACCGGCGCGACCTCGGGCGGGCGCGTCCCCTGCGCCACCGACGGCGACGGCGACGACGCGCCGCCGCACGCCACGAGCAACGCCGCGCCGAGCGGCGTGAGCCGCACCAGCATCACCGCGCCCTCCGCGGCTTCGCCCGGCGCGAGATCACCGTCAGGAAGCGGTCGAGGCCGCGGTCGGTGAGCGGATGCTGCATCAGCGAGCGCAGCGTCATCGGCGTGACGATCGCGACGTCGGCGCCGGCGGCGGCGCAGGCGGCGAACGACGACGCGCTCGACGGTCCCGCCGCCGCGATGTCACATTCGGTGTCGTCGCCGAACGCCGCGCGCAACTCGCGCAGCACGCCCACGCCATCCTGTCCCACGGCGTCGAGCGCGTCGATCGCCACCGTCACCATCGACGCGCCGGCCTTCGCGGCGAGGATCCCCTGTGCCGCCGAGTACACGAGCGTCGCCGCGACGCGCACCCCGTCGGCCGAGAGCTTCGCGATGGCCGGCACCGCGTCCTCGATGAACGGGATCGCGACGATCACGTTCTCGGCGAGCTTCGTGATGTCGCGCGCGCCCTTCACGATCTCGGCGGCGCCCACCGCGGGCACGCTCGCGCAGAGCGTGAGCCGGGTGGCGCGGGCGATCTCGGCGACCACCTCGCGGACGTCGGCGTTGGGCAGCTCCGACGCGACCACGGTCGGGGTGGCGACGATGCCGTCGATGAGGCCGGCCGTCGTGGCCCAGCGGATGTCGTCGAGTGACGCGGTGGCGAGGAAGAGTCTCATCGGGTCTCAGGCGGTGAGGTACAGGTCGTCAGGATAGGTCACGGCGTCCAGGCACAATCCTTCGGGCGGCGCGGGCGGCGAGACGTCGTCGTTCGCCGTCGCCACGAGGAGCGCGAGCAGTTCCTCCCGCTGCCGGCGGCCGCTGGCCACGTCGAGCATCGTGCCGACCAGGAAGCGGACCATGTGATGGAGGAACCGGTTCGCTTCGAGCTCGAGCACGAGGCCGCCCGGGGCGTCGCGCCACTGGCAGAGCCGCACCTCGCACCGGTGGTCGTCGGTCGCCGGCGCCGTGCCGCGCACGGCGAAGCCGAAGAACCGATGCGTGCCCACGATCCGCTCCGCACACCAGTCGAGCGCTTCACGGTCGAGGGCCCGGAGGAAGGCGTGTTCCCACCGCCGCCGGAAGGGCGAGCGGGCGGCCTCGTCGAGTCCCACCGCGTAACTGTAGCGCCTGCTGGTCGCGCTGTACCGGGCGTGAAACGCCGGCGCCATCTCGTGCGCCCGCGCCACCCACACGTCGCCGGGGAGGAGGCTGTTCACCGCGTGCCGCAGCCGCTCCGCCGTCCAATGCGCGGGCACCGACACGCCGGCCGCCTGCCCGCGCGCATGCACTCCCGCGTCCGTCCGCCCCGCGCCCGTCACCCGCACCGGCTGGTCGCACAGGCGCGACAGGGCCGTTTCGAGCACGCCTTGCACCGTGCGCTGCGCCGGCTGCACCTGCCACCCGGCGAAGTCGCTGCCATCATAGTGCAAAACGAGTTGGACGACGCGTCCCGCCATTACACGGAAAATAGCCCGGCGCGCACCTCGCATCAAGCAAACGCGAATCTTTAGAGAGCGATTGACTTTGCCCGCCGTCCACCGCAACCTTCGCCTGCAGAGCGCTTCCGTTCCGGATGCGTGTATGACGCCCTATGCCGCCACGCACCCTCGCCTCCCTCGCGCACGCCCTCAGTGCCGCGACGGACCTCGATGCCGCACTCGTAGCGCTCGCCGAAGGCATCGCCGATACCGATCGCGAGGCCCGGGTGGCGATGCTGCGCATCGACGCCCGCGCGGGGCTCGTGCGTGAGCGTGCCCTCGCCGCCGGCGGACGCGTACAGCGCGAGCCGCTCGAGACGGCGATCGAGCAACTCCCCAAGGCGGCGCTCCAGACGGTGCAGGCGGGGGGCATCCTTGCCGACCTCGCCGAAGAGTCGCCGGAGTTCGCGCGCCTCTTCGCCCTCCCGATGGCCGACGCCGGCGGCTTCCTCTCCCTGCTCGGGCTCCGGGAGGAGGGGCAGCTCTCGGCGCTCCTCGCGCTCGTCGAACCGCGCAACGTGTTCACCACCCGCGCCGCCGAGCGCTTCGCCCCGATGGCGGCCCTCTTCGAACTCGCCTTCCAGCGCTTCGCCGAGCGGGACGCGAAGGCCGAAGCGGTGCAGACGCTCGAGGACGTCGTGCAGCGGCTGCACGGCGAGTACGTCCAGAAGCTCACCGAGCTCGAGGGCGCGCTCGACCGGGCCCGCCGCACTCCGGGCACCTCCGACGCGGTGGCCGTGGAACGCGAGTCGGCGAAGGTCGCCGAGGAACAGCGGCGCTCGGCGCGACGGCTGGCCGCGCTGGAGAGTCAGCTGATGGCCGCCGTCGGGCAACTGGAGCAGGCCCACGTCGAACTGCACCGGCGCAGCGAGGCGCTGCGCCAGCGCACCCGCACCCTCTATCTCATCGAGCGCGTGCTCACGCTGGCGGCGTCGAGCGAGACGCCGCTGCGGCTCGCCGAAGCGCTCCTCGCGCTCGTCGGCGACGACATGCAGGCGCTGCGCTGCTCGCTCTTCCTCGCCGTGCCCGGCGACCCGCGGCGGCTCTACCTCGCCGCCGGACGCGGTCTCGCGCCGCACATCCGCCTCGGCGCGACGATCGTGCTCGGGCAGGGGGTGGCGGGCACCGTCGCGTCGACGCGCGAACCGATGCTCGTCGTCGACGCGAGCGACGCCGCCGCGCAGCCGCTCCTCGGCGACGAGTACCTGACCACCGGCTCCTTCATCAGCTTCCCGCTCGTGCTGCGCGACGAGCTCGTCGGCGTCGTCAACCTCACCAACCGGGCGCAGCGCGGCCTCTTCGTCGAGGAGGACGTCGAGCGCGTCGGCCTCCTCGGCCGCGTCATCTCGCTCCTCGCGAGCGAGGCGCGACTCCCCGAGCGGTTGATGGGGGCGATGCGCGGTGAGTAGCGCGCAGAACGCGCTGCAGCACGCGGTGCGGCAGCTCGCGCATGGCGCCTCGCTCAGCGTCGACGAGGCGACGCGCGCCTTCGCCACGGTGATGAGCGGGGAGGGGCTTCCCTCGCAGATCGCCGCGCTGCTGATGGCGCTCCGCGTGAAGGGCGAGACCGCCGACGAGGTGGCGGGCGCGGCGCGCGCGCTGCGCGACGCCATGACCGTGCTCGAAGCCGACAGCCCCGACACCCTCGTCGACACCTGCGGCACGGGGGGCGGCAGCATCCCGACCTTCAACATCTCGACCGCCGCGGCGCTCCTCACCGCCGGCGCCGGCGCGCGCGTCGCGAAGCACGGCAACCGCTCGTTCACGTCGAAGTCGGGGAGCGCCGACGTGATCGAAGCGCTCGGCATCGCCATCGACATCCCTGTCGCGGCGATGGGGGAGGTGCTCGAGCGTGCCGGCATCGTGTTCATGTTCGCTCCGACGATGCATCCGGCGATGCGCCACGTGGGACCGGTGCGCCGCGAGATCGCCGTGCCGACGGTCATGAACCTCATCGGCCCGCTGGCCAACCCCGCCCGGGCCGGGCGCCAGGTCATCGGTGTCGCCGACGCGAACCGGCTGGAGTTGATCGGCCAGGCGCTCGCCGCCCTCGGCACGCGCCATTCGCTCGTCGTGCATGGCGAGCCGGGACTTGACGAGATCTCCCCGCTGGGCCGCACGACCGTGCTCGAGTTGCAGGAGGGCGAGATGCGGCGCTGGACCCTCGAGCCCGCCGACCTCGGTGTCGACGCCATCGATGCGCGCGAACTCGCCGGCGGATCGCCGGCGGAGAACGCCGAGCTCATCGAACAGCTGTTGGTGGGAAAGGGGTCGGCGGCCGCAAGGTCGGCGGTGCTCATCAATGCGGCGGGCGCGATCTACGTGGCCGGGCTGGCGGGGCATTTCCAGAGCGCCCTCTCACTGGCCCGCCAGGCGCTGCGCGAAGGGGCCGGTCGCGATGCGCTCGACCGGCTGCGAAAAGCGGCGCCCCGTCGCTGAGGCGCCGCCACTCCCCGGGCCTGACGCGCGACTAGAAGCGCCGCATCACCCCGACCACGACGCCGCGCACGTGCATCTGGTGTTCGTGCACGTAGATCGGCGCCATCGAGTCGTTCGCGGGCTGCAGCCGGATCCGGCCGTCGCGCTCCCGGTAGTAGCGCTTCACCGTCGCCGAGTTGTCGTCGAGCATGGCGATGACCATCTGGCCGTTGTCGGCCGTCTGCCGGTCGTGCACGACGACGAGGTCGCCGTCGGTGATGTGGTCGTCGACCATCGAGTCGCCGCGCACGCGGAGCACATAGTGATTGCCGGCGCGGCGCACGAAGTCCTCCGGTACGCTGACGGTCTCCTCGCTGATCGACTCGATCGGCAAGCCCGCCGCGACCGCGCCCAGCAAGGGGAGCTCGACCGCCCGGGGAAGCACGTCGGAGGGAAGGATCTCGATCGAGCGGCTCTCATTATAGCTCCGCTTGATGTACCCCTTCCGCTCCAGGTTGCTGAGGTGTTCGTGAACCGTTGCCAGCGAGTTATAGTTGAACTGGGCGGCGATCTCCTCGAAACTCGGCGCGTATCCGTGCTCCGCGGAGTAACTGGAGAGATAGTCGAGTATCTGGCGCTGGCGCTTCGTGAGCGGCATGGCTGCCCCTGCTGGAGTGTGCGTCGTGCGACGGATGCGTCCTCTGCGTCGGATGACGCCCGAACAACACCCGAAGTAACGGTATCCGAACATTGACCGAAGCGCAACAGGGAGCGGCGTGGACTCCGCCGACCGGACCGTTGGGGGAGCTCACCGCCGCCTCGCGGGAGCGGGCCGCCGGCGCGCGGGGGTCGGCGGCGGCGCTCGAGCGGGCGGTCGTCGACTGCCCTCCGGTGCCTTCGTTCCGCGGGGCGTTGCGTCGCGATGCCGTGCAGGTCATCGCCGAGATCAAGCGCCGGAGCCCGAGCAAGGGGGCGATCAACGAGGGGCTCGACGCTCCCGAGCGGGCGGTGGCATACGCGGCGGCGGGCGCGGCGGCCCTCTCCGTGTTGACCGAGCCGGCGCGGTTCGGCGGGTCGCTCGATGACCTGCGCGCCGTGCATGCGGCGACGCCGCTTCCGCTCCTGCGCAAGGATTTCATCGTCGACGAGGTCCAGCTGCTCGAGGCGCGGGTCGCCGGCGCCTCGGCGGTGTTGCTCATCGCCCGCGCCCTGCCGCCGTCGCGCTTCGCCGCCCTCGCCCGGGCCGCGCAGACGCTCTCGCTCGACGTGCTGCTCGAGGTGCGCGATGAGGGCGAACTCGAGCGCGCCCTCTCGGTGACTGACGCGGTGATCGGCGTGAACAACCGGAACCTCGAGACGCTGCAGATCGACGATGTCGTGAGCGAACGGCTCGTCCCGGGCATCCCGCCCGAGCGGATCGTGGTGTACGAGAGCGGTATCTCGAGCCGTGCGGGGGTCGAGCGCGCCGCGTCGCTCGGAGCCGACGCGGTGCTGGTCGGTTCGGCACTCTCGGCGGCCGCCGACGGCGGCGCCGGGCTTGCCGCGCTCGTCGGCGTCACGAGGCACTCGCGTGGTTAGCGTCAAGTTCTGCGGACTTACCCGTGAGGGCGACGCCCGCGAGGCCGCCGCGCTCGGCGCGTCGTACGTGGGCGCGATCTTCGCCGGAGGGCCGCGTTCGCTCGCTCCCGAACGGGCGCGCGACGTGCTCGCCGGCGCCGGTGCCGGCGTTGACCGGGTGGGCGTGTTCGGCGCCGACGGGCCCGACGTCGTGCGCGACGTCGCGCGGGTCGTGGGCCTGACCGTGGTGCAGCTGCACGGCGATCCGCGCGCCGCCGACGTGCGTGGCGTGCGGGCACGCTTCGGCGGCGCGGTGTGGGCCGTGGCGCGCGCCGAGGGGTCGCTCCTCCCCGAGTGGGCGGAGGAGCTGTTTCGCGAGGCCGACGCCGTCCTCCTCGATGCGCGCGTGCCGGGGCAGTTGGGCGGAACGGGGGTGACGCTCGAGTGGGACGCGCTCGCGCGTTCGCTGGATGCGGTGCGCGGCGTCACCCCCGTGGTGCTGGCGGGAGGGCTGCGCCCTTCGAACGTGGCGGCGGCGGTGCGCGCCATCGCGCCCGATATCGTGGACGTGTCGTCCGGCGTGGAGCAGTCGCCGGGGATCAAGGATCACCTGAAGATGCGCGCCTTCGTCGAGGCGGTGCGCGGGAGTGGTGTGTGACGACGGACCTGATGGAGACCGGGCGCTTCGGCGCATTCGGCGGGCGCTACGTGCCCGAGACGCTCATCCCGGCGCTCGACGAGCTCGAGGCGGCATACGCGCACGCCTCGACCGACGCGGCGTTCCACGCGGAGCTCGATTCGGCGCTGCGCCACTACGTGGGCCGGCCGTCGCCGCTGTCCGATGCGCCGCACCTCTCGGCCGTGGTCGGCGCGCCGGTGTGGCTGAAGCGCGAGGACCTGAACCACACCGGCGCGCACAAGATCAACAATGCCCTGGCGCAGGCGCTCCTCGCGAAGCGCATGGGGAAGCAGCGCATCATCGCCGAGACGGGCGCCGGGCAGCACGGGGTCGCGACGGCGACCGTGTGCGCGAGGCTCGGGCTCTCGTGCGTGGTCTACATGGGGGAGGAGGACATGCGGCGGCAGTCGCTGAACGTCTTCCGCATGAAGCTGCTGGGTGCCGAGGTGGTGCCGGTGACGAGCGGCACGCGCACGCTCAAGGACGCCACGAGCGAGGCGATCCGCGACTGGGTCACGACGTGCGACCACAGCCACTACATCATCGGGTCGGTGGTGGGGCCGGCGCCGTATCCGCGGATGGTGCGTGACTTCCAGGCGGTGATCGGGCGCGAGGCACGCTCGCAGATGCTCGAGCGGGCGGGGCGGCTGCCACGCACCGTGGTCGCCTGCGTGGGCGGCGGCTCGAACGCGATGGGGATCTTCCATGCGTTCGTTCCCGACGACGGCGTCGAATTGGTTGGGGTCGAGGCGGCCGGGCACGGGCTCGAGACGGACGCGCACTCCGCGTCGCTGTCGAAGGGACGCCCCGGCGTCCTGCACGGAGCGCTCAGTTACCTGCTCCAGGACGCGCACGGGCAGGTGCACCCGGCGCACTCGGTGTCGGCCGGACTGGACTATCCCGGCGTCGGGCCGGAGCACGCCCACCTCAAGGACACCGGGCGGGCGACCTACGTGTCGGTGACCGACCAGGAGGCGCTCGACGCGTTCGGCCGGTTCAGCCGGCTCGAGGGGATCATTCCGGCGCTCGAGACCGCCCACGCAGCGTCATGGATCATGCAGAACGCCGGGCGGTGGGCATCCGGCGACCCGGTGCTGTTGTGCGTGAGCGGACGGGGAGACAAGGACGTGGCGCAGGTCGCGGAAATGGGTATCTTGCCAGAGTGAACTCGCCACGCGCGACAGTGTCCAACAATGCGACGGAGCTCCCCGAACCGCCGTTCGAGCCGGCGTTGGTCGAGGAGATGCTGCGCCAGCTGGATAAGACCGTGCGCGCGCATCAGTTGTACATGCACAACAACCCGACGTACCTGAAGTCGCTCGAGAATCTCCGGGCGACCTTCGCCCCCATCTGGGAGCACACGGATTCGCTCCCGCTGCAGGTGAGCGACTCCCAGCTCACGTGGATGGGACGCGTCGTGCGTGAGGAGCCGGAGAAGGCGTCCGACTCGTTGCCGTGGACGCTGTACAAGGACGGCGTCCGCGAGATCACGCTCGCTCCCGGATTCGAGGGGCAGGAGCTGGAGTGGCTCCTCGACATCATCCCGCGCGTGCGGAAAGCGCAGGACCACGAGGACGACCTGCTCACGCTGCTGTGGGAGCAGGAGTTCAGCTTCCTCACGTATCGCTACGTGGACGTCTCCGGCGATCCGGCGCTTCCGCTCGACCAGACGGCCACGGCGGGACGTTGGCCGGTGGGGCCCGGCGAGGTGGTGGAGAACCCCATCGAGGCGATCGAGGACGCGAAGGAGGAGGCGCAGGAGGGCGAGGGGAAGCCGGGGCAGGGGTCGAGCGCGATGCAGGAGTCGCCGAAGGCGTCCGGCCTCGTGCGCATGGAGGACTTCGACTCGACGCTCTACTTCCTCGAGGCGGGGGAGATCGAGTACCTGCGTCGCGAGGCGGAGCGCGAGTACCAGATGGACCTCCGGCACGGCGTGCTGAACGCGCTGTTCGACATCTTCGAGCTCCAGCCCGATCCCCTCGTGCGGCGCGAGGTGGCGCAGGACATCGAGGCGCTCACGCTCCACCTCCTCGCTGGCCGGCAGTTCGGCATCGTCGCGTTCCTGCTCCGCGAAGTGGAGGTGGTGCTCGAGCGGGCGCGCGACCTGCCGCCCGAGATCCGGCAGTCCTTCGCCCGGCTTCCCGACCGGCTCAGCGAGCCTTCGGCGCTCTCGCAGCTCATCGAGGCGATGGACGAGGCCGCGACACTGCCCGCCGCGGCCGATCTCGAGGGGCTGTTCGAGCGGCTGCGCCCGGCCGCACTTGGGACGGTGTTCCACTGGTTGGGCCAGTTGCGCAACGCGCAGCTGCGTCCGCTGCTCGAGCGGGCGGCCGACCGCCTCGCGCAATCGAACACCGCGGAACTCGTGCGGCTCATCGTCTCCGACGACCCGGTCGTCGCGCTCGAAGCGGTGAAGCGGTCGGCCGCGCTCAAGACGCCGGCGGCCGTGCCTCCCCTCGGCAAGGCGCTCGTCGAGGGCGCGCGTGACCTGCGGGTGGCGGCGGTCACCGCGCTCGTCGAGATCGGCACGGCCGGCGCGCTGCAGGCGCTCGAGCGCGCGCTCGACGACACCGACCGTGACGTGCGGCTCGGCGCGATCCGCGCCCTCACCGCGAAGGCGTACCGCCCGGCCCTCGCGCGCGTGACGACGATGCTGAAGTCGAAGGACCTCAAGGAGCTCGACCGTACCGAGCGGGTGTCGGTGTTCGAACTGTACGGCACGCTCTGCGGCGACGCGGGGGTGCCCTATCTCGACGAACTGCTCAATCCGAAGAGCGGGCTCTTCTCGCGCAAGGAAGACCCCGACGTGCGGGCCTGCGCGGCGCTCGCGCTCGGTCGCGTCGGCACGCCCAAGGCCCAGGCGTCGCTACAGAAAGCCGCCGCCGAGAAAGACGTGATCGTGCGCACGGCCGTGAATCGCGCCCTGAAGGTCGGTGGCCCGTGAACCGCCCGACGTCGCGGGTCTCTGGGTCGATCGCCCAGGTCGGCGATGCCGGCGGCGAGGGGTTCGTCCGCGCGATGGGGCGCAACTTCATCCTCGGCTTGTACGGCGCGCTCCGCAGCATCCGGATGTACCCGATCGAGAACTCCGTCGTCCAGAAGTCGCTCGAGGAGCTCACGGCGATCGCCGAGGAGCTGCGGAGCAAGGAGGGGGAGCTCGAGTTCCGCGTGTCGGGCGAGTTCATCTTCGTGAACTCGACGCGCCTGCGTCTCGACCTCGACAACTACACGACCTTCAGCTACCTGCTCTCGCAGTGCCGGGGGAGCGGCGTCGGCGTGATCCGCATCGTGTCGCGTCCGGCCGCCCGCGACTGGACGGTGCTGCTCGCGTTCCTCCTGCAGCCGCAGGGCGAGGTGCCGGCCGACCGGTTCGCGACGCTGCTGCAGCGCCTCGACACCACGGGCGTCACGGCGTTCGAGCTCGCGCCGCCGGTGGAGTCCGAGGACGACGAGAAGCACCGGTCGCAATCGAAGGAGGCGGCCAAGCGCACCTATGCGCAGTCGGTCGCGGCGACGAAGGAAGTGATGAATTCGGTGCGGCTCGGCCAGAGCCCGAACATCCGCAAGGTGAAGCGCGTGGTGCAGGGGATCGTCGACCAGATCCTCGCCGACGAGACTTCGCTGGTGGGACTCACCACCATCCGGGACTACGACGACTACACGTTCACGCACTCGGTGAACGTGTGCATCTTCGGCGTCGCGCTCGGCCGCCGGCTCGGGCTCACCCGGCTCCAGCTGTACGACCTCGGGCTCGCGGCGCTGTTCCACGACATCGGGAAGTCGCGCGTGCCGCTCGCCGTCGTCAACAAGCCGGACCTCCTCACCGACGACGAATGGCGGCTCATCGCGTCGCATCCGTGGATGGGGGTGCTCGCGCTCTTCCAGCTCAAGGAACAGCAGGAGTTCCCCTATCGCTCGATGATGGTCGCCTACGAGCACCACATGCGGCGCGACGTCACGGGCTATCCGCGCTCGCTGCGCACCAAGGCGATCGGGTTCTTCAGCAAGATCATCGCCGTGGCCGACGGGTTCGACGCGGCGACGTCGCGCCGCTCGTACCAGACGGAGCCGATGAACCCCGCGTCGGTGCTCGCCGAGATGCGGGACAATCCCCGGCGCGGCATGGACCCGGTGATCGTGAAGGCGTTCGTGAACCTGCTCGGCATCTATCCCGTGGGGACCTTCGTCGTGCTCGACACGTTCGAGCTGGCGATCGTCCACTCGAACAATCCCAACCCCGAGATGCTCTCGCGGCCGATGGCGCTCATCGTGAGCGACGACCTCGGCAACGTGAAGTTCCCCGGGGAACTCGTCGATCTCGCCGAGCCCGACGAATCGGGGAATTTCCGGCGCACCATCATCAAGACGGCCGACCCCGAGCGCTATGGCATCCGGGTCGGCGACTACTTCATCTGACGTGCTGACTTCACGATTCGCCGCGCTGCGGGCCGAAGGACGCCGCGCGCTGGTGTGCTACATGACGGCTGGCCATCCCGACCGTGCCCGCAGCCTCGCCCTCCTGCGCGGTCTCGCCGACGCGGGGGCGGACGTGGTGGAGGTCGGCGTGCCGTTCTCCGACCCCGTGGCCGACGGGCCGATCATCCAGGGGAGCTCGCAGGCGGCGCTCGAGCAGGGGATGACGCTCGACGGCGCCCTCGCGCTCATCGCCGAGGCGCGCGTGCCGATCCCGGTCGTGCTCTTCTCGTATCTCAATCCGCTCCTCTCGGCGGGCGACGACGTGCTGCAGCGCGCTCGCGACGCGGGGGTGCACGGCGTGCTCGTCACCGACCTGCCGGTCGGCGCCGATCCGGAGCGCGAGGCGTGGTTCGGGCGTGGCCCCCTCGATTTCGTGCGGCTCGTCGCGCCGACGACGCCGGCGGCCCGAATGGGGGAGATCGCGCGGCACGGACGCGGGTTCGTCTATCTGATCAGCCGGCTCGGCGTGACCGGCGTGCGCGACGCGATGCCGGAGTCGCTGCCGTCGACCGTGGCGCAGCTTCGCGCCGTGTGCGACCTCCCGATCTGCGTCGGTTTCGGCGTGTCGACCGCGGCGCACGCCCGCGCGGTTGGCGCGGTCGCCGATGGCGTCGTCGTCGGCAGCGCGATCGTGCAGGCCGCCGAGCGCAGCGTCGACGAGGCATTGGCGCTCGTGCGCGAACTGCGGGCCGCGCTCGACGGGTGAACGCGGCGTGAACGACCGCCTCATCGCGCTCCACGCGCGCCTCGTCCCGCTGGCGGGCACGGTGGCGTTGGCGTTCGCCGCGTGGCTCGACACGTCGTGGGCCGTTCACCTCCTGCCGTTCGTGGCGCTCGTCGTCGCGACGGTCGAGTTCCGCCGGCACCAGCTGCCCGTCACGAAGTACGGCGCGCTGAACCTGCTGATGATCATCGCCACGGGGGGCTCGCTCGTCGTCGGCCCCACGACGGCGGCGCTCGCGCTGTTCGTCGGCCTCCTCGCCGCCGATTGGATGATACTGCGCAAGCAGCTCGAGGTGTCGTGGATCAACGCCGGACGCGAGACGCTCGCGCTCTTCGTCTCGTACGGTCTCTACGCGTGGGCGGCGCACCTCCTCGGCGCGGCCGGCGGGGCCGCGACGGGACCCGAGTTCATCCCGGCGATGGCGCTCTTCCTGCTCGCGCACTTCGTCGTGAGCCGGTTGCTGCTGTACTTCTCGCTCCTCGTGCGCGGGAAGCTGCTGCGCGAGGAGCGCAACCTCATCCTCCGCTACGAGGTGCTCACCTACGGCGCCGGCGCGACGGCCGTGGCCGTCATCGTCACCGCGCTGCAGCTGCTCGGATGGCTCGGCACCGCGGTCGTGGGGGCGGTGATCCTCTTCGCGGGATTGCTGCTCCGCCGCATCATCGAGGAATCGATCGCCGCCGAGGAGCTGAACACGATCCTCGCGATGGAGCAGGTCATCGCCAGTGATCGCGGGCTGGCCGAGGCGATCCGCCGAATCGAGGCGCTCGCGCACCGGCTCGTCGACTGGCGGGCGCTGCGCATCAGCCGCATCGTCGACGGCCACGCGATGGTGGCCTACCAGGGCGGCGTCGGGCTGCTCGAGACGCCCGTGCCTGCCGCCGCCGACGGCGCGCGGCTGCGCTCGCTGGCGCTCGAGAGCGAGGAGCCCGTCATCATCCGCGACTCGACGCGCGACGCGCGCATCGAGCGGCCGCGCCCCGAAGTCCGCTCGGCGCTTGCCGTCGCGCTCCGCTTCGGCGAACGCAGCGTCGGCATCCTCGAGCTGGAACATCACAAGGCGAACGCCTATGGCGCGAAGGAGGCGATGCTCGTCAAGCGCTTCGCCAACCAGCTCGCGACCACGCTGCACATCTACGACCTGCGCGGCCCGCTCCTCGACACCGTGAAGAAGCTCAGCGAGGAACTGGCGACGCTCACGGAATCGGCGAACCGGCTGCAGGCCGGCGGCGAGTCGGTGGCGTTCACCGTGCAGGACATCACGCGCGGCATCGCCGAAGAGGCAGAGGAAGTACGGTCCAGTCTCGAGATGTCGCAGCGCATGCTCGAGGCGACGGGGCGCGTCGTCGCCGATGCCCGGGAAGCGGCGGCGACCAGTCGCGCCGCCACCGACACGGCGGCGGCGAGCCAGGGGCAGATCGGCACGGCCATCGAGCGGCTCGTCGGCGCGAAGAGCTTCGTCAGCGAGAGCGCCTGGCAGGTCTCGGCGCTCACCGCGGCGACGTCGCGCATCACCGAATTCATCACCGTCATCGCGCAGATCGCCGACCAGACCAATCTCCTCGCGTTGAACGCGGCGATCGAAGCGGCGCGTGCCGGCGCCGAGGGGCGCGGGTTCGCGGTCGTCGCCGAGGAAGTGCGGGCGCTCGCGGAGCAGAGCCGCAAGGCGAGCGACCAGGCGGGGGAGATCCTCGTCGATTTCTCGTCGCAGATGCGCCGCATCGGCGAGCAGATGGGGAGCGGCGAAGCGCTCGTCGCCGACGTCGAGCAACTCTCGACCGGCTCGAGCGTCGCCCTCGAACAGATCGTGAGTGGCACCGCGCGGAGCGCTGACCGCGCCCAGCGCATCGTCGGCAACGCCGAATCGCAGCAGGCGGAATTCGCCGTGCTGCTCGATCGCGTCGCCCGCGTGTCGGAGATCGCCGAGCGCAATCGCGTGGGCGCCGTGCAGGTGGCCGACTCCGCGGTCGACCAGGCCTCGGCGCTGCGCGAGCTCACCGGCGCCGTGCAGGGCCTTCGGGAGGTCGTGACGAGCCTGAACGACCTCGCGCAGCGCATCACCACCACGGTGGTCTGATGGCGCCGAACGCGATGCGGCTCCCGGATTGGGCGCAGGTCGGGGACAAGCGGCGCGCTCACATCGAGCGCGTCACCGCGCTGCTCGATCGCTGGGCGCACGAGATGCATCTGGCGAGCAACGACGCGGCCGCGTGGCACGACGTCGGCCTCTGGCACGATGCGCTGCGCGACGCGCCCGAGCCGGAACTGCGCGCCCTCACGGCCAGCGGTCCGTTCTCCGACGCGCCCCCCGACGTCCTGCATGGCCCCGCCGCGGCGACCTACCTCGAGCGGCATGGCGAGTCGCGAACTGGCGTGATCCTCGCGGTGCGCTACCACACGGTCGGGAATCCCGCGTGGGACCGCACCGGGCGCGCGCTCTTCATGGCCGATTTCCTCGAGCCCGGACGGCGCTTCCAGCAGGCCGACCGCGCGTTCCTCGCCGCCCAGTTGCCGCGCGACTTCGACGGCGTGTTCCGGCAGGTCGTGCGCATGCGCCTCGAGTGGACGTTGCGCGAGGGGAAGGCGCTCTTCCCCGAGAGCGTGGGGCTGTGGAACTCGGTACGCTAGACACGGCGCCCCGTCGCGGGCGCCACATCGGACGGTGGATCCTGCTCGCCCTGGTCGTCCTCGGCGGCGCGGGATGGGCGGCATATCGGTACCGCTCCTGGCGGCGCTTCACCGCGACGCCCGCGGCCGCGTCGCGACCGGTCGGGCGTGTCGTCCCGGAGAGCCTCCATGTGCGGGTCGAGGTGCTCAACGCCACGGGGACCAGGGGGCTCGCCCGCCAGGCGATGTTCGCCATGCGCGACGCGGGATTCGACGTCGTCTCCTACGGCAACTCGAGCGAGCCGCAGGACTCGTCGCTCGTGCTCGACCGCAGCGGCCACGCCGACTGGGCGGCGCTCGCCGTCAGGGCCCTCGGCGCGGCGCGCGCCGAAGCGCGCCCCGACACCTCACGGTATCTGGACCTCACGATCCTCATCGGCCGTCGCTGGACGCCGCCGGGCGAGCCGCTCCACCCGTAGCTGTCCGCACGCGGCGGCGATGTCCATGCCGCGGCTCTTCCGGATGGCAACTTCCACACCCAGGCCGCGGATGGTGCGCGCGAACTTCGCGATCTCCGACGGTGACGTCGGGGTGAACCCCATCGCGCCGCCGGGATGCAGCGGGATCAGGTTCACGAACGCACGACACCGCTTGGCGAGCGCGGCGAGCATCCTCGCGTGCTCCGGCTGGTCGTTCACGCCGCCGAGCATCACGTACTCGAACGTCACCCGGCGGTCGAACGTCGCCGCGGCGGCGATCACGTCGTCGAGCGGGAACTTGATGTTCACCGGCATGAGCGTGGCGCGCAGCGCATCGCTCGGCGCGTGCACCGAGATCGCGAGGCGGAACTGCTCCGGTCGCAGCGCCAGCGCCTCGATGCCGGGGAGCCAGCCGACCGTCGAGATGGTGATGTGGCGCGCGCCGATCCCGAAGCCCTTCGGGCTGTTGAGGATGGTCAGCACCGTGTCGACCGACTTCCAGTTCATGAGCGGCTCGCCCATCCCCATGAACACGATGTTCGTCGCCCGCAACGGCGGGTCGAGCAGCGCCAGTTCGCGCACCTGCCCCGCGATCTCCGACGGCGTGAGGTTCCGCGCGAACCCCATCGCGCCGGTGGCGCAGAAGGCGCAGGCGAGCGGGCACCCGGCCTGCGACGAGATGCAGAAGGTGAGGCGTCCGTCGTCCGGGATCGCGACGGTCTCGATCGCCTGCCCGTCGTGCATGCGGAAGAGGAACTTCCGCGTGCCGTCCGTCGATTCCTGGTGCGCCGACAACCCGAGGCGCGGAAGCTCGAAGTGCTCGGCGAGCCGCGCGCGGAAGGCGGCGGGGAGGTCGCTCATCGCCTCGAACGTCGCCACCGGCGACGCCCAGAGATGGCGCGCGGCCTGGCTGCCCCGGTACGCACCTTCGCCCTGGGCCACCGCGAACTCGCGGAGCGCGAGCTCCGCGTCTGCCGGCGACAGGTCGAGCAGGTTCACGCGCGCGCTCACGGGAACACGGAGCTGAGGGTGAACTGATAGCTGGGGGCGAAGCCGTTCGGCGTCTCCTCGCGCGCCACCCCCACGAGATACCCCCCGTGGTGGAACACGACGCCGAACCGCATGCGCCAGTTCGTCTGTTGGTAGATCGCCGTCTCGGCCGTGCCGACGCGCACTTCCAGCTTGTCCCATCGTCCCGAGCCGTAGACGAAGTGCTCGGTGTAGAGGCCGTTCGCGCGCTGGAACGAATAGCCGGCGCGGATCGTGTGCGACGTGTCGCGCGCGATCACCCGCGCATCCACGCCGGCGAGCAGCGACGCCGTCTCGCGCGACATCGCCGAGGGACTCAGGAGGAAACTCGACGCGCCGACGCGGAGGTCGAGCGGCGTGAGGTGGTCGGCGACGACGCCGACGTCGACCGACGTGCTCGTGCGGCTCACGTCGTCGAGGCGGCCGTTGCGACTGCGCACGGCGATGCCGGCGACGAGGTGTGGGAGCAGGCGACGCGACGCCTGCAGCGAGAGCAATACGGTCTGGTACTGGATCTCGTCGCCGATCGTGAGCGGGTCGGTGTCGGTGCGCAGCAGCTTGCCGACGTTGGCGCGTGTCATCGACGCGGTGTACGTGGTGCCGAGCCATGCGTGCGAGACCGCGAAGAATTGCGCGGTCACGGCGACGTCGGTGGGGGCGTTCATGGAACCCACCGAGAGCCGCCAGCGGTTGCTGTCGGCGAGCTCGGTCGCGGCAGGATTCCAGATGCCGGCGCCACTCACGCCCCCCGTCGCCGGAGCCTCGACGACCAGGCCGATCGGGAAGGTGAGGAGGTCGCGCCCCGGGATCGCGCTCGATTGGGCTGCGGCGCACACAGGGAGGGTCAGGACTACGGCAAAAGCTTTGCGCCACATACACTTGAAGCTATCGGGAGAGAGGGGGGACGGTCAACCCGTCAGCTACCACCAAGTGACGGCGTGCCTTATATTTATCCCACTTCCGCCCGGAGTCCGACTGTTGCTCAGCGAGCTGCTCTCAACGGAGCGCGTGCGCGTTCCGCTCGGCAGCCATGCCAAGGCCGATCTGCTTCGCGAACTGGTGCGTCTGGCCGTCCCCGATGCCGACGCGCCGACGTTCGATGGCATCGTCGCGGCGGTCGAGGACCGTGAGCGGCAGGTCAGCACCGCGATGGGGGGTGGACTCGCCGTGCCGCACGGCCGCACGGACCTCGCGCCCGAGCTTCGGCTCGCGGCCGGACTCATCGACTCGGTGCCGGATTACGAGTCGCCCGACGGCGCCCCGGTACGCGTGGTGTTCCTCGTGCTCACGCCGGAGTCGGCGACGGGGCAGCACGTGAAAGTGCTGTCGCGCATCGCGCGGATCATGCACGCGCCGGACTCGCGCGCCGCGCTCGTGGGCGCGACCACGGCGGCCGGATTCCTCGACGCCATCCGCCGGGCCGAGGCCGCGTGAACGCGCGGGTCTCTCGGTTGGTGCCGCCGGTGGTGTGGGCGCTCGTGATCGAGGTCGCGACCTCGTGGCCCAACCCGCCCGTCCCGGGCGGGTTGCCGGAGCATTCGGACAAGGTCGTGCACCTCGTCATGTATGGCGTGTTCGGCGCGCTGATCACGCGCTCGGTGGGCAGCGACGGATGGCGGTCGCGCGTGTTCGCGCGCGGCCTCATGGTCGTCGCCGCCATCTCGTGCTTCGGCGCGCTCGACGAGTGGCATCAGCAGTTCATCCCGGGGCGCAGCATGGAGCTCGGCGACTGGATCGCCGACACCACCGGTGCTCTCCTCGGGTTCCTCTTCTCCACCTTCATGGCCGGCGTCGTTCTGCGGCGCCGCGACTCACGCTCGTGACCCTGACTCCTTCGCTCGCCACGTCCCTTCGTACGCATCTCGCCGGCTCCCTCCGCGTGGCCGACGCGGGTTCGCGCGTCACGCTCGGCGGCTGGGTGCACCGCTCGCGCAACCTCGGCGGCATCGTGTTCCTCGACCTCCGCGACCGTGGGGGGCTCGTGCAGGTCTCCTTCGGCACCGATTGGGCGAGCGCCGAGGTGATCGCGGCGGCGGCCGCCGTCGGGGTGGAGAGCGTCGTGCTCGTCGAGGGGACGGTCGTCGAACGTTCGGCGGAGACGAAGAACGCGGAGATGGGCACGGGTGAGGTCGAGCTCCGGGCGACCTCGCTCAAAGTGCTCAGCCCGGCCGTGACGCCGGCGATCCCCGTGGCGCGCGGCAAGGGGGAGAAGCTCCCCGCCGAGGAGCTGCGGTTGCGTCACCGCTATCTCGACCTGCGGCGCCCCGAGTTGCAGGCCGCGCTCGTGCTGCGCCACCGGCTGCTGCAGGTGACCCGGCGCTACCTCAGCGAGCGCGGGTACCTCGAACTCGAGACGCCGATCCTCACCAAGCCGACGCCCGAGGGGGCGCGCGACTATCTCGTGCCGAGCCGCGTGCACCCGGGCGAGTTCTACGCGCTGCCGCAGTCGCCGCAGATCTACAAGCAGCTGTTCATGGTGTGCGGCTTCGACCGCTACTTCCAGATCGCGCGCTGCTTCCGCGACGAGGATCTGCGCGCCGACCGCCAGCCCGAGTTCACGCAGATCGACATCGAGGCGAGCTTCATCGGGCAGGAGGACATCCTCGCCCTCGCCGAAGGCCTGATCGGTGCCTTGTGGAAGGAGGGCGGCTACGACGCGCCCGAGCACTTCGAACGCATGACGTACGCCGACGCCATGGAGCGCTACGGCAGCGACCGTCCCGACCTGCGGTACGGGCTCGAGATCCGCGACCACAGCGCGCTCTTCCGGCCGCTGGAGTTCGGCATCACGCAATCGGCGCTCGCCGCGGGGGGCCGGGTGCGCGGCATCGTGGTGCCGGGTGCGGCGTCGTGGAGCCGCAAGCAGGTGGACGAACTCGAGGCGCTCGCGAAGGGAGCCGGCGCGGGTGGCTTGCTGCGCCTCAAGCGCGTCGACGGCAAGCTCGACGGACCGATCGCGAAGTTCTTCACCCCCGAGGCGGAAGCCGCGCTCGCGCTCGAGGAGGGCGCGCTCGCGCTCTTCGTCGCCGCGGCCGACCACGTGTCGAACCCCGCGCTCGACCGCGTGCGCCAGGAGTGCGCGCAGCGGCTCGGCCTCGTGCGTGAGGGGGATCGCCGGTTCCTCATCGTGTACGATTTCCCGATGTTCGACCGCGATCCGGTGACGGGCGCGCTCGGCGCCGTGCACCATCCGTTCACGTCGCCGAAGGCGGAGGACATGGCGGCCTATCCGGACGAGCCGCACCGGTGGCGCGCGACCGCGTACGACGTCGTGCTCAACGGGCTCGAGCTCGGCGGGGGCAGCATCCGCACGCACGACGCCGCGGTCCAGTCGCGCATGTTCGAGCTGCTCGGGATCGGCGACGTCGCCGAGCAGGAGCGGCGGTTCGGGTTCCTGCTCGAGGGGCTGCGCGCCGGCGCGCCGCCGCATGGCGGCATCGCGTTCGGGTTCGACCGCATCACGATGCTCCTCTCGGGCGCGACGTCGTTGCGCGACGTCATCGCGTTCCCCAAGACGACCGCGGCGCGCGCGCTCTTCGAGGGCGCGCCGACGCTCGTGCCGGCGGAGGACCTGAAGGAGCTGCACATCCGACCGGAGGCCGGCTGATGGCCGACGGCATGCTGACGTCGTCGTCGGGCACCGATCAGGTGACGCAGCGGCTCTCGACGGAGGGGGCCGACCTGCTGACGCTCGCCGGCGTCGCCGACGCGAACCTGGTCGAGTTGCAGAAGCTGCTCCCGGTGCGGGTCACGTTGCGGGGCGACGCGATGGCGTTGACCGGCGCGGTCGAGGCGGTGGAGAAGGCGGCGGTCGTGGCGCAGCGGATGATCGACGCCGCGCGCCAGCGGCAGGCGCTCGAACCGGACGACGTGCTCCGCATGTCGATGGAAGGGGGCGCGGCGTCGTCGGGCGCGCGCATCGTGCTTCCCGGGGTGCGCAAGATCATCCAGCCCAAGACGGCGGGGCAGGCGACATACCTGCAGGCCATCGCCGACAACGACATCGTCGTCGGCATCGGGCCTGCCGGCACGGGCAAGACGTACCTCGCCGTGGCGGCGGCGGTCGACGCATTGGCGCGCAAGCGTGTGCGGCGCATCGTGCTCGCGCGCCCCGCGGTCGAGGCGGGGGAGTCGCTGGGTTTCCTGCCGGGCGACATGCAGGCGAAGGTCGACCCGTACCTGCGTCCGCTCTACGATGCGCTCGAGGACATGATGCCCCCCGACCGCGTGCAGAAGGCGCTCGAGACGCGCATCATCGAGATCGCGCCGCTCGCCTACATGCGCGGACGCACGCTCGCCGACGCGTTCGTGATCCTCGACGAGGCGCAGAACGCGACGTCGGCGCAGATGAAGATGTTCCTCACGCGCCTCGGCGTGAACTCGCGGGCCGTGATCACCGGCGACAAGACGCAGGTCGACCTCCCGAAGCGCGAGGAGAGCGGGCTGTTCCAGGTGGAGCGCATTTTGCCGGGGATCGACGGCATCGCGTTCCAGTACCTGACCGACGTGGACGTCGTGCGCCACCGGCTCGTGCGCGACATCGTGAAGGCCTACGAGCGCGACGGCGTGCGCGACGGCGAGCGCGCGTGACCCGGCGCTTGCGCGCCCGCGGCACTGGTCGCGATGGACTCGTCGTCGCCGTCACGGCCGACGGCGTGCGATCTCCGGTCGCGGCGGCACGTCTCGCCGATGTGGTGCGGCTGGTGCTGCGCGCCGAGAAGGAGCGCGCGGCGATGATCTCGGTGACGCTGCTCGCGGACGACGCGATCGCGGCACTCAACTCGCGGCACCTGCGGCACGCCGGTCCGACCGACGTGATCTCGTTCGGGTTCCGCCGCGAACGGGGCGCGCCGCTCGTCGGCGACATCTATATCGCGCCGGGCGTGGCGCGCGTGAACGCTGCCGCAGCCGGCGTCGGCGTGCGAGAGGAGCTGGTCCGGCTGGTCGTGCACGGGGTGCTCCATGTGCTCGGCTACGACCATCCCGCCGGCGCCGGGCGCGAGGCCTCGCCGATGTGGCGGCGGCAGGAAGCGCTGCTGCGCCGGGCACTGCCCGTTCTCGCGCCATGACGCTGCTCATGCTCGTGGTGGCGCTCGCGTCGGCCGCCGCCGCGGCCTTCTGCGCGTTCGCCGACGGCGCCCTGCTGGCGCTCGACGAGGACGAGCCTCCAGCGTCATCGCGGGCCGCGGCGCTCCTCGCGCGGCGCGAGCCGACGCATCGCGCGCTCGCCTTCGCCCGCATCCTCGCATTGCTCTTCGCCGGCGCGGCGTCGTCGGTGGCGGTCCGCTCGTCGGGGCTGCCGGCCGCGGACGTCGCGCCGGTGGTCATCCTGCTCGGCATCGTCATCATCGTGCTCGCCGAGGTCGCGGCCCGCAGTGCCGGTGACGACCTCGGCGCGCCGGCGCTCGAGTCCATCGCCCCCGTCGTCGTGGGCATCGAGGGGGTGTTGCGCCCCGTCGTCGCGTTCGGGCGCTGGTGCGACGCGTTCCTGCTCGATCTGCTCCCGCCGCCCGCGCCGAATGCCGAGGACCGGGAGGAGAGCATCGAGCAGTTCCGGGAGGTCGTCTCGGCCGACGCGACGCCGGCCGAGGCCGTCATGCTGAAGGGGGTGTTCTCGCTCGGCCGCACGACGGTCCAGGAGATCATGGTGCCGCGGGTCGACATCGTCGGTGTCGAGAAGGAGACTTCGTGGTCGGAACTCGTCGACCGGGTGCGGAGCGCGCAGCATGCGCGGCTCGTCGTGTTCGACGGGGTCGTCGACGAGGTGGTGGGCATCCTGTACGCGAAGGACCTGCTCCCGTCGATCGTGGCCGACGTCGAGCCGGCCGGCGGCTGGCTCTCGCTCGTGCGGCCGGCGGTGTTCATCCCCGGCGGCAAGACCGTCGACGCGCAACTCCGCGAGTTCCGCGCGACGCACCGCCACATCGCCATCGTCGCCGACGAGTTCGGTGGCACGGCGGGACTCGTGACGCTCGAGGACGCCCTCGAGTTGATCGTCGGTGACATCCGCGACGAGCACGACGCCGTCGAGCCGGAGGTCGTGCGCGGCGCCGACGGCGCGCTCTGGCTCTCCGCGCGGATCACGCTCGAGGAGCTGACCGACCTCACCGGCCACGATTTCACGCGCGACGACGTGACGACGGTCGGTGGACTCGTCTACGAGCTCGTGGGGCAGGTGCCGCGCGCCGGTCAGATGCTCGAACTCGACGGCTATCGCTTCGTCGTCGAGCGGGTGGTCGGGCGCCGGGTCGAGCGCGTGTACGTGGTGCCGCAGCCCCGAGCGGCCGGAGGCGGCGCGTGACCGGTGCGTCGCTGCTCGTCCTGTTCACGCTGCTCGTCGCGTGGCTCACGGCGGCCGCGACCGCGGTGCGTTCCGTGAGCCGCATCTGGCTGCGCCACTGGGCGGAGACGCGGCTCGGCGGGGCGCTCGAGTCGCCGGGGATCGAGCGGCCACAGCGTTTGCTCATCGCCGCCGCGATGGGCATCGCGTCGCTCGTCTTCGCGCTCGGCGCGCTGCTCGCGTTCGAGGCGGATGGGCTCGCACTGCTCCGCACCCTCGTGGTCGCGGCACTGACCCTGCTCGTCGGCGGGCAGCTCGTGCCACGCGCCGTCGCCCGGCGCTGGTCCACGGCGCTCGTCGCGACGCTGACGCCGCTCCTGCGCCTGCTGGAGTGGGGCTTCCGCCCGGTCGTCCGGCTGTCGGCGTTCATCACGCGCCCGTTGACGCGGCGCGCGGGAGCGGCGGCGGAGACGCCGCGCGACGCCCTCGAGGACCTGCTCCGCGAGGGAGAGATGGAAGGAGTCGGCGCGCCCGCCGAGAGCGCGATCATCAGCGGCGTCGTCGAGTTCGGCGAGAAGACGGTCGCCGAGGTGATGACCCCGCGTGCCGACATCGTCGCCGTCGAGCTGCGAGCGCCGGCCGCCGACATCGTCCGCATCATCGCGCAGTCGAAGTACAGCCGGATCCCGGTCTATGACGGCGACCTCGATCACGTCGTCGGACTCGTGCACTCGTTCGACCTGCTGGCGCGCTCCGAAGCCCCGGTGAGCGTGTTGCGCAAGGTCGTCGTCGCCCCGAGCGGGGAGCGGTGCGACGAACTCATGCGCCGCCTGCTGCGCGAACGGGTCCATCTCGCCATCATTCAGGACGGCGCGGGTTCGACGCTCGGACTCGTCACGCTCGAGGATCTCGTGGAGGAGCTGGTTGGCGAGATCGGCGACGAGCACGACGAACCGCCGGCCACCTAACCTCCCGCGCCCACGACCACCCGCCCGCGCCGATGACTCCCAACCCCCACGCCGACCGGCCGCCGCTCGCACTCGACGCACGCGCGTCCGACGCGCTGCGCGCGCTCGTCACGGAGTTCGACGCGGGGCGCAAGGCGGCCCTCGCGCGCGCGGTCTCCGTCGTGGAGGACCAGCGCGCCGGGAGCGACCTGTTGCTCGCCGCGATGCATCCGCGCGTCGGGCGGGCGCGGCGCATCGGCCTCACCGGGCCGCCGGGAGCGGGGAAGAGCACGCTCACCACGCTCCTCGCCGCCGAACTGCGGAAGGCCGGGTTGACCGTCGGCATCGTGGCCGTCGACCCGACCTCGCCGTTCACGGGGGGCGCCCTCCTCGGCGACCGTGTGCGCATGGAATCGGTCGCGCTCGACCCCGGCGTGTTCATCCGGTCGATGGCCACGCGCGGCTCGCTCGGCGGACTCGCCGCGACGACGCGCGAAGTGTGCGACGTCCTCGACGCGTTCGGCGTCGACCGCATCCTCGTCGAGACGGTGGGCGTCGGCCAGAGCGAGCTCGACATCGCGCGCACCGTCGACACGAGCGCCGTGGTGCTGGTGCCCGAATCCGGCGACTCGATCCAGACGCTGAAGGCCGGCGTGATGGAGATCGCCGACCTCTTCGTCGTCAACAAGGCCGATCGGCCCGGCGCCGACCGGCTGCGCAACGACATCGAACTGATGCTCGGCCTGCGCTCCGGTCTCACGCTCAAGGACACGCCGGCGCATCACGGCATCGATCTCAAGGCGCTCGCCAACCCCGCCAAGGCGGCCCGCAAGGCCGCCGCCGCCCCCGATGGCGACCGGTGGGTGCCGCCGGTGCTGCGGGCCGTCGGGACGACGGGGGACGGGATCGTCGAGATGCTCGACGCACTCGACCGTCATTTTGCGTATCTTGAACGGAGCGGCGCGCTGCAGCGCCGCCGCCGCGCGCGTCTCCGTGAGCGCGTGATGGACGTCGTCGAACAGCGCGTGCGGCGTCGCCTCTGGACCGACCCGGCGACGAGCGCGTGGCTCGACGACCGCATCCCCGAACTCGAAACCGGCCGCACGACGCCATACGCCGTCGCCGACGCGCTTCTCGCGCAGAGCGGCGCACTCCTCACCGGAGAGTCCCGATGACCGGCATCCGCGACGTGGAAGAGACGATCGCCTCCATGCAGGAAGAGCTCGACCGGCTCCGCGCCGAGGTCGACGCCTTCCGCAAGAAGTACGACAAGGCGCCGAAGCGCGACATCGCGTTCACGAATTCCGCGACCGAAGTCGCGCCGCTCTACACGGCGCTCGACCTCGAAGGGTCGGCCGGCACGGCCCTCGAGGTCCCCGGCGTGCATCCGTTCACGCGCGGCATCCACCCGACGGGCTACCGCGGCAAGCTGTGGACGATGCGCCAGTTCGCCGGCTTCGGTTCGGCGAAGGAGACCAACGAGCGGTACAAGTTCCTCCTCCAGCACGGCACCACGGGGCTCTCGGTGGCGTTCGATTTCCCGACGCTGATGGGGTACGACTCCGACCACGCGCGGTCGGAGGGGGAGGTCGGCAAGTGCGGCGTCGCGATCAGTTCGCTCGCCGACATGGAGGCGCTCTTCGACGGCATCCCGCTCGGCGAGGTGTCGACGTCGATGACGATCAACGGGCCCGCGATCATCCTCTGGTGCTTCTACATCGCGGCGGCCGAGAAGCAGGGGGTGCGCGCCGACCAGCTCCGCGGCACGGTGCAGAACGACATCCTCAAGGAGTACATGGCGCAGCACGCCTGGTGCTTCCCGATCGAGCCGGCGCTGCGCCTCATCGTCGACATGTTCGAGTGGGGGTCGAAGCACGCGCCGCTCTGGAACACGATCTCCATCTCGGGCTACCACATCCGCGAGGCCGGCGCCACCGCCGCGCAGGAACTGGCGTTCACGCTCGCCGATGGCTTCACCTACGTCGAGCGGGGCATCGCGCGCGGGCTCGACGTCGACGACTTCGCGCCGCGCCTCTCGTACTTCTGGGACGTGCACAACGATTTCTTCGAGGAGATCGCCAAGCTCCGCGCGGCGCGCCGCATCTGGGCCCGCCACATGAAGGAACGCTACGGCGCCAAGGACCCGAAGTCGTGGATGATGCGCTTCCATTCGCAGACGGCGGGTGTCACGCTCACGGCGCAGCAGCCGATGAACAACATCGTGCGCGTGGCGTACCAGGCGCTCGCCGCGGCGCTGGGCGGCACGCAGTCGCTGCACACCAACTCGATGGATGAGACGCTGGCCCTCCCAACGGAGCATGCCGTGCAGGTCGCGCTGCGCACTCAGCAGATCCTCGCCTACGAGACCGGCGTGCCGAACGTCAGCGACCCCCTCGGCGGCTCGTACTACGTCGAAGCGCTCACCGACCAGATGGAGCGCGACGCCGAGGCGCTGTTCGCGCAGATCGAGGAGCAGGGCGGGGTGGTGCGCGGCCTCGAGAACGGCTGGTTCCAGCGGAAGATCGCCGAGAGCGCGGCCCGCCAGCAGTGGGAGATCGAGCAGCGGCGTCGCATCATCGTGGGGGTGAACGAGTTCGTCAGTGACGGCGAGGCGCTCACCATCCCGCTCCTCAAGATCGACGAGCAGGCGGCACGCGAGCAGGCGGAGAAGCTGGCGGCGCTCCGGAAGAGCCGCGACAACGACCTCTGCGCGCGGCGGCTCGACGGCCTGCGCGCGGCCGCGCGGAGCACGGAGAACGTCGTGCCCCATATCCTCGACTGCGCCCGGGCGTACTGCACACTGTACGAGATCCGCGCCGCGCTCGAAGACGTGTTCGGCGCGTACCGGGAGCCGGTGTTCTTCTGAGGAAGCCGGCCACGCGGGCTCCGGCGGCCACCGGCGACTGGTGGCGCACCTACTTCGATGCCGGCTACCTGCGCGAGTACGAGCCGATGTTCGACCTCGTCGAGAGCCGCCGGCAGGTCGCGCGCCTGCTCGAGCTGCTCGAGCTGCCGTCGGGCGCGCGGCTGCTCGACTGCCCCTGCGGCCAGGGCCGCCACGCCCACCTCCTCGCCGAAGCCGGTTTCGACGTCGACGGCGTCGACTACTCCGGGCCGCTGCTCGAGAAGGCGCGCGAACGGGGGGCGGGGCGTACCCTGCGCTACCGCCGGGCCGACATGCGGAAGCTTCCGGCCGGCTGGAGCGGGCGGTTCGACGCCGTGCTTAACCTGTTCACGAGCTTCGGGTTCTTCGGCGACCCGCGCGACGACGCGCGCGTGGTGCGCGAATTCGCGCGCGTGCTCAAGCCCGGCGGCTTGCTCCTCTGGCACGGCGGCGACCGCGATGGCGTGATGGCCAAGTTCCTCACCCGCGACTGGTGGACCACCGCGGACGGCACGCTCGTGGCCCAGGAACGGAGTTTCGACCCGCTCTCCGGGTTCCTCACGGTCGAGTCGGTGTGGCGCGGCCCGCGCGTGCACGAGGAGCGCACCCACCGCATCCGGCTCTATTCGCCGACGCACCTCGCGGAGTTGATGCGCGACGCGGGGCTCATCGTCTAACAGGCGTTCGACGGTTTCACGTCCAAGTCGCTCTCGCGGCGTTCGAGCGAGATGCTGCTGGTCGCGCGAAAGGACGGCTGACCGGGCGTCACTCCACGACGTACACGAGCTGCTTGCGCGCGAGCTGCGCAACGTCATCGAGCGCATCCTGCTCGTCGAGGACGACGGCGTGGTGCGGCTCACGCAGCTGCCGCGGGCCATCGCGGGATCGGCGGGGCCGGCGCCGAACGGGGGAGGGATGGTGCTCCCCGCGGCCGGACTCGATCTCGGCGCCACGGAGCGCGAGCTCATCGCGCAGGCGTTGGCACGCGCGGGCGGCAACAAGACGGCCGCGGCGCGACTGCTCGGCCTCTCCCGCGACACGCTCCGTTACCGGCTGGAGAAGTTCAACATCCAGTAGCCGTCAGAGGTCGCGCTCCCAGACCTGCTCGACGAGGTCGTGCCCGAAGCTGTGGTGGGGCGCCTCGTGCACGAGCTGGAACCCCGCCGCCTGGTAGATGCGCCGGGCCGCGACGAGCACGTCGTTCGTCCAGAGCGTCATCCGCGTGTAGCCCGACGCGCGGGCGAAGGCGACGCACGCCTCGACGAGCCGCTGCCCGACGCCGAGCCCGCGCGCCGTCGGTTCCACGAGAAGGAGACGGAGCTGCGCCACTTTCGGCGACTTCGTCACGACGAACACGCATCCCACGGGCACGCCGTGGCGTTCGGCGATCCAGCATCGCTCGCGCGCCGGATCGTGCTGCCGCGCGAACTTCGCGACGATCTCGGCGACGAGCGCCTCGAACTCCGGGTTCCAGCCGTACTCGCGGGCGTAGAGGGCGCCGTGCCGCTCGACGACCCAGCCCAGGTCGCCGGGCTCCGGCTCGCGCAGTACGACGGTCGGCGGTTCGTCCGGCGCGCCGAGGAGCCGCTCGATCGTCGAGGTGGCGTCGACGAGGGCGCGTTGCGCCGGTGCGGGGAGGGGTTCGAGCAGCGCGGCGACGTCGCGTGCGGCGCCGCGGTCGAGGCGCCGGAACGCGGCGCGCCCGGCCGTCGTGAGCGAGAGGGTCGCGACGCGCCCGTCGGCGCCGTCCCTGACGCGGCGGACGAGCCGGCGCCGTTCGAAGCGGGCGACCACCCGGCTCACGTATCCGGCGTTCAGCCGCAGCTCGCGCACGAGGTCGGAGGCGGTGAGGCCGCGTCGGTTCGCGAGCTCGTACAGCACGCGGGTCTCGGTGAGGGAGAATCCGCTGCCGAGATGGGCGTCGCCGAGGGCGCCGATGGTGGAGGTGTAGAAGCGATTGAAGCGGCGGAGCGCGGCGACGCGGCTGGTGAGGCGGTCGGCGGCGGGGCCGGCGGAGCGAGGGTGCCGGGGCATGGAGACTCACTTGACGAAGGCAACTAAATAGTTGCCTCAAGCAACTGTTCCGTCAAGCGCGATCCGGGCGCGTCGCGCCCCGCGTGACCGGGGCGAGGGTGCCGGTGCCGCCCCGGCGTGCCCCGGACGGCGCGCCGGACGGCGAGTTGCCCCCCTCCGTTCACGCCGCTTAATTGAAGGCATGGAACGTCCCATCCGTGTACTCGTTGCGAAGCCCGGCCTCGACGGGCACGACCGTGGCGCCAAGGTCGTCGCCGCCGCCCTGCGTGACGCCGGCATGGAGGTCATCTACACCGGCCTCCACCAGACGCCCGACATGATCGCCAGCGCGGCGGTGCAGGAGGACGTCGACGTCGTCGGCCTCTCGATCCTCTCCGGCGCGCACATGACGCTCTTCCCGAGGGTCCGCGCACTGCTCGACGCGCAGGGACGCCAGGACATCCTCATCACCGGCGGCGGCATCATCCCGAAGGAGGACATGGACGCCCTCGCCGCGCTCGGGATCGGCCACCTTTTCGGACCGGGCACCTCCACCCAGGAGCTCGTCGAGTACATCCGCGACTGGTTCGCGTCGCGGCCGCAGGGCGTGTGACCTCCCGCCTGCGAGAGTTGAGCGACGCCACGCGCGCGCTCGAAGCGACGCTGCGCCAGGGGGGCGGCGCCGAGAAGGCCGCCCGGCAGCACAAGCAGGGGAAGCTCACGGCGCGCGAGCGGGTGACGCAGCTCATGGACGCCGACTCGCCGTTCCTCGAGATCGGTCTCCTCGTGGCGCACGACCGCTACGACGGCCAGGCGCCCGCGGCGGGGGTCGTGACGGGCATCGTCATGGTCGCGGGGCGCGAGTGCGTCGTCGTCGCCAATGACGCCACGGTGAAGGCCGGCAGCTGGTGGCCCGAGACCATCACCAAGATCCTGCGCGCGCAGGAGCTGGCGATGCGCTGCCACATCCCGATCCTCTACCTCGTCGACTCGGCGGGGGTGAACCTGCCGTATCAGGGGGGCGTCTTCCCCGGGCAGTACGGCGCCTCGCGCATCTTCTATTACAACTCGCTCATGCGGCGCTATCTCCACGTGCCGCAGATCGCCGCGGTGATGGGGCAATGCGTCGCCGGCGGCGCCTACCTGCCCGCGCTCTCCGACGTCATCCTCATGGTGAAGGGGACGAGCTTCATGGGACTCGGCGGACCGAATCTCGTGAAGGGGGCGACGGGGCAGACGATCGACGGCGAGACGCTGGGCGGCGCCATCACGCACACCGAGATCAGCGGCGTGGCGCATTACGCGGTCGACAACGACGTCGACTGCATCCGGCAACTCCGCGAACTGGTGGCACGGCTCCCCGCCGCGCCGCCGACGCGGCAGGCGCTCGCCGAGCCGCTCCCTCCCGCCGAGCCGCCCGAGCACCTCTACGACGTGCTTCCGCACGACCACCGCATGTCGTACGACATGCACGCCGTGCTGCGCTGCGTGCTCGATGGCGGCGTGATCGACGAGTTCCAGTCGCACCTCGCCAAGGAGATCATCTGCGGCGACGCGCGCATCGAGGGGATGCCGGTCGGCGTGATCGCGAACCAGCGCGGCCTCATCAAGGGGCGCGCCGGCGAGAAGCCACGCTTCGGCGGCATCATCTACGCCGAGAGCGCGGAGAAGACCGCGTATTTCATCGACCGGTGCAACCGGCAGGGGCTGCCGCTGCTCTTCGTGCAGGACGTCTCCGGCTTCATGGTGGGCGCGGAGGCGGAGCACGAGGGGATCATCCGCGCGGGCGCGCGGTTCGTCGAGGCGATGGCGACGGCGACCGTGCCGAAGCTCGTCCTCACCGTCAATCACGCCTCGGGCGCCGGCTACTACGCGATGGCGGGGCAGGGGTTCGATCCCGACTTCATCTTCTCGTGGCCCACCGGCCGCATGGCGGTGATGGAGGGGGAGTCGGCGGTGCAGGCGGTGCACGGCCCGTCGATCCAGGCCGCGAAGGCCGCCGGGGGACCGGTCTCCGCCGACGTCGCCGACTCGATGGCCGAGATGCGCGAGGACTACGAGCACCAGCTCGACGCGCGGTATGCGGGCGCCCGCGGCTACATCGACGCCATCGTCTATCCCGAGGACACGCGTGCCGCGCTCGCGATGGCGTTGCGCAGCGCGCTGCAGAATCCGGGGCCGCACCTCGGCCCCTTCGTCCTACCCACCCGATTGGGAGTGTCTGAATGACTGCACCGCGCATCGTGCGCGTGGCCGGCGGCCAGGGGTTCTGGGGCGACTCGCTCGACGCGCCGCGTCAGCAGGTCGAGAACGGCCCCGTCGACTACCTGATGCTCGATTATCTCGCCGAAGTCACGATGTCCATCCTGCAGAAGCAGAAGGAGCGCGACCCGGCCATGGGGTATGCGCGCGACTTCGTCGGCGCGATGGAGAGCGTGCTCGACGCCGTGGTGACGCGTGGCGTGAAGGTCATCGCCAACGCCGGTGGGGTGAACCCCGAGGCGTGCGCGGCCGCGGTGCTGGCGATGGCGGCGTCGCGCGGCGCGGCGGGCAAGCTGAAGATCGGCGTGATCACGGGCGACAACCTGCTGCCGCGCATCGACGAGCTCATCGCGGCGGGGCACGAGCTGCGCAACATGGACACCGGCGAGCCGCTCTCGCTGGTGCGCGACCGCGTGATCGCGGCGAACGCGTACATCGGCAGCACCCCCATCGTCGAGGCGCTCGCGCGCGGGGCGAACGTGGTCATCGTCGGCCGCTCCACCGACACCGCGCTCACGATGGCGCCGTTGCGCCACGAGTTCGGGTGGGGGGCGACCGACTGGAACCAGCTCGCCGCGGGGATCATCGCCGGACACATCATCGAGTGCGGTGCGCAGTGCTCGGGGGGCAACTGCCTCTACGACTGGCGGTCGATCGAGCGACTCGAGGACGTCGGGTATCCGATCGTCGAGGCGCAGGCCGACGGCACCTTCGTCGTCACCAAGCACGCGGGCACCGGTGGCCGCGTCTCGGTGCCGACGGTGAGCGAGCAGCTCGTGTACGAGATGGGGGACCCGCATTCGTACATCACGCCCGACGTGGTCGCGGACTTCACCTCGATCCAGCTCACCGCCGACGGCACCGATCGCGTGCGCGTGCACGGCATCGTGGGACGGCCGGCGACCGACAAGCTGAAGGTCTCGATCGCCTATCGTGCCGGCTACAAGGCGGTCGGCTCGCTCGTCTACGCCTGGCCCGACGCGCTCGAGAAGGCGCACGCCGCCGAGCGCATCCTGCGCGCGCGCCTCGACCGGCTCGGGCTGAAGTTCGAGCACATCCTCTCGGAATTCGTCGGCGCGAACGCGACGCATGGCCCGCTGGCCGGCCCCGACGCCGGCAAGGACGCACCCGAGGTGCAGTTCCGCATCGGCGTGCGCGACGCCGACCGCAAGAAGGTCGAGCGGTTCACGCGGGAGATCGCGCCGCTGGTGTTGAACGGTCCGCCGAGCGTCACCGGCTTCGCCGGCGGGCGCCCGAAGGTCGAGGAGATCGTCGCGTACTGGCCGGCGCTCGTCGACAAGACCGTCGTCACGACGCACGTGGAGGTGGTCTCGTGAAGGTCCGCCTGCTCGACATCGCGCATGCGCGCTCCGGCGACAAGGGTGACACGGCCAACGTCGGCGTCATCGCGCTCAAGCCGGAATGGTATCCGGTGCTCGCCAAGCACCTGACGCTCGACCGGGTCGTCTCGCACTTCCGTGACGTGATCGAGGGGGGCGTCGAGCGCTACGAGCTGCCCAACCTGCGCGCGCTGAACTTCCTCCTGCACGGCGCGCTCGACGGCGGCGGCACGCTCTCGCTCAAGACCGACGCGCAGGGGAAGGTCTACTCGACGGCGATGCTGCGGCTCGTCCTCGACGTCCCGGACGCGGAAGCACGCGCGGCCGGACTGCCGGCGTGGAACGGGAAGTGAGCGGCGGCCAGCTCCTGATCTACGGGGCGAACGGCTACACCGGCCGGCTCGTCATCCGTGAGGCGCTCGAGAAGGGGTTGCGTCCCATCCTCTCCGGACGGAATGCGGTGGAGCTGGACGCGCTCGGGGCGGAGCATGGGCTTCAGGTGCGCGTCGCCGCTCTCGACGACGACCGGGCGCTCGACGGTGTGCTGGCGGGGTGCGGCGTCGTCATCCACTGCGCGGGTCCGTTCTCGCGCACCGCGCGTCCGATGGCCGAAGCCTGCATGCGCACCGGCACGCACTACCTCGACATCACCGGCGAGATCTCGGTGTTCGAGGGGATGGCCGCGCTGTCGAAGGAGGCCGCCGCGAAGGGCGTCATGCTGATGCCGGGCGCCGGCTTCGACGTCGTGCCGAGTGATTGCCTGGCCGCGTTCCTCAAGGAGCAGTTGCCGACGGCGACGACGCTCACGCTCGCGTTCGTCGGTGGCAGCGGACTCTCGCGCGGCACCGCGACGACGATGACCGAGAACATCGCGGAGGGGGGCGCCGTGCGTCGCGGCGGCAAGATCGTGCGCGTGCCGTCGGCGTGGCGGGAACGCGACATCGATTTCGGCGACAAGGTGCGGCACACGGTGACGATCCCGTGGGGCGACGTCTCGACGGCCTGGCACAGCACGCGCATCCCCGACATCGAGGTGTACACGGGCGTGCCGAGGAGCACGGCGCGGGCGATGAAGATGACGCGGTACCTCGGCTGGCTGCTCGCGACGGCGCCGGTACAGCGGTGGCTCAAGGCGCGCATCCGCTCCGGCGCGCCGGGCCCGTCGGATGCGCAGCGCAGCACGGCGCAGTCGCGGCTCTGGGGCGAAGTGCGCGATGCCGAAGGGCGTGTCGTGCAGGCTCGCTTGCTCGCGCCGGACGGTTACACGCTCACGGCGCGCACGGCGGTCGCCGCCGCGCAGAAGGTGCTCGCCGGGACGTTCAAGCCCGGGTTCCAGACGCCGTCGCGCGCCTTCGGGTCGGGCTTCATCCTCGAGATCCCCGGTTGCACGCGCGAGATCGTGCCGGTCGTGGAGCGCTCGGCGTGAAGCCGCTCACCATCGCGAAATTGGTGCTCGCGGCGGCCGGCGTGGTCGTGTTCGCCCTTGGCGTTCGCGCCGACGCGTCCGCGCTCCGCTGGACCGGCACGGGGCTCGTCGCCGCCGCGTGGTTGATGCGCTTCGTGAAGGACAAGCCGGGCGATCCTCCGCCAGCATCCTGAGCGCGGCGGCCGCCCGTTAGAGCTTCGTCCAGAGCACGAGCACGCCGCAGGTGTTGCGTTTCTGCGGGAACTCCGGCGGCGCCTGCGCCGCGCCCGCGTAGAACTCGGCCGCCGCGAGCGTGTTCGCCGGGATGGTGTTGAGGTCGAAGAGCATCTCGTTCGGCATCGCGCTGAACGCCGGCATGCCGTCGAGGTAGACCGACGCGTAACAGTCGCGGTCGGGTTGGGCGCCGCGCTGCCGGTCGAATCGGCTGACCGCGGCGGTGACCGAGCCTCGCGCCAGCCGGCCGCCGGCAAGCCATGTCGCGTTGCTCGTCGCGGACTTCACGATGCGGGTGCCGGGGAGCAGGCGAAGGAAGTCGGCCGTCGAACGCGCGTCGTCGCGGCTGAACGTCTCCGGACCGATGAAGTGCCCGAAGCCGGCGGAGCGGCGCTCCTCGAAGCCCATGAGCCTCAGCTTCAACGGATCGCGCGTCGTGATCTCCACTTCCGGCAGGCGCTCCGGCACCGCGGAGAGGGCGATGTCGGCGTCGAGCGTATCACCGGGGGCGACGGTGATCACGGTCGTCACGCGAGTGTAACCGAGCCGCCGCACCGTCACGACATGCTGGCCGGGCGGGATCAGCCCGATCGAGAAGCGCCCCGCCGTGTCGGTGCGCGCCGTGAGGGTCGTGCCGTCGATGGCGAGTTGGGCGCCCCCTAATGGGGCCGCCGCCGCGAGGTCGCGCACGATCCCGGTCAGCACGCCGGATGACTGCGCCCCTGCGTCGTGCGCCGCCGTACAGAGCACCAACGCGAGCGCGCCCCATCGTCGCATCCCGCCTCCGTCGCTAGCGCGTCCAGATCACCACGGCGCCACAGGTGTTGCCGCCACGCTGGAACTCGGGCGGGACCGTGGCATTGCCGCCGTACACCTCGATCCCCGCGAGTTGCTTGGGATCGAGCGAGTTGAGGTCGAACAGCAGCTGGCCCGAGCGGCCGGTGAAGAGCGGGTTGCCGTCGAGGAACACGGCGGCGTAGCACATGTTGGCCGGCGCACCGCGATTCGCGTCGAACGGATCGAGTTGGAACACCCCTTCCACCGACTGCTGGCCGCGGGAACTTCCCGCCCACGCCGCCGTGGAGGTGTTCGAGCGGTACATCCGGATCGCGGGCACCACGGTCAGCACGTCGGCCATCGCGCGCCCGACGGCCTTGTCGAGGTCAGCGGTCGTCAGGAAGTGACCGAGCCCCTCGCCGCGGCGCTGCTCGAAGCCGGCGAGCTTGGCGGGAGTCGCCGACCCCTTCACGCTCACCCGGGGGAGCGGTTGCGCGGCTCGTACGAGGAGGAAGTCGGCCTCGATCGCGGTGCCGGGCATGAACTGGAAGGGCTGCGAGACGGGCTGGAAACCGACGCGTCGCACCATCACCAACTGGCGCCCGGCCGGGATGCCATTGAGCTGGAACGTCCCCGTGGAGTCGCTGAGCACCGAGAGGCGCAGCTGCGGGATGACCACCTCGGCGCCGCGGATCGGGAGTTCGGCCGAATCGGTCAGCACGCGGCCGGTGATCGAGGCGAGGCGCGGCTGGGCCAGGGCGGGGAGGGCCCAGAACGCCAGCAGGAGGAGCGCTCTGCGCGTCGTCGCGCCGAAGGTCAGGTTCGCATCCCGGGAGTCCATACACACATATATATCGCCCCGGTCGAGCTCCCGTCACAGCCGGTCAGGCGCCCGGGCCCAGGTAGATCCCGCTGCGGACATCCTTGGCGCCGGCGTTGACCCCGAGGCCCACGCTCAGGCCGAAGACCACGGCGGTGCCGCCGCCGACGAGCGAGCCGACGATCGGGATCCAATGGATAAGGCCGATCACGGGCCACGCCACAACCAGCGCGACGACCCCGGCGACGATCGCCGCCGTCGGCTTGAGCGCGGCTTCGACGTAGCGCAGGCGCTCGCGTACGAAGCGGCGCGCCGTCCCATAACTGACCCAGGAGACCGCCAGTGTCGCGGCCAAGGCGAGGAGACCCCACATAATCCCTCCGGTTATCTGAACCTACGCGGCAGGGCGGCGAAGGGTTTCATTTGGCGCTGGCCGATGCGCCGGTGCAGCTTTCGTCCATGCATCCACGACTCGTCGAGATCACCGGCTACCTCGCCACCGTCCGCGCCGACGTCACGCGCGAACTGGCGCCCTGCACCCCGGAGCAGCTCCACCGCACGTCCGGGACCAACCGCTGGTCGGCGGCGCAGGTCGTCGAGCACTTGGGCCGCGTCGAGGGATCGACCGCGAAACTCCTCGAAGGGCTCTTCGCGCGGGCCATGGAGGGGGGGGGCCTTCCGGAGGATCACGAGACCTCGTCGCTGCTGGGCTCCCTCGACCGGTGGAACGTCACGAGCCGGCGGTCGCGCATCGAGGCGCCGGAGCGACTCGTGCCATCGCCGCGACCGGACTTCGCGGTGGCCTGGGCGTCGTTGCAGAAAGCGCGGGAACGCACGCTGGCGGTCGTGGCGAGCGTCGACGGGCGCGACCTCACGCGCGTGTCGTTCAAGCACCCGGTGCTCGATGAGTTCAACGGCTACGAGTGGATCCTGTTCATCGGCCAGCACGAGGCGCGTCATCTCGACCAGATGAGGGAAGCGCTCCACGGGCGGTGAGCCCCTCGACGTAAGGCGCCGCCCGGTGGCGGCGCTCACCGAGGTGGTATCTTTCGTTCATGCCCCGCCCGGAACTCCTCGCCCCCGCCGGCTCGCTCGACGCCGTGCGTGCCGCCGTCGCCAACGGCGCGGACGCCGTGTACCTCGGCGTCGAGAAGTTCAATGCGCGCGACGAGGGTGCCCAGCTCTCGCTCGACGACCTCGAACAGGCGTGCCTGATCGCCCATGAACGGGGCACCCGCGTCTATCTCACGCTGAACATCCTGGTCAAGCCGCACGAGATGAGCGACGCCCTCGCGCATCTCGGCGAGTGCATCGACCGTGGCATCGACGCCGCCATCGTGCAGGATCTCGGGCTCGTGCGCCTCATCCAGCAGGTGTATCCCGGGTTCGAGATCCACGGGTCCACCCAGATGACGGTGCACGACGCCAGCGGCGCGCGCGTGATGCACCGCCTTGGCGTCGACCGCGTGGTGCTCGCGCGCGAGAACACCCTCGACGACATCCGGGAGATCCGTGCCGCGGTGCAGGGACTCGGTCTCGAGAGCTTCGTGCACGGCGCCCTCTGCATCTCCTACTCCGGGCAGTGCTTCATGTCCGGGATGATCTCCGAGCGCAGCGCCAACCGCGGTTCCTGCGCGCAGTCGTGCCGCAAGGACTACGTGCTGGCCGACGCGGAATCCCACGAGGAGCTGGATCGCGGTTACCTCATCTCGGCGAAGGACCTCGGCGCCTGGTCGCACCTGCAGGAGATCGCCGACGCCGGCATCGGCTGCCTGAAGGTCGAGGGGCGCAAGAAGAAGCCGGAGTACGTCGCGACGGTCACCCGCACGTATCGCGAGTTCCTCGACCGCGTGGAGCGCGGCGTGTTCGAGGAACCGCCGGCCGGCGAGGTGGAGCCGCTCGTGCAGATCTTCAGCCGGGGATTCACGGGCGGGATGTACGGGGGGCGGGCGGGGCGCGAGTATATCACGCGCACGCAGCCCGACAACCATGGGCTCGACCTCGGCGTCGTGGTGGCGAACGAGAAGGGCGAGATCATCATCGATGTCCGCTCACCCGTGGCGGTGGGCGATGGGCTCGGTTTCGAACCGATGGGCGGCGGCAAGCCGGACGAGACGCGGGGCTTCGCGGTCAGCGCGATCCGCACGATCTCGGAGCGGCCGGGCGCCGTGCGGCAGGCGATCGGCGCCCGGGCGTTCGTGCCCGTCGGGTGGGCGGTGCGACGGACATCGGACGCGCAACTGCTCGACCGTGCACGGCGCAGCTTCGCCGCGCTGCAGGGGGAGACCCGCCGGCGGCGCACGGCGCTCGACGTGCGCCTGTTCGGCCACGCCGGAGCGCCGCTGAAGGCGGTGTTCCACGCCGACGGCGAGGAGGTGACCGTGGCCTCCGAGGTGTCGCTGGCGCCGGCGAGCAAGCGTTCGCTCGACGTCGGCGTGCTCCGCGAGCAACTCGGCCGGCTCGGCGAGACCCCGTTCGCCCTTGGCAATGTCGACGCGGCCGGATTGGCGGCGGGGCTCTTCCTGCCGTTGAGCGAACTCAACCATCTGCGCCAGTCCGCGGTCGACGAGTTGGTGCTGCGCCGCGATTGGGCGCATCAGGCACTGATCGCGGAGCGCGCCGCGCGCATCGCCGCGCTGGTGGCGACTGCGCCACCGGCGAGCCCGGTGGCCGGGCGTGACGATCGATCGTTCACGCTGAGCGCCGAGGTGTGGAATGAGAGCGACGCGCGCGCCGCGCTCGAGGCCGGAGCCGACGAGATCGTCTTCGATCCGTTCCTCCGCCATCCCGCGCCGCCGCGCGCTCGCGTGAAGGCGCTCGCGGACGAATGCCGCGCCCGCGGCGCCACGCTGCGCCTTCGCACGCCGACGATCGTGCGCCCCGAGGACCGCCGGCAGCTCAAGCCATGGCTCGAGCTCGGTCTGCCCATCCTCACCGGACATCTCGGGCTCGTCGCCGAGCTCTCGGAGCTCGGGATGGACGTCGCCGCCGACTACGCCGTCAACTGCTTCAATCCGATCACGGCAGCGGAGCTCTTCGCGCTCGGCGCGCGACGCATCACGGCCTCGATCGAACTCACCGCGGACGAACTCGCCGCGCTCGTGGCGCCGTGGAACGGACGCGGGTTCGAGGCGTTCCTGTACGGCCGTCCGGAGGGGATGACGATCGAACACTGCGTGCTCTCGGCGGCGTTCGACCGCGAGGCGACCACGTGCCGCGATCTCTGCGTGCAGAAGCACCCGAACGTCGAACTCACCGACCCCTCGGGCTATGTCTTTCCCGTGGCGACCGACAGCGCGTGCCGAAACCGCCTCCTGCACTCACGTCCGGTGGAGGGCGGCGAGTACGTGCCGCGTCTCTGGCGCGCTGGCGTTCGCGATTTCCGCCTCGTGTTCAACGTCGCCGGTGACCCCGTGGCCGACGTCGTGCGGGGCTACCGGGAGCTGATCGAGGCCGTCGCGCGAGGCGAGCGCGCCGACCCGGCCGCCGTCCGCGCCGCGGTGCACGGACGCTTCACGCGAGGCCACTTCGCGAGAGCGGTCTGAGCTCGAGCGGCGCGCGGTCGAGCGCGTCGCGCACGGCGGTCAGCAGTTCGGCGGCGGTGAACGGTTTGGCGACGAATCCGGCGTCGAGATCGGCGAGTTCACCGTGGTGGGCCTCCGCCGCGGCGTGACCTGACATCAGGACGATCCGCAGGTCGCCGCGCCGCGCGCGGAGTCGACGTGCCGCCTGCACCCCGTCCACGTGCGGCATCGCCAAGTCGGTGAGCAGCAGATGGATCGGACCCACGAAGGTCCTCGCCTGCGCGAGCGCGTCCTCACCGTTCGCGGCCACGAGCACGGCATACCCCTTCGACGAGAGGATGCGAGCCGCCGCCGCGCAGGCGGACGGATCGTCTTCGGCGATGAGGATCGTCTCGGTGCCGCCTGGCGCGTCCGCGGAGGGCACCTCGACGACGGGCGCGTCGTCCCCCGCGTGATGCCGTGGGAGGAACACCGTGCACGTCGTGCCGAGGTTAGTGACCGGCGACACCCAGAGGATACCGCGCGCCTGAGCGACGATGGCTCGCGCCACCTCGAGCGAGTCGCTCTCGCCGTCTGGGCCTTGAGGCATCGTGGCCGGGCCGCCCGCGCGGGTGCCGCGGCCGGCGATCGTGATCGTCACGTACTCGCCCGGCGATACCGGCACGCCATCCCCGCGCAGGGGCACGACGGTCTGCAACGCGGACGTCTCCAGGGAGAGGATCCCTCCTCCCGCCAAGGAGGCGCGTTGGGCGAGCGCGAGGTCGACGACCATCTGTTCGAATTGTCCGGCGTCCATCTGCACGGTCCAATCGAGCGCGTCGAGCCTCGTCGTGATGTGCACCTCTGCGCCGAGCGCTCGCTGCAGCAGCGGGTCGACCTCGGCGACGCGCGCGCCGGGGACGAACACCGTCAGCGCGTCCCCGTGGTCGCCGGCGAATCCCTGCAATCGACGCACGAGGCGGCGCCCCCGTTCGGCCGCGATGACGATCTCGGCGAGGTCGGTCGCCTTCGGGGCGCGCTCCCGAGCGAGCGACGCGTTGGCGAGGACCGTCGTGAGGACGTTGTTGAAGTCGTGGGCGATCCCGGTGACGAGCCGCCCGACGCTCGCGCCACGCTGCCGTCGGCGGAGCTCCGCTTCGATGGCGTGTCGCTCCGTCACGTCGCGAGCGTTGATCACGACGGTGGGCTCGCCGGAGGCGGTGAGCCCGGCGGTGCACACGCCGTCGAGCAGGCGCAGCCCACCCGCCCGGTGGCGGAAGCGGAAGCGCAGGGGCCTCGCGAGTGCCGGCCCTTCGCGCGAGCCGTGAAGGGCGCGGCGTACCTGCTCGGCGTCGTCGTCCGCGATGAACATGAGCACGCCGCGACCGGCCAGGTCGTCGGCCTTCCATCCCAGCAGGCGCTCGACCGACGGCGAGGCGAAGGAAACGCTGCCTTCGGCGGTGACGCGCAGGACGATGTCGGTCGCGTTGGCGTTCAGCGCGCGGAACTCCTCAGCGTTCGCGTGCAGCTTCTCGGCGAGACGGCGCACCTCGGTGACGTCGCGCCCGCTCGCCACGACGCCGACGACGAGGGAACCGTGCATCACCGGCGCGAGGGCGACCGCCTCGATGCGCGTGCTCCCCGAGGGTTCCACGACCACCGTGTCGAGTGTCAGGTGCTTGCCGGCGAGTGCTCCCTGATAGCGCGCCTCCCAGGCCGGACCGTCCTTGACCGGATAACATCGCTCGACGGCCTGGTCGAGTTCCGGAATACGCCCGGTGAGTTGTCGCACGCGCGAGCGGAAGGTCTCGTTGCACGCGAGCAGCCGGAGATGCTGGTCGACCATGTGCAGGGCGTCGGTGCTGATCTCGAAGGCGGCCGAGAGTTCCGCGCGCGCGCGCGCAACCGCCGTCTCGGCCCGCTCGATCGCCCGTGCATGGTCGGGCGCCTGTGCCCGCTCGCGGTCGGCGGCGTCGAGGAATGAACCGGTGACCACGACGGAGAGCGCGAGCCCTCCCGCCACGGCGGCCACCCACGTCGTCGTCGAGGGCGTGAGCGCCGCCTCGACGGCTCCAGCGACGGCGCGCGCGACGAGCAGCGACATGCCCCAGCCCAACACTCGTCGCCCGCTGCCGGCGCGAGACGCCGCGAAGCACTCGAGGGTCGACCACCCGGCCGTCGTCGCGAGGACCGCGCTCCCGGCGAGCACCGCGGTCAAGCCACCGGTTCCCACCGGCAGCGCGGCGACGGCCGCAGCGCCGATCCCCCACAGCATGATCGTGCGCTGGACCCGCGCGGAACGTCGTGCCCGGAACTCGAGCGATGACATCACCGCGCGCGCCACGAGCACGGACGCGACGACGCCACCCAGCGCGAGCGCGGCGCGCGCGATCCAGTGGTCCCGGCCGGGCACGAACGCCGCGAGCGCCGCGTCTCCGCCCAACGCCGCGACCGCCCCGAGCCACGCCGTGCGCGGACGCGGGCCGTCATGACGGCGCGCCGCCCACAGGGCGATCACGGCGAAGAGTGCGCTGAGCGGTTCGAGGAGTAAGAAGGACACGGGTGCGGAGACGTTGCGGGACGTGACCCGCGGTGAACGGAGCGATCACCCAGAGTATCGGCCGTGGTGCGCACGCATTGAAACGGTCGGCGCCGACACGCAACGTGCGGTGGTGCCGCCGGTCGCGGTCCGTTGGGTATTCTTCCCTGTGACCACCGATGCCCTCGACCGCGCGCGCGCCCTGCTCGAATCCAGATTCGGGCACGCCGCGTTCCGCCCAGGGCAGGAGCGCGCGGTGGCGTCGATCCTCGAAGGCCGCGACACGCTCGTCATCCTGCCCACCGGCGGCGGCAAGTCGCTCTGTTACCAGGTCCCGGCGCTCGTGCTCGACGGCCTCACCGTCGTGCTCTCGCCGCTCATCTCCCTGATGAAGGACCAGGTCGACCAGCTCACCGCGCGCGGGATCCCGGCGACTTTCATCAACAGCTCGCTGGGGGCGGCAGAGATCTCGAACCGCCTCGGCCAGGTGACGCGCGGCGAGATCAAGCTGCTGTACGTGGCGCCGGAGCGGTTCGATGCCGGCGGGGCCGGCGATCGCATCGCGGCGGCCGGCGTCTCGCTCCTCGCCGTCGACGAGGCCCACTGCATCAGCGAATGGGGACACGACTTCCGGCCGAGCTACCGTCGCGTGCGCGAGATCCGCGAGCGGCTCGGTGCGCCGCCGACCGTCGCCCTCACCGCGACGGCGACCCCCGAGGTGCGCCGCGACATCGCCCACTCGCTCGGACTGCGCGAGCCGGAGGTGATCGTCACGGGGTTCGACCGGCCCAACCTGCGCTGGCACGTCATCCGCACCAAGAACGACGCGGAGAAGGACGGCACGCTCGCCCATCTGCTGGAACGCCACGTGGGCGCCGCCATCGTCTACGCCTCGACGCGAAAGACGGTCGACCGCGTGGCGGCACGCCTGGGCCGCGCCGGGCTGCGCGCGGCCGCGTACCACGCCGGACTCGACGACGAACACCGGCGTGACGTGCAGGAGTCGTTCATGCGCGGCGACGTGCGCGTGATCGTCGCGACGAACGCCTTCGGCATGGGGATCGACAAGCGCGACGTCCGCCTCGTCGTGCATCACGCGATGCCCGGCTCGCTCGAGGCCTACTACCAGGAGGCCGGGCGCGCCGGACGCGACGGCGCCACCGCCGATTGCGTGCTCCTGCACGCCTTTCAGGACCGGTTCACGCACGAGTTCTTCATCCGCGGGGCGCATCCCGAGCGGAGCGTCGTCGAGGCGGTGTATGCCGCCGCGTGCCGGAGGGCCGACGCCGACGGCCTCGTCGACGGCGACGTCGCGGCGCTCGCGGCGTCGGCCGCCGGCAAGGTCTCCGACCGCGAAGCCGACTCGGCCGTCCGCATCCTCGTCACCGCGGGCGCCATGCATCACGGCGTCGGCTCCACCTCGGCGGCACGCGTGCGGCTGCTGGCGACGCCGGACCGCATCAAGCAGGAACTCGGCGGCGAGGAGAACATCGAGCGCGACCTGCTGCGAGCACTCTGGCGGCAGAGTCGCGGCGGCGTCGCCGATGGCGCGATCGTCGACCTCGGTGCGCTCCCCCCGGGACTCGGAGATCCGTTCGCCCTCACCGAGCGGCTCGACGCGCTCGAGCAGCGGCAGTTCCTCGTCTGGAGCCGGGTGGGCGAGGGGCTCGTCGTCACCGACCAGAAGGCGCCGCTCACGCGATGGAGCATCGACTGGGCGTCGCTCGATCGGCGGCGACAGTCGGAGCTCGCGCAGCTCGAGGTCATGCAGAAGTACGCCTACACCGAGCGGTGCCGGCGCAGCTACGTGCTCCGGCACTTCGGCGACCCCGCCGCGACCCCCACGTGCGCCCAGTGCGACAACTGCCTGCACCTCGCCCACGAAGCCGTGCGTGACGAGCCCGCCTCGGGCACCGCGGCCAAGCCGCGAAAGAAGGCGCCGACCCGGTCGAAGGCCGACGACGACGCCCCGCTCGACGACGCGGCGCAGTCGTTGCTCGACCGCCTGCGGGCACTTCGCTCCGAGCTCGCGCGTTCAGGCAGCGTGCCCGCGTACGTCGTCTTCCCCGACCGCACGTTGCGAGCGATGGCGCTCGCGCGCCCCCGCACGCCGGGCGCGCTCGCCGACCTCCACGGCGTCGGGCCGGCGAAGATGGAGAAGTTCGGCGAAGCGTTCCTGTCGGTGATCCGCGAAGGGTGAACGAGCACGCCCTCGCGCGCGTTCTACAACGGCGCTCCCATACACCTATCCAGCGGCACTGAGGCATATTTCACGTCATGCATGACAGCCTGTATTTCACCGAGCAGCACCTCGCCGTGCGCGACATGGTCCGGTCGTTCGCGCAGCAGGAGGTCGCGCCGGTCGCCGCGCGGTTCGACGAATCCCAGGAGTTCCCCTGGGAGAACGTGAAGAAGATGGGCGAGCTCGGATTGCTCGGCATCCCGTGGTCCGAGGAACTCGGCGGCGCGGGGCTCGACACGATCAGCTTCATGATCGCGATCGAGGAGCTCGCCCGGGTCTGCGCGTCGCACTCCATCACCATCTCGGCGCACACGACGCTCGGCACCTCGCCGATCGTGAACTTCGGCAACGACCAGCAGAAGAAGCGCTACGTCCCCCTCCTCGCGTCGGGTGCCGTGCTGGGCGGCTTCGGCCTCACCGAGCCGGGCGCCGGCAGCGATGCCGGCGGCACGCAGACGACCGCCGTCAAGAAGGGGAGCCACTACGTCCTCAACGGCTCCAAGCGGTTCATCACGCACGCCGGCGTCGGGGAGATCTTCGTCGTCACCGCGGTCACCGACCCGGGGCAGGGCACGAAGGGGATCAGCTCGTTCATCCTCACCAAGGAGACGTGCGACCTCGAGGCCACCCGTGCCGTCGGCATCGGCCACGACGCGTCGCTCACGCCGATGCCGGGCTTCACCTCGGGCCGCAAGGAAGACAAACTCGGCTGGCGCGCGTCCGACACGCGTGAACTGATCTTCACCGACGTCGAAGTCCCCGCCGAGAACCTCCTCGGGATCGAAGGGAAGGGGTTCGTGAACTTCATGCGCACCCTCGACTCCGGGCGCATCGGCATCGGTGCTCTCTCGCTCGGCATCGCCCAGGGGGCGTTCGATCACGCCCTCAAGTACGCGTCGACGCGCAAGCAGTTCGGCCAGGCGATCATCGAGTTCCAGGGAGTGCAGTTCCAACTCTCCGACCTCGCCACCGAGCTCGAGGCCGCGCGCCATCTGGTGTATCACGCGGCGTGGCTCGCGCAGAACGGCCGCCCGTATGGCAAGGAAGCCGCGATGGCCAAACTGTTCGCCTCGGAACTCGCCATGCGCGCGACGATCAAGGCGATCCAGGTGCACGGGGGCTACGGGTACACCAAGGATTATCCCGTGGAGCGCATGATGCGTGACGCGAAGATCGGCGAGATCGGCGAGGGGACCTCCGAGATCCAGCGCATCGTCATCGCGCGGCATCTCCTGAAGGAGCTCGGCGCCGCCGTCTGAGGCCGCATCGCGGCAAGCGCATCGGACAGGGGGTGGCCGCTTTCGAGCGGCCACCCCCTAACCCATTGCGGAGACGACGGTTCCCCCGTTAGCTCTAGTAGACGCTTATGCGTCTCCTGGCAAACGCGGGGCACCCTGACCCGGCTGCCGTCGCAGTAACCAGGAAGGACGGATCGACCAACCGGAGCAGGTTCGGCTGGAGCACGCGATCCGTTCGCTCACCCGCTCGTGTCGCCTCTACAACCGACAGGATGCACTCAGCATTCGATCGCACGCCAAGCCGCACCAGACCGGACGCCCCGCGAATCGTGGGCGCGTATCGGGCGGCAGCGGCGTGTCCGATCACGCGCGAGCCGGGGAGCCCGTCCACTTCGAGTCTGCGGCAGGCGGTCGCTCCGCCCAAGCGCGAGCGTCGCCGGCCGTCCAACGACCTCATGTCCAACTCCTGGTTGGCCGCGCCGGCGTTCGCCGGGTCATGTCGTGCGGCGCACCAGATGGTCATCGATGAAAAGAGAGATCCTGATCAGCGCCACGCAGCGGGAGATCCGCGTGGCGATTCTGGAGGACGACCAGCTCGTTGAGCTCCAGGTCGACCGCCCCGAAGCGCGCCGCATGGTCGGCGACATCTACTGGGGCAAGGTCGACGCCGTGCTGCCCGGCATCCAGGCCGCGTTCGTCGACATCGGCACCGAGAAGAGCGCCTTCCTCCATTCCTCCGACCTCGTCTTCGACGAGGACGGCGACGAGGATGACGACGACGAGGCCGACGACGACGCCGAGGGTGACGACGAGCAGCCCGAATCGCCCGAGGCCGCCGAGAAGGCCGAGGCCCCCGCGCGCAAGCCGCGTGGCGGCCGCCGGCGCCGCAAGGAACCGCCGCAGATCCAGGACGTCCTGAAGCGCGGCCAGCAGATCATCGTCCAGGTCTCCAAGGAACCGATCTCCACCAAGGGGCCGCGCGTCACCGCGCAGGTCTCGCTGGCCGGCCGGTTCGTCGTCTACATGCCCGCCGCGTCACGCGTCGGCGTGAGCCGCAAGATCGGCGAGCGCGCCGAACGGCAGCGCCTGCGCGAGCAGGTGCAGAAGGTGCTTCCCAAGAACTCGGGGGGCGTCATCGTCCGCACCGTCGGCGAGGACGTCACGCCGGAGACGTTCGAGCGGGAGATCACCACGCTCATCAGCCAGTGGAAGCGCATCGAGAAGAAGACGAAGTTCGTCGGCTCGGCGCCCAAGCTGCTCCACCGCGAGACGTCGCTCACGCGCGGCATCATCCGCGACCTCTTCAGCACCAAGGTCGACAAGCTCACCGTCGACTCCAAGCAGGTCTACAACGAGATCAGCGAGTACCTCAAGGCCATCGCGCCCGAGCTCATCGACCGCGTCGTGCTGTACGAGGAGAAGGTGCCGCTGTTCGACAAGGCGGAGATCGAGACCGAGATCCGCGACCTCTTCAAGCGCCGCTGCGACCTGCCGAGCGGCGGCTACCTGATCATCGAACCCACCGAGGCGCTCGTCTCCATCGACGTCAACTCGGGGCGCTACACGGGCAAGAAGGACCCGGAGAAGACGAGCCTCCGCACCAACGTCGAGGCGGCCCGTGAGGTGGCCCGACAGCTCCGGTTGCGCGACGTGGGCGGCATCATCGTGTGCGACTTCATCGACATGGACACGCGGCAGAACCGCGACAAGGTGCTGCAGGAGCTCCGCACGCATCTCGGCCGCGACCGGGCGCGCACGAAGGCGTTCGCCGTGAGCGACCTCGGCCTCATCGAGATGACGCGCCAGCGGGTGCGGCAGAGCCACCTGCAGCAGATGACGGAGTCGTGCCCGACGTGCCACGGCACGGGGCGGGTGTTCACGCCGGAGACGATCGTGCGCCGCATGGAACGCTCCGTGCGCCGCATCGCCGTCGACGGGCGCAAGGACAACCTCATCGTGAAGCTGCACCCCGACACGGCGATGTACCTGCTCGAGAACGAGCGCGACCTCATCAAGAAGCTCGAGAAGGGGCTGGGCTTCTCGCTCGAGACGCGCGACGACCCGCTCCTGCGCCCCGACGAGTTCAAGCTCGTCGTGAAGGGCGCGGGACGAGACGTCACCCAGCAGTACGCGGTGGCGTAGGGGAATTCAACGACGCCTCAGGTTTGCGCAGGTACACGAACGACGCCGCAGATTCACGCGGATACGGCAGGAAAGACGGGGGAAACGTGAACGGGGGAACGACACTCGCCGGCCGAGATGTCGTTCCCCCCTTCAGTTGCGGTTCGACTCGCGCCTGTCGTATCCGCGAAGATCCGCGGCGTCGTTTCGCCGTACCTGCGCACTCCTGAGGCGTCGTTCCGGCCGCGCCGCCACCCCGCTCAGGCCTTCTTCGGCGGCACGATCCCCGACTGCTGCACGAGCTGCGCGGCGATCACGGTCTGGATCACCGACGCCACGTTGTTCGCGGCGTTCCCCGCCGCCCCGCCTTCCTCGCCGTTCCCCGAGATGGTGATGAGCTTCGCCTCGGCCAGCGCCGCGGCGATCTGCGGCACGATCATCGGGAGCATCTCGATCTGGCGATAGCGGAAGTAGGCGTCGCCGCCGGCCTTGATCGCGTCGTTCACCTTCTGGATGCTCTCCGCGTTCGCCGACGCCACCGTGCGGATGCGGATCGCCTCCGCCTCGGCGCCCGCCGTCGCCTCGATCTTCACGCGTTCGGCGTCGGCCCGCGCCTGCGCGATCTGCGTCGCCTCGAGCTCCGCCACGCGCTGGACGCCCAGCGCCTCCTGCCGCTTGGCTTCGGCGCCGGCGATGATCGCCGCGTTCTGCGCCTTCGTCTGCTCCAGCTCGCGCGTGCGATCGCTGATCGTGCGCTCGGCCTCGATCTGCGCTTCCTTCGCGCGGCGCGACTGCTGCGCCGACACGATGTCGGCGTTCGCCTGCGCTTCGGCGGCCGACATGCGGCGCCGGGCGTCGGCGACCTCCGACTGCACCACCTTGATGTTCAGCGAGTTGAAGATCAGCCCGAGGTCGGTGAGCTCGCGCGAACACGCCTTGCGGATGATCACGGCGAGCGGATCGTCGTCGTCCTCGATCGGCGTGCCGTCCTCGTTCGTCACGGGGAGCGGCGGCGCGACGACCACCGGGAGCGCGGCCGCGCCGCTCCCGAGCGCGCGCGTCGCCGTCTTGGCCGAGAACAGCTGGTCGTGCGTGAGCAGGTTCACGGCGCGGCGTCCCGAGCTCGACAGGAGGTCGGTGAGCGTGTTGAGCTGGTCGTCCGGCGATTTCGAGAAGAAACGGTTGGCGGCCGTCTTGATGAGCGTGTCGCTGTCGCCTACGGACACGATGGCGCTGGCCAGCACCCGCACCTTGATCGGCTGGGGCTGCCCGTTCTCGGCGATGTCGGCCGTCTGGTCGGTGATGTCGAGGTCGACGTTGATGACCTTGCTCGAGATCGTCGTGCCGGTGGTGAGCAGCGGGATCTCCTTCGACTTGCCCGGCCCGCGGTACATCACGGTGTTGCCGTGCAGCCAGCTCACGATGCGGATGGTGCCGGCGTCGACGTTGCGCAGGAAGCTCGCGACCACCGCGGGGATGAGGATGAACACGGCGAACAGCACGCCGCCGATGACGACCATCTCGTTGATTGGCATGAAGGGGATGTAGGGGAAGGGAAGCGGACGATCAGCGCTGCGGAACCGAGACCGTGCAGCGGCCCCGCGCGGCGTCGACGTCCTCGATGCGCACCGAGTCGCCGGAGCGCACACGACGGCCGGCGGCCTTGTCCTCGACGCGCAGCGTCGCGAGACATTGCACCACCTGTCCGTCGACGTCGACGGCGATCAGTCCTTGGCCCTGCGCATCGAACGAGGTGACCGCCGTGGCCAGGTCGGTGATGGCGCTCTCGAGCGTCACCAGCGGATTCGACGCGAACCGGAAGAGGAAGCGCCAGAACGGCCCGACGATCAACGCCTCGAACAGCACGCCGCCCGCGAGCGCGACGCCGAGGAGCACGACGCCGCCCAGGAAACGGTGCGCCAGCAGCCCGGTCGCCCCGAAGCCCACGAGCATGCTGAACCAGAGGCGCGGCGAGAGGAGGGTGGCGAACCGGTCAGAGAGCCCCCGCGCGAGGGTTCCGGCGGCGTGCGATCCGGCGTGCCCCGCGTGGCCGGCGTGGAGGGGGGCCGCGTGCCCGGCGCCGTGCGCGTGGGCTCCCGGCAGGGCGTGGCCGGCGTGTGCGTGGGCGAGGCCCCCGTGCCCTCCGGTGCCTCCGCCAACGCTGTGGCTGGGCCCGTGGGAGTGTCCACCCCGTGCCCCGAGGCCGCCCAGGGCCATCAGGCCGAGACCGGCACTCCCCAAGACAAGACTGCTTGTGTAGAGATCCATTGTGCGGCGGCCGGCTGAATCGGCCACCCCTCCATACGGGGCGGAAGATGGGGGTGTGTCGGTGCCCGCGCCAGCAGAAGGCGCGAATGCGTCTCCCCCCGGCTTTCTTCGGCCTGCCAGTTGACGTCCAACTCCCAATCAGCTATAATCTTAGGCTCGCGATAAACACACCAAGCATCGAGTCGCACCATGTCATACGCCATCATCAAGACCGGCGGCAAGCAGTTCCGTGCCGAGCCGGGCAAGACGCTCCGCATCCCGACCATGCTCGGCGAAGCCGGGACGTCGATCGAATTCAACGAAGTGCTCCTCGGGTCCGACGGCGGCGTGGTGAAGGCTGGCGTGCCGACGCTCAAGGGCGCGAAGGTCACCGGCGAGATCGTCAAGCACGGACTCGGCGAGAAGATCGTCGTCTTCAAGTTCCGCCGCCGCAAGAACTACGCGAAGAAGCAGGGACACCGTCAGGGCTTCACCGAAGTCCGCATCAACGCGATCTCGCTCGGCTGACGCCGGCTGCAAATAGAGAGAGGATACCATGGCACATAAGAAGGGCGTCGGTTCATCGCGCAACGGGCGCGACTCCAACCCGCAGTACCGCGGCGTGAAGAAGTTCGGCGGCGAGGCCGTCCGCGCCGGGAACATCATCATCCGCCAGTGCGGCACCCGCTGGCACCCGGGGCGCAACGTCGGCCTGGGCACGGACTACACGATCTTCGCGCTCGTCGACGGGCACGTGAAGTTCGAGCACAAGAGCAAGACGCGCTTCAAGGTCTCCGTCGTGCCGGCCGAGGCCGTCGCCGCGGCGAGCTGAGTCGCGATCCACGACGTGTGGGGGCGGCGGACCGAACCGGTCAGCCGCCCCTTCGCGTTCCGGGGGAAACCGCGCCGCTCGCCGGAGCGTAGTGTGGACACCTTCACGGGAGCGCGTATGAGCCTCTGGTCCCGATTGTCGAGCGAACTCCGCACCGCCGGCCGTGCCGCGCAGGGTGCGATCGACGAGGGCAAGGTGCGGCTCGAGCTGTTCCGCATGGGCCAGCTCTCCGACAAGGCGGCGCAGGCACTGGGCTACGCCGTGCATCGCGCGCGGCGCGAGGGGCGGGAACTCGAAGCCGACGTGATGGAACGCCTCGACGCCGTCGTGACCAAGCACGAGGAGGAGATGCGGAAGCTGGAGGCGGAGCTCGCGGCGATGGCGGCCGCAACGACCGCTGCTTCGGCGGCGTCCGGCGCCCCGGCCGCCGGCGCATCCACGTCCTCGGCGTCGGGCGGCTCCGCCGCCCCGGGTGCGACACCACCGGAGGCGTGAGGAAAACGGAGACCGCGCCGTAGGGCTACCGCTGATTGTTGGGGGGAGTGCCGTATCCAAACGTTCGGATACGCAGCACTCCTCAACCTCACCGGAGGCCCCCGATGGCAGTTCGGTCACTCACCCGTGCCGGCGTGCTGCTCGCCGCGCTCGCGCTCGCCGCGCCGTCCCGCACCGGCGCGCAGGGCACGGCGTCGGAGCGCGTCCAATACGTGAAGGTCGTCGGGGCCGACTATCAGTTCCACGCGCCGGCGTCGGTCGAGGAGGGGATCTCCGTCTTCCATCTGGTCAATGCCGGCTCCGACGTGCACCAGATGACGGTGATCGAGTTGGGGACGGGGCACACGGTGAAGGATTTCTTCGACGCCATGCACGCCAAGGGGATGCCCCCCGCGTGGGCGGTCACCGTCGGAGCGACGCCCATCATCCAGAAGGGGACTGAGGCGCTGCTCGCGCTCCGGCTCCCGCCCGGAAAGTACGTCCTCGCGTGCCTCATCCCGGCCAGCGACGGCCGCTCGCACACCGAGAAGGGGATGTATCAGGCGTTCAACGTGACGCCGCTCGCGAAGGCCGCGGCGAAGCCCTCGGCTCCCGCGAAGGCGGCTCCGGCGACGCCCGCGAAGAAGCCGTAGTTCGTCGTCAGCGCCCCAGCACGCGGCGGGCGAGGGCGACGTCGTTGGTGCAGAGCGCGTCGACGCCCAGCGACGTGAGCGCGCGGACGACCGCTTCGTCATCGACCGTCCAGGCGACGATGCGCTTCCCCGCCGCGTGCGCGGCGCGCACGAGGGGGGCGTCGATCATCGTCCAATCCTGCCAGATGTCGCGTGCGTCGACGCTGTTCGCGCCGGCCAGCGGGTCCACGTGATAGCTGACCTCGAGCACGCCGCGCGCGATCGCTGGCGCCAGTCGGCGCGCCTCGGCCACCTGGCGATGGTCGAATGCGTGCACGGCGTGCGTACCCGCTGAGCTGGCGAGCAGGGCGCATGCCGGCGCGGCCGTGCCGGCCCCTTTCAGCTCGCAGTAGACGGTCAGCCGCGCGCCGACGGCGTCGATCACCTCCCGAAGCGTGGGGATCGGCTCGCCGTCCACCCGGAACCGGGCCACCTCGGCACTCGACAGCTCGTGCAAGGGGCGCCCGGCGAGCGCTGGGTCGGGGGCCGCATGCGGCACCGCGTCATGGTGCACGACGAGCACGCCGTCGGTCGTGAGGTGCACGTCCAGTTCCACGCCATCGGCCCCCAGCTCCACGGCACGCCGGAACGCCGCGACGGTGTTCTCCGGGCGCTCGCGGGACGCCCCGCGGTGCGCGATCAGCTCAGGGAAAGCCACGGGAGGCACTCGGGCTGGAGGGAACGGGAGATAACCGGTGTGACATATATTAACGCCGCCGGCCCACCGGCGTCTCACTCACCGAACGAATGGACGTGCCAGCGAAGCAGGACGAGGCGGCCATCGATGCCGCGCTGATCGAGCGATGGAAGGCGGGCGACCAGCGGGCGGCGACGGAGATCGTCAGCCGGCATGCGCCCGCCCTCGCGCGTTTCGCGTCGAGTTCGGGCGAGAGGGACGGGGTGGACGAGCTCGTGCAGGACACGTTCGTGCGCGCGTTCAACGCCCTCGACTCCTTCCGGTCGGACAGTTCGCTCCGGACGTGGCTGTTCACGATCCTGCACCGGCTGGTGCTCGACCGGAAGCGGTCGGAGCGGCGGCGCGGCCCCAGCGTCGAGCTGGAAGAGGGGCATGCGGTGCAGGGGTACGACGCGCTCGACGCGCTCGTGGCCGAGGAGACGGCGGCTCGGGTGCGGCAGGCGGTCTCGCGCCTCTCGCCGCTGCAGCGGGACGTGTTCGTGCTCCGGGTGACGGAAGGGATGGCATACGCCGACATCGCGACGACGGTGGGCAGTACCGAAGGCGCATGCCGGGTGCATTACCACAACGCGATGCGCGCTGTGAAGGAGTTCCTCGATGATGCGTGATTGCGAAGATGGCCTGATGCGCGATCGACTCCCGCTCTGGGTGCATGGCGCATTGCCGAGTGACGAGGCCGGCGCCGTGGCGGCCCACGTGGCCGGGTGCGAGGCGTGCGCGGCCGAGGTCGCGCTCATCCGGCGGATCGCGGGGTCGTTGGCGGCGCCGATGCCCGACGTCGCGCGCATCGTCGCCGCGTTGCCGACGGCCGCCGACCTCCGGGCTCGTGCGGCGCGCACGCGCCGGTTCCGCTTCGCGGCCGCGGCTTCCGTGCTGCTCGTGGCGTCGGCGGCGGTCGTGACGCTGCGGTCGCCGCGCGACGTCGGCGGTGGGCGCGCCGACGCGGCGCCCCAGCTCGCCGTGCGCGCCGAGCCGGCGATGCCGAGCATCGTGCCCGACGAGAGCGTGACGGTCACGCTCGACGAACCGGGGGTGCATGACGTGCCGGGATTCCCCACGGTATCGGAGCTGTCCGACGACCAACTGCGCGAGTTGATCGTCTCCCTGCAGCAGATCGAGGCTCTCCCGAGCGCGCAGCCGGCGGCGCCGAGCCATTCGTTGGTGCACGACACTTCGGAGGACGACCTGTGATTCGACGACTGATCATGCTCGCGCTGGCCGTGCCGTTCGCACTCGGCGCGCAGAATCTGCCGGCACCCGCCGCCGGGGCGCGCCCGCTCGACGAGGTGGTGCGGGCGCAGCTTGCGCGCGTGCTGAAGAACCAGGTGGGGTTGAGCGATGCGCAACTGCAGCGCGTGCAGGAGCTCAACACGCGGCTCGACGCGCAGCGCCGCCAGATGAACCAGGAGGAGGGGCGCTTGCGGCAAGCGCTGCGCGACGAGGTCACGCTCGGTGATTCGACCCGCAACCCTGCCGTCGGTGACATGCTCGACCGGCTGATGAAGATCGAGCGGCAGCGTGCGGAGCTGTTCGAGCAGGAGCATAAGGAACTCGGCCAGTTCATGACGCCCATGCAGCACGCGAAGTACCTTGGCGTGCAGGAGGCGGTGCGTCGCCGGGTGCAGCAGCTCCTGGCGGGGCAGCCGGGCGACTCGGGGGCGACCCGACGTGGCATGCCACGGAAACGGCCGGAGTGACCACGGCCGGTCGAGCGCTCTAACGGATTCGACCGCGCATCGGTCAAGGAGATGAAGGCGCCCGCGGTCGATGGACCGTGGCCCGACATATCCGTAAGAGGAGGGCACCATGCAACGCACGATGATCCGAGTCGCCGCTCTGCTGGCCGTGGGAGCCAGCGCGGCCATCGCCCAAGGCGGCCAGCCGCCGCGTGCGGCGGGCCCGCCGGCTCAGCCGGGACAGGTCCGCGTCATCAGGCGCGACAGCGCGCGCGTCGGTCCGCGTGCCGGGCAGATGCGCGAGCACATGCAGCAGATGATGAAGGAGCACCTTGGCCTCACCGATGCGCAGGTGGCGAAGCTCGAGGAGACGCACAAGAAGTTCGCTGAACAGAATCGCCTGCTCGCGGGCCAGGCCCGGGACATCCGCATGGCGATGCGCGACGAGATGCTGCGCCCCGACAGCGCGCGTTCGGCGCAGTTGAGCGCGCTGCTCGACAAGCAGAGCGCGCTCGCGCGGCAGCGGCTCGAGATCGCTGAGGCGCATCAGAAGGAGCTCGCGACCTTCCTCACGCCGCTCCAGCGCGTGAAGCTCGGTGCCGGCATGGCGATGATGCGGGAGCGCATGCGCGGCGGCCCGGGCATGGGGCGCGGCTTCATGGGCGCGCGCGGCATGCATCGCCAGGGCATGTGGCGCGGCCGCATGGGGATGATGGGCGGCGGAATGGGCCCAGGCGCCGGGATGGGGCGCGGTGGCATGGAGCCGATGATGGGTGGCGGTCGCATGGGCGGCATGATGGGGCAGCCCGGCATGATGGGCGGACGCATGGGGCAGGGTGGTGGCATGGGCGGCATGCAGATGGGACCGCCGCCGGCCGCGCGTCGTGGCCCCCCGCCCACGATCGCCGACTCGACGAAGAAGAAGCCCGAGAACTGATCGCGATCACTGGAACGCGCCACGCGCCGTCACTAGCTTCCCGCTGGTGACGGCGCGTGGTTCAGGTGCGCCGGCCGCGCCGGGATGGCGAAACTGGCAGACGCATCAGACTCAAAATCTGACGGGGTGCAAACCCCGTGCGGGTTCGATTCCCGCTCCCGGCACTGCGACGGGGGCCGGCCGATGGGCCGGCCCCCGTCGTCGCTTCTGACGGCTACAGTTTGTACAGCCGCGCCGCGTTCCCGCCGAGGATCGCCGCACGATCGCTCTCGCTCACCTTGATCGAGGCGAGCGCGGCTTTCATCGCCGGGATGCTGCCGATGGCGTGTGGATAGTCGCTTCCCGCCATGATGTGCGACGCGCCGGCGAACCGTACCGCCAACTCGAGCGATGCCGTATCGAAGTTCACCGTGTCGTAGTACCAGCGCTTCAGATACTCGCTCGGCGGCATCTTCAGGTTCGCGCGGCACTCCGGGAAAGCCTGGTATCCGCGGTCGAGGCGCTCGGCGAGGTACGGGATGGCACCGCCGAGGTGGCTCAACACCCAGTTGATGCGCGGGAAGCGTTCGGCCACGCCGCTGAAGACGAGGTGCGACGCCGCGATCGTCGTGTCGAAGAGGAACCCGACGAGCGGCATCAGCCAGTATTCCCGCATGGCCTCGACGCTGATCGGGTTGGTGGGGTGGATGTGGAGCACCGCGCCGTACTCGTTCGCCAGCTCGTAGAGCGGCCAGTAGCGCTCGTCGGCGAGCGCCACGCCGTTCACGTTGCTGAACAGCATCGCGCCGGGAAGCTTCAACTGCTCCACGGCGCGCCGGAACTCGGCCACCGAGGCCACCGGATCGTTGAGCGGGAGTGTCGCGAGCGCCGAGAAGCGGCCGCGGTAGCGCGCCACCGCCTCGGCGAAGTCGTCATTGGTGAGTCTCGCGAGCCGTACAGCGCGTTCCGGTGTCTCGACGTGCGTGCCCGGCGTGGTGAGCGTCACCACCTGCGTGTCGACCCCCTCGGCCTCGAGCACCTCGGCGCGGTACGCGATGTCGCGATGCCCGCGCACCGCGGTGTTGAAGTCGCCGGGGTAATGGATCTCCGGGTTGCCGTCGGCATCGTGCTTGATGGTGACCGCACTGTCGCCCGCTTCGAGGGCCGCCATGTAGCGGGGCGGATAGTAATGGTTGTGGACGTCGATCACGCGCACGATTCAGGCTCCGGAAGCAGAAGGACGAGCGATCTTGCGGGACCACCACGAATACACGGGAAGCCCGCTCAGCACGAGGAGGAGGCCGGTGGCGGCGTCGCCGGGATGGGCCACCATCTCGTTCACTACGATGAACGCGGTCGTTACGATGAACACGGCGGGGAGCAGCGGATACCCCCAGGTGCGGAACGACGGCCGGTAATCGCTCCGCCGGCGCAGCACGAACAGGCTCGCCGCGAGCAGGCCGAAGAAGATCCACTCCGTGTAGACGACACGCGAGAACAGGGCGCGGAACGTCCCCGTCGAGACGAGCACGGCGCTCCAGACGGCCTGCAGCACGATGGCGCGGTGTGGCGTGCCGAAGCGCGGATGGGTCGCGCCGGCCCACTTGAAGAGCAGCCCGTCGGCTGCCATCGCGCGGTACACGCGCGGTCCCGCGAGGATCACGCCGTTCATCGCGCCGAGTGTGGAGAGCACGACGAGCGCGGCCATGACCCGCAGTCCGTCGCCGCCGAGGACGGCGTCGGCGAAGTCGGCGGCGACGCGCGTCGACGTTGCGACGGCGGCGAGAGGGAGCACCCTCAGGTATGCGATGTTCACGCCGACGTAGAGCAAGGTCACGAGCGCCGTGCCGAAGAGCAGCGCGCGCGGGATCGTGCGGGCCGCGTCGCGCGTCTCCCCCGCGGTGTACGACACCATGTGCCAGCCGCCGTAGGCGAACAGTCCGGCGACGACCGCGGCGCTGAACGCGCCCCCGCTCGGGACGGACGTGGCGCTGGCGGCGGCGTGTGCCGGAGCGGTGAAGCCGAGAATGATCAGCAGCACGAGCGCGCCGACCTTCACGGCCGTGACGGCGGTCTGGAGCACGGCGGCTGGCGCCGCGCCGCGGTAGTTCAGCGCCGACAGGGCGAGCACGGCGGCCACCGCGACGGCGCGCGTGCCGGTGTCGCCGAGCGGCACGAACACGCCGAGGTAGCGCGCGAAGATGGTGGCGATGGCCGCGATGATGCCGCTGTGCATCGTCCAGAACATCGCCCATCCCCAGAGGAAGCCCACCGCGGGCGACCAGGCCTGTCGCAGGTGGGCGTAGACCCCCGTCGCGTGTGGCCACGCGGACGAGAGCTCGGCGAGCACGAGCGCACCGGTGAGCGTGAGCGCGCCGGCGACGATCCACGCGGCGATGATGCCGCGGGTCGACGGCAGCTGCGCGGTGATCGCCGACGGTTGAACGAAGATCGACGCGCCGATGATGATGCCGACGACCATCGCGCTCGCGCGCCAGACGCCGAATGGCGCAGCCGCGTCGGCGACGGTGGGGCGATCGGTGGCCGCGTTCGACACGAGATCCCGAGGTGAGGTCGAAGAGAGATACGGTCTCGTACGCCTCGCCGCCAGCGCGCGACCGCGTCGCCGACCCATCGTCGGCGAGCGGTTCCGCTGCCAGCGAAAGCCATCGGTGCGGCGTATGTTCTTCGGCTTGTTGCCCTCACCCGTGGGTGCCAGGAGGCATGATGTCGCGCAGTCCACTCATCGCTCGCCGGTCCGCCTTGGCGGCCCTCGCCGCCGTGCTGCTCGTTCCGGTGGCGTCCGCCGCTCAGCAGAAGCAGGACGACGAATACACCCGGAAGATCAAGGAATACCTGCAGGATCCCCGCATCAGCACCGAGCTGGTGGATCACCTGCCGGCGTCGAGCACCGTCCCGACGCCTCTCAAGTTCTTCGGCAAGATCGTCGGGACGCCCGGCGAGCTCAGTTACGCGAAGGACATGAACCGCTATCTCGAGGCCATCGCGAAGGCCGCGCCGGGACGGGCGCGTTTCTTCACCATCGGCAAGACCGAGGAAGGGCGCGACATGGTGCTCCTCGCGATCGGCGACGAGGCGACCATCCGGAACCTCGACAAGGCGAAGGCGGATGCCGCGGCGCTGTCGGACCCGCGCGCCACGAGCGAGGAGCGGGCCCGCGAGCTCATCAAGACGGCGAAGCCGATGTACTGGATCACGAGCGGCATCCACTCGCCCGAGAAGGGCGGTCCCGAGATGCTGATGGAGCTCTCCTACCGGCTGGTCGTCGAGGAGACGCCGTTCATCCAGAACATCCGCAAGAACGTGCTCACGCTCATCACACCGGTGATCGAGGTCGACGGGCACGAGAAGATGGTCGACAACTACTACTACAACAAGGCGCGCGCCGCGGGCACGGGCTCGCTGCCGCTGATGTACTGGGGCAAGTACGTGCAGCACGACAACAACCGGGACGGCATGGGGCAGTTCCTCGCCCTCACGCGGAACGTCACGAAGACGTTCCTCGACTGGCACCCGATCATGCTGCACGACCTGCACGAGGCGCAGACGTACCTCTACTCGTCGACGGGCAGCGGCCCGTACAACAACGAGCTCGACCCGATCACCGTCGGGGAATGGTGGCAGTTCGCCGAGAACGACGTCGTCGAGATGACGAAGCGCGGCGTGCCGGGCGTGTGGACCTACGGGTTCTACGACGGGTGGGTGCCGAACTACATGTTCTTCATCGCCCACGAGCACAACGCGATCGGCCGCTTCTACGAGGTGCAGAGCTACGGTCCCGACAACTACGTCGTGACGCCTCCCGCGACGACGACGAGCAAGGAGTGGTTCCGCCCGAACCCGCCGCTGCCGCGCATCAACTGGGGACCGCGCAACAACACGAACATCCAGGAGTCGGCCATCCTGTTCTCGCTGCAGCACATGGCGAAGAACCGCGAACTGTATCTCGAGAACTTCTGGCTCAAGGGCAAGCGGGCGATCGCGAAGGGGAAGGACGGCCCGACGTATGGCTGGGTGATCCCGGCCGACCAGCGTCACAAGGCGAACGCCGCGGACGCGATCAACGACCTGCGCGCGCAGGGGCTCGAAGTGCACGTCGCGCAGTCGGCGTTCAAGTCGGGCACCGTCGACGTGAAGGCGGGCGACTACATCGTGCGCGGCGACCAGCCGTACCGCACGCTGGCCGACATGTACTTCTCCCTGCAGAACTTCGCGCCCGGCAATCCGTCGCCGTACGACGACACGGGGTGGACGTTCCAGCTGATGCGCAACCTCGTCATCACGCCGCTCGCCGACAAGAACGTGCTCGACCAGAAGATGGCGCTCGTCACCGCGCCGGTGCGCGCCGCCGGCGGGATCGCCGGCTCGGGCTCGACGGTCATCGTCGAGAACGGCGGGGACAACAACCTCACGGCGTTCCGCTTCAAGTTCAAGAACGTGAAGATGGCCGCGGCGGAGGATGGCTTCGACGCGGGTGGCCACCACTTCGGCGCGGGCGCATTCATCATCGAGAACGCCGACCGCGCCGCGCTCGAGCCGGCGCTCAAGGAGCTCGGCCTCTCCGCGTGGGCCGTGGCGAACGCGCCCTCCGTGAAGACGCACGACCTCGACATCCCGCGCATCGGCTACGCGCACAGCTGGAACCGTACGCAGGACGAGGGGTGGGTGCGCGCCGCGCTCGATACCTATGGCGTTCCTTACACCTACTTCGGTGACAAGGAATTCAAGACCATGGGGAACCTGCGCGAGAAGTTCGACGTGATCATCTACCCGCATGTCAGCGGCAACGCGCAGTCGATGGTCAGCGGCGTGCCGATGACCCCCGGCCCGGCGATCCCGTACAAGAAGTCCGAGAAGTTCCCGGCGCTCGGGTACCCCGACTCCACCGACGACATCCGCGGCGGGATGGGGATCGAAGGGCTGATGAACCTCTATCACTTCGTGCAGGACGGCGGCACGCTCATCACCGAAGGCGCCACGGCGACGCTCTTCCCGGAGTACAACCTCACGCCGGGTGTGACGGTGGAGAATCCGGCGGGGCTGTTCGCCCGCGGCACGATCCTGCGCGGCATCATCGCCGACGCGAAGAGTCCGCTCGTGTACGGCATCGGCGCGACGCAGATCCCGGTGTACTTCAGTCAGGCCCCGGTGCTGAACGCCGGCGGTGGCGACCTGGCCGCGGCGTTCGGCGGCTTCGGCGGCCGTGGCGCCCCGGGGATCAGCCAGAACATCACACCGAACGCCACGCCGCTCCGTCTCTCACCGTTCGACGCGTCCGCGGAGCCGTTCTCCCCGGACGGGGGACGCGGTGGCCGCAGCGGTCGCGGTGGAGCGGGCGCCGGGGGCGGTGCCGGCTTCGGTGGCGGGCGCGGTGGCTTCGGCACGCCTGTCGGGGAGCGGCCGCGCGTGATCATGCACTTCCCGTCGAACACGGCGGACATGCTGCTGTCCGGAACGCTCGCGAACGCGGATGGCCTGTCGAGCCGTGCCCAGCTCGTCGATTCGCCGGTCGGGAAGGGGCACGTCGTGATGTTCGCCTTCCGGCCGTTCTGGCGCTGGCAGACGCAGGGGACCTACGCGATCGGCTTCAACGCGATCATGAATTGGAACGATCTCGACGCCGGGAAGCCGGCGCCGGCTCCGGGGGGCAACTGAGGATCGCGTGCTGATCGGCTAGCCGGACCGAGGTGACGGCATTCGCGTCACCGTGCGTGTAGTTATGCGTTGTTCCGGTCGACGGAACCGCAGAGCCACGGATTTGACGGATCGGAAAGGGCGATGGACACGGATCTCTTCTTGGGGGTTCCCCCAGAAGGTTTCCGTGCCCATCCGGCCTCGATCCGTGAAATCCGTGGCTCCGCTGTTTTGGAGCGCGGCGCCGCGACCCGCTATCGCGGGTCGAGCTTCCGCCCCGCGTCGAGGTGATCGAAGTGCAGCAGCACGTTGAACACCATCGCGTAGCTGCCGAGGGTCTCGCCGCGCCACACGGGGTTGTTCGCGAACAGCACCACGTGCCCCTTCTGCATCGGCACGTCGACGACGGCCGGTCGCTGCGCGATCTCGCCACCGCCATCGAGCAGGCCGCTGACGAGCAGGTCGCGCTGCTCCGAGAAGCGCAGCGCGACGCGCGGCCGCTGGTCGGGCGGGATGACGTTCAGCGGATTGCGCAGCTGGTCGTCGGTGATCGGCGCGTACTGCCACGGCTGTACGGGGACGCGAGGCGGGGCCTGGAACCGCGGCTCGAGCGCGGGGCGACCCTGCACCTCGTCGGCATCGTCGGCTTGGCCGCGCCCGGTGGCGCGCACGCCATTGCCCCCGCCGAAGCGCCCGCCGAAGCCGCCGCCACGCGCGGCGCTCACCGTGAACGCCTCGCCCGCGTCGCTGTACACCGCGAGGTTGTCCGAGACACCGTAGACGATCGGACTCGCGTCGTCCACGATCTTCGACCGGAGGAGGCTCCCCACGACCTTGCCGCGCGGCATCGCCACCGTGCCCACCCCCGTGGCGAGGCCGTTCTGCACCGCGAAGTCCGACGTGCCGATGGACGTCACGAGCACGCCGCCGTTGGCCACGAACGCGCGGAGGTTCGCGAGGCCGGTGAGCCCGAGCCCGGGACGCATGTCGTCGGTCTGTGCCCACGTGCCGAGGTTCGGTGTATCCGGCGTGTTCTTCCACGGCATCGGATTGCGCCACATCGGCATGCCGTCGACGATCGTCTGCGGCTGCGTCGGTGGGAAGAGGATCACGTCGTACTTGGCGTTGAGCGCGGCATCCTTCGCGATCTCCTGCGTGCTGATGTACGTGAATGGGATCTGGTTGAAGTCGAGCGCCATGCGCCACCACCCTTCGGTCTGAGTGCTGCTCGTCCACGTGTGGAGCACCGCAACGCGCGCCGCGCGCGCCGGATGCGTCTTCACCGAGGGCGCTGACGCGAGCGCGACGGCGCGCACGCCGAACGTCACGGCGGCCTTATCGAGCGCGTCGCGCGCCACGCCACTCACCAGGAACGAGCCTCGCGCGTACTTCACGCCGCCGGCTTCGAACGGCTCCTCGGCGCTCTGGAAGTCGGCCGACGGGAGCGCGTAGCGGAGCGACGCGAGGCCGTTGTCGCCGTTGGCGTTGATCGCGTAGACGTCGCCGGTGCCCGTCACGCCGCCGGGCGACTTCACCTCGCCGGTGACCGGCTCCATCGGCACGTCGAGGATCTTCGGGTCCGTGACGCGCACCGCCTTCACGTCGAACCCTTCGGGGAAGGTCCAGCCGGTGTCGTCATACGGCGTCTTCTGCGGGTCGTTCGGACTCCAGTACTGGTAGTCGAGTAGCGCGTCGGCGATGCGCGAGTAGGGCTGGTCCATGCGCACGATGTAGCTGCCGGCCGGGAACTGGCGCGTCTCCGGCGCGACGGGTGCGCTCGGCTCGCCAGCGGGCGCCGCCCCGCCGCGCCCACCCCGGCCCCCGGCGGCGGCGCGCTTCACGGGCAAGGTCGCCGAGAACGGCGCGGTCGCCCGTGAGATCTCGACGCGTTGCTTCTGGAGGATGCGCAGCAGTTCGGCCTGCGCGCCCGGGCGCGGGTCGTTCGCCGTGAACACGTACGCGGCCGGCCCCTCGGTGTGCGCCTTGAGGATCGACCGCTTGCTCTTCTCGTAGAAGTTCCAGAGGAAGAGCCGGCGGTTGTTCGCGAAATAGCTGAGCGAGACGAGCACGCCCGTCTGCTCGTAGTTGTTGTTGTTGCGCAACGACCACTTCACGCGCGGCAGCGGCGGATTCTGCCGGTACCAGGTGCGTTCCGTCTCGCTCGGCGAGAGGGTGCGATCCACCGTCTCGGCGGTGCCGCCGTTGCCGAACGTCTCGTACAGGCGGCTGATGCCGTTGTGCGTCGCGGCGATGAACATGAGGTAGCCCGGCGACCAGGTGTCGAACTGACCGTGCGCGAAGACGCCGGGCATCCCCATGCGCGTCATCTCCTGAACGTTGTTCCACCCCATCATCTGCCACTCGTTGGTGAGGAGCGGGTCGAGCCAGGCGTTGTAGGGGCCGTCGCCCACGGTGTTGTCGTACAGGAAGGCGACCGACTCGTGCAGGTCGTGGAGCACCTGCACCTTCCAATCCACGTAGGTGTTGAGGACGTTCTGCGTGAGCTTGAGCGTCATCCCCATCGCGTCGCGGTTGTTGTCGTGCGCGACGTAGTGTCCCCAGTAGAGCAGGTTGGGGTAGGTCTCGCCGGGATGCTTCATGTGCCAGTTGAAGATGTCCACCTGGCGGTCGCGGCCGTCGACCTCGACGATCGGCGTGATGAGCGTGACGACGTGGTCGCGGATGTTGCGGATGTACGGACTCTCGTCGACGGCCAGACGGTAGGCGAGTTCCATGAGCGCGGTCGGCGCGCCGGTCTCCGGCGAATGGATGGTCCCGGTGACGTAATAGATCGGCGTCGCGTCCGCGGCGATCCGCTCGGCCTCGGCGTCGTTCATCCCGATCGACCGCGGGTCGCCGAGCTTCGCGAGCTTGGCGCGGTTCTCGTCGAGTCGCGCGATGAGCCGTTCCGAGGCGACGGCGACGGCGATCATCTCGCGCCCCTCTTCCGTCGTGCCGATCGACACCACCTTCACGCGCGGGCTGGCCTTGGCCAGCAGCCGCATGTAGGCGTACACCTCGTGCGAATAGGGGAGCTTCGTCGGCGCGCCGGCGATGTCGCCGAGGACCGCCTTCGGCGTGGGGACGGTCTTCGAGGCCGGGAGGTAATCGACGAGTGGCGAGAGGAAGAACTTCTCGGTGGTGTACTCGAGGATCTTCTTCGTGTACTCCTGGTCGATCGGCTGGTCGCTCGCGCGTCCCGGCTTGGCGGCCGAAGGGTCGCCCTGCGCGACGAGCGGCGCGGCGGCGAGAGCGAGCAGGGAAGCGAGCCTTGCGAAGGAGACGGCGGAGCGCCGCATCGGGCACCTCGAGGAGGATGGGGGATCGACTGCCGGAATTGTACGGGCGTCCCCGCATCGTGCAATCAGCCGGGCGACGCCCTCAGCGTCCGCGGCGCCCCGCGCGTAAGTCGACATTGGCGCCACCTACGCCGAGCCCCATCTCCCTGTTTCGAGGATCCGTCTCATGCGGACTCATCCCTACGCCCTCCGCGCCGTCGCGGGGGTCATCGTCTCGCTCCTCGCCACGTCGCTCGCCGCCCAGGCCTCCACGAGCAAGGACTCCGCGACGAACGTGCCGGCATGGCTGGCCGCCGACCGCGCGACGCTCAACACCGAGAGCTACACCGCTCCGCCGGCGGGCATCGCGAAGCTGGTCGCGGCGCCCCGGCACTTGAACGTGTCGCTCACGCTGCCGAGCCCGGACCGCAAGTACTTCGTGAAGGAACAGAGTGAGGGGCTCCCGAGCGTGAACAGCTTCGGCAAGCCGCACTACTACCTCGGCGGGCTGCAGGTGGATCACCGCGCCAACCGGAGCCGCGCGCTCACCACGCGCGGCGCGACGTCGCTCCAGTTGTTCGATCCCCTCACGGGGAAGGGCGTCGACGTGGCGGCGCCGAAGGGCGCGACGATCTCGGGTGCGGCATGGTCGCCGGACTCGAAGCAGATCGCGTACCTCGCCAACTTCGACGACGCGACGCAGTTGTTCGTCGCCGACGTCGCGACCGGGAAATCGGTGCAGTTGACGAAGACGCCGCTGCTCGCGACGCTCGTGACGACGGTCGACTGGACCGCGGATGGCAAGAACCTCGTCGTCGTGCAGCTGCCCGACGCCCGCAAGCCGGAACCGAAGCGCCCCGAGATCGCCACCGGGCCGCTCGTCCGCACGTGGACCGACGGCGCGAAGGACGCCGAGCGCAACTACTGGAGCCTGCTGCAGGATCCGCACGAGCAGGCGCTCTTCGAGTACTACACCACCGGCCAGCTCGCCCTGGTGGACGTGAGGACGAAGGCTGTCCGCAAGATCGGCGCACCGGCGATGATCTCGGCGGTCGACGCCTCGCCCGACGGCCAGTACTTCCGCGTCACGAGCGTGCAGAAGCCGCTTTCGTACGTGGTGCAGTACACGAACTTCGCCAGCAACGAGGAGCTCTGGGACGTCGGCGGCAAAGTGCTCGCGACCATCCAGAAGCGTCCAGTCCGGCTCGGCAGCGACACGACGGGCGGCCCCGGCGGGCGCGGAGGGCGTGGCGGTGAGAGCAAGCGCGGTCTCGCGTGGATGCCGGCTGGCGCGGGGATGTACTTCCTCGAGGGCGTCGCGGCCGCGCGCGGCGACTCGTCCGCTGGCGGCGCTCCCGCGGGCGCGGGACGGGGTGGACGCGGCGGCGGGAATGGCGCCGCTGCGGCGCGTCCCGACCGTCTCGTGCAGTGGCTGCCCCCGTTCGGCGCCACCGATACCAAAGTCCTCTACACAGCCGACGGTCCGCTCGCGAACGTCACCTGGAGCGACGACGCGAAGACGTTGTTCGCCGCGTCGACGGTGAGTGGGATGGGTGAGTTGTATGCCGTGAATCTCGCCGAGCCGGCGAAGAAGATGATCATCGTGCGGCAGCGCGGGTACACGCCGGCGTTCCTCGGCGGGCGCGGCGGCCGCTTCGGCGGCGCCCCCGGCGGCGGTCGCGGCGGCGCGGCCGACGATTCGCTCGCCTTCTACAACAACCCGGGGGCGATGCTCACCAAGGTCGGCACGGCGGGCGGGCAGGTGGCGATGGTGTCGAGCGATGGTGGGGTCTTCCTGCAGGGCACGCAGTACTTCCGCGACTTTGAGCGGAACGCGCCGCGCGAGTTCGTCGACAAGGTCGACCTCAAGACCGGGGCGAAGACGCGGGTGTTCGAGGGCGCCAAGGACGGTTTCGAAGCGGTGAACGCCGCCCTCGACGACGACTTCGCGAAGGTGGTGGTGACGCGCGAGACGCCGACGCAGGTCGCCGACAGCTACCTGCGCGACACGAAGGCCGGAACGGCGACGCGGCTCACCAAGAACGTCGACTACACTCCGGAGTTCACGAACCTGGTGCGGAAGCGCGTGACGGTCACGCGTGCCGACGGCATCCACTTCCTCGTTCGACTGACGCTGCCGGCCGACTATCAGGCGGGCACGCGCCTCCCGGGCATGTTCTGGTTCTACCCGTACGAGTACACGGACCAGGCCGGGTACGAACGCACGCTGCGGACCGAGAACCTGAGCCGCTTCCCGGCCGCCGGCCCGCGGACGATCGAATACCTCGCGACGCAGGGCTACGCCGTCGCGAACTTCGACCCGCCGATCGTCGGTGACGCCGGCCGGATGAACGACAACTACGTCTCGGACCTGGTGATGAACCTCACCGCGGTCATCGACGAGCTCGACCGTCAGGGGTACATCGACCGCCAGCGTCTCGGCATCGGCGGCCACAGCTACGGCGCCTTCAGCACGATGAACGCGATGACGCACACGCCGTTCTTCAAGGCGGGCATCGCCGGCGACGGCATGTACAACCGCACGCTCACGCCCACGGGATTCCAGAACGAGCGGCGCGACCTCTGGAGCGGTCAGAAGACCTATCTCGACATGTCCCCGATGCTCGTCGCCGACAAGCTGCAGGGCGCGATCCTCATGTACCACTCGCTCGAGGACCAGAACGTCGGCACCGATCCGATCAGCTCCATCCGCATGATGCAGGCCCTCCGCGCGAACGGAAAGACGGCGTCGCTCTTCATGTACCCATACGAGGATCACGGTCCGGCGACGAAGGAGACGCTCCTCGATCAGTGGGCGCGGTGGACGGCGTGGCTCGACACCTACGTCAAACACGCGGGCGACCCGGCGCTCAAGAAGGGCGCGCCGGCACCGGCCACGCAGGTCGTTCCGTAGCCGCTTGCCGCTGACGCCTCCAATTGCGCGGGCCCGCCACGGTCGACGTGGCGGGCCCTCGCGCTTTCTGCCTCGACGCGGACGCGCTCAGCTGAGGCCGACGATCTCTCCCTTCGCGTCGATCGACATCCCCTCGGCGGCCGGCACCTTCGGGAGGCCCGGCATCGTCATGATGTCGCCCGCCTTCGCGACCACGAAGCCCGCGCCGGCCGAACCGTAGACCTCGTTGATGCTGATGCGGAAACCTTTCGGCACGCAGAGGCGCGAGGCGTCATCGGTGAGGGAGTACTGGGTCTTGGCGATGCACACCGGCGTCTCGCCCATCCCGATCGACGTGAGGTAGTCGATGGCGCGATCGGCGGCGGGAGCATAATCCACGCCGTCGCCACCATACACCTTCTGCACGATCGTCTCGATCTTCTGTTTGATGGGGAGCTTCGTGTCGTAGAGCGGGGCATAGCGACCGGTCTTCGCGTCGAGCATCGCGAGCACTTCCTTCGCCAGGTCCTCGCCGCCGGCGCCGCCCTTCGCCCACACCTCGGTGAGGATGACCTTCACACCGAGCTTCGCGGCATAGTCCTGCACCATCTTGAGCTCGGCATCGGTATCGCTGAGGATGCGGTTGAGCGCGACGACCACCGGCAGTCCGAACTGCTTCACGTTCTTCACGTGGTGCGCGAGGTGCGGCAGTCCGCGCTCGAGCGCGCCGAGGTCCTCGGTCTTGAGCTGCTTCTTGTCGAGGCCGCCCTGCATCTTCAGCGACCGGATCGTCGCGACGAGCACGGCCGCTTCGGGGTTCAACCCGCCGAACCGGCACTTGATGTCGAAGAACTTCTCCGCGCCGAGGTCGCTGCCGAACCCGGCCTCGGTCACGACGACGTCGCCGAGCGCCAGCGCCGTCTTGGTGGCGATGATCGAGTTGCACCCATGCGCGATGTTGCCGAAGGGACCGGCGTGCACCAGCGCCGGGCCTCCTTCGAGCGTCTGCACGAGGTTCGGGCGGATGGCGTCCTTGAGGAGCATCGCCATCGCGCCGGCCGCCTTGAGGTCGCGGGCACGCACGGGCTTGCGATCCTTGCCGGCCGTGGAGCCGACGATGATCCGGCCCAGCCGCTCCTCGAGGTCCTCACGGCTGTTCGAGAGGGCGACGATCGCCATGATCTCGCTCGCCGGGATGATGACCCAGTGCTCCTCGCGCACGACGCCGTCGCCGACGCCCCCGAGGCCGATCACGGCGTTGCGCAGCGCCCGGTCGTTCATGTCGATCGTCCGCGGCCAGGTGATGCGGCGCGGATCGAGGTTCGTCTCGTTTCCCTGCTGCAGGTGGTTGTCCATCATCGCCGACAGCAGCGCGTGCGCGCTCGAGATGGCGTGGAAGTCGCCCGTGAAATGGAGGTTGATGTCCTCCATCGGGATGACCTGGGCATAGCCGCCCCCCGCCGCGCCCCCCTTCACGCCGAACACCGGGCCGAGCGATGGCTCGCGGATGCAGAGCACGGCGTTGGTGCCGATGCGCCGCATCGCCTGCGCGAGGCCGACGCTCACCGTGCTCTTCCCCTCGCCGGCCGGCGTCGGGCTGATGGCGGTGACGATCACGAGGCGTCCCTTCGCGGGACGCTGCGAGATCTCGAGCGGGAGCTTCGCCTTGTACTTGCCGTATTGGTCGATGTCGTCCGGCGTCAGGCCGAGGTCGGCGGCGACGGCGGTGATCGGACGGGGCTTGGCGGATTGTGCGATCTCGATATCGGTCGGGAACGTCGTCACAGTGGTTGGCCGAGTGGAATGGGAGAGGGAGTTCGGACGCGCGCGGCGTGGGAATACACGTTCGCCGTCTCGCCGCGCAGGAGTCCGACGAGCGTGATGCCGGCCTGGTCGGCGAGACGGACGGCGAGGCCGGTGGGGCGTGAAACGGCGGCGATCAGCGGGACTCCCGCGACCGCCGCCTTCTGTACGAGTTCGTAGCTCAATCTGCTGGTGAGGAGCAGGAATCCGGCGCCGGCGTCGTCGCCCGAGCGCCAGAGCGCTCCCAGGACCTTGTCGAGCGCGTTGTGCCGCCCGACGTCCTCGCGAACGACGCGAAGCTCGCCGTCGGGTGCGGCCCAGCCGGCGGCGTGCACCGTGTTCGTCGTGTCGTTGAGCGGCTGCCGGTCGGGGAGCGAGGCGCCGGCGCGCCAGAGCGCGTCGGCGGTGAACGTGAGCCGGGACGTGACGCGCGGTGGCGTCCGCACAGCCTCGTCGATCGCCTCGACACCGCACAAGCCGCATCCGGTCCGTCCGCTGATCGAGCGCGCGCGCGACGCGAGCCGCTCGCGGGCCGACTCGGGAACGTCGATGCCGAGCTCGACGCCCCGGCTGTGCCGGGTGACCGTTACCTCGCCGATCTCGTCGAGTCGCGTCACGATCCCCTCGCTGAGCGTGAAGCCCACGGCGAGGTCTTCCAGATCGGCGGGGGTGCACATCATCACCGCGTACGGATGCCCCGAGTAGACGAACGCGACCGGCACCTCTTCGGCGAGCATCGCCTCGGCGGCATGCGCATCGCCGCCGTGCAGGCGCACGAAGGCGCGCACGCCTTGCGGCGCGCCGTGCCCGAGGCCGGGGTCCGCACCGAGCGGCGGCTCAGCCCCGGCCATCGCCACCCGAGGCGCCGCGGCGCGGTCCCTGCACGAACTGCCAGCCGAAACGGCCCTTGATGCAGAGGTTGCCGAGCGTTATGCCGTTCTCGAGTGGCGACGTCGCCTTCACGATCGTGTTGTCCTGCACGTGGAGCGAGAGCGTGCACCCGACACCGCAGTACGGGCAGATCGTGTCGGTCGTCGTCTGCGCGGACTCGTCCCAGGTTCCGGCGGCCCGCATCTCGAACTCGGCGCTGGCCATCAAGGCGCCCGTCGGGCAGACGGCGATGCAGTTGCCGCAGTACACGCACGCCGAGTCGGGGAGCGGCACCGCGAGTTCGGTGGAGATGCGCGCGTTGAAGCCGCGCCCCGCGACGGCGATGGCGAACGTGTTCTGATGGTCCGGCCCGCACGCCTCGACGCACTTGTAGCAGAGCACGCACTTGGCGTAATCGCGGACGTAGAGATCGTTGTCGACTTTCACCGGCTGGGCGACGGTGGCCGCGAAAGCCGGATCGGGCGGGGCATGATGGCCGGCGATCGCCGCGTCGCGCTCCCCCGCGAGCGCCTGGGGCGCTGGCGGTCCGAACCGCTCGGGCTGGCACCCGTACTCGGCGAGGAGCTCCGCCATCCCGGGCGTCGTCGAGAGGTCGACGCTCGACGCCAGGAACTCCAGCACGAGCCGGCGTGCGAGCACGACGCGCGGCGACTTCGTGCGCACGACCATCCCGGCCTCGATCGCGCGAGAGCAGCTCGGCGCCAGCACGCGCGCGCCCTCCACCTCCACCACGCACAGCCGGCAGACGTTCACCGGGCGCAGCGTCTCGAGGAAGCAGAGCGTGGGGATCTCGATGCCGAGACTCCGGCACGCGGCGAGGATGGTCGTGCCCTCATCGGCCGTCACCGACTGGCCGTCGATCGTCAGCGCGACCTGCGCCTTCGGCGCGCGCACGGGACGTTCGATGCGGACGAGCGTCGTCATGCGGCACCTCCACCGAACAGTCCCAGGCGTTTGACCGCGGACTCCACGGCGGCGTACGCGGTCTGGCCGAGTCCACAGATCGAGGCGTCGCGCATGGCGACGCCGACTTCTTCGAGGAGGGCGATCTCGGTGGACGCGCCGCCGCGCGACTTGCCGCGGGCGAGCCGGTGCAGCGCCTCCTCCTGTCGTACCGTCCCCACTCGGCACGGCACGCACTGGCCGCACGACTCGTCGCGGAAGAACGCGGCCACGCGGAGCACGATGTCGACGAGGTCCTCCTCGTCGTCGAACGCCATCACGACGCCCGAGCCGAGCGTGGTGTTCGCGGCGCGCGCCCCTTCGAGGGAGAGCGGCAGGTCGATCTCATCGGCGCGCAGGAACGTACCGGCCGCGCCGCCGAGGAGCACGGCGCGCAGACGCGGAGAGGCGCCGGCGGCGGCGAGCAGCGAACGCAGTGACGCGCCGAACGGGAGCTCGTACACCCCCGGCTTCGCGACGGCGCCGCTCAGGCAGAAGAGCCGCGTTCCGGTGGAGCCCGCCGTACCCGTCTTCGCGAAGGCGTCGCCTCCGTGCAGCACGATCGGCAGCACGTTCGCCAGGGTCTCGACGTTGTTCACCACGGTCGGCTTCCCGAAGACGCCGACTTCGACGGGGAAGGGGGGCTTGCTGCGCGGCTCGCCACGCTTGCCCTCGATTGATTCGAAGAGAGCCGTCTCCTCACCGCAGATGTACGCACCGGCACCGCGCCGGATCTCGATGTCGAACGAGAATCCTCCCCCGAGGATGTCGGCTCCGAGGAGCCCCGCCGTGCGGGCGGCATCGATCGCGTGCTGCAGCCGCGTCGCCGCGAGCGGGTATTCCGCGCGCAGGTAGACGAATCCCTTCGTGCAGCCCGTGGCGTAGGCGGCGATCGTCATCGACTCCACGATCGCGAACGGGTCGCCCGTGAGCAGCACGCGATCCTTGAAAGTGCCGGGTTCGCTCTCGTCGGCGTTGCAGACGAGATAGTGCGGCGTCGCCCGCTGCGTGCGGACCGCCTCCCACTTTCGCCCCGTCGGAAATGCGGCGCCGCCGCGGCCGACGAGTTTCGACGCCGTCACTTCGCGGATGACGGCCTCGGGCCCCATCGCGATCGCCTTCGTGAGTGCCTCATAGCCGCCCGCGGCACGATACGCCGAGAGCGACGTCGGGTCGACGACCCCGACGCGCTTGAGCAGCACGAGCGACGGATCGCCGCGCTGCGGCAGCAACGTCACGGCGGTGGCATCGTCGCCGGGCGCGGCACCGTCGAGCAGCGCGCGGGCGCTCTCGGGCGTCACGTGACCGAGCAATCGTTCGGTGGGGACCGCACCGGCTTCAGTCACGAGCGCCGCCGGCGCCTGATCGCACAGGCCGAGGCAGGGCGAGTGCATCCATCCGGCGCGGTCGGCGTCGAGGTGCACGTGGTCACCCGACGGCTCGTGCGCGATGGCGGGTGACACTCCCACCATCGCCGAAAGCACGGCCTTGGCGCCCTTCGAGCGGCAACCGACGTCGTCGCACACGTGCACCACCCGTCGCGGACGCGGTGACGTGGCGAGCAGCGCATAGAACGTCGCCACGCCCCACGCCTCCGCCGGCGGCACGTGCAGTCGCTCGCAGACGTAGCTCAGCCCGCCTTCGCTGATCCAGCCGACGCGGGCCTGCAGCGCCTGCAGCGCCGGCACGAGCCGGTGCCGCTGCTCGCGCATCGCGCGGCCGCCGAACGCCACGTGCGAGTCGTCGCCGGTGCCGCGTGCGCCACCGTCCCACGCCGACGTCGGCGCGCCGAGCACGGCATCCACCGCCGCGCGCTCGTCGTTCGACGGCGCCGCGTCCAGGAGCTTGATGTCCATCAGCGCGCGCCCACCGGGGCCGTCACCGGCTCGACGCGGACGGCACACGCCTTGAACTCGGCGGTCCCACTCCGGTGGTCGAACTCGTCGATCGTGAGCAGGTTCGTATTCACGTGGTCGGGATAGTGGAACGTCATGAAGACCAGCCCCGCGCGGAGCCCCTCGTCGATCCGCGCCGGCGCCACCACCGTGCCGCGACGCGACGTCACGTGCAAGAGGCTGCCGTTGGTCACGCCGAGCGACGCCGCATCCTCGGGCGAGACGTCGAGCGTCTCGCCGAAGTGGAGCGGAGAATCGTAGCCGCCGGTCTGTACGCCGGTGTTGTACGA
>JACQBG010000042.1 GCA_016194585.1 Gemmatimonadota bacterium
ATGATGAAGGGAGCGCCCGGCGAAGCCGGCGCTCCCTTTCCTTTGCGGTCCTCCCACTTCCCACTCCCACTCGGGTCCCACCCCCACTCTTCTCCCACTCCCACTCGACCTCCCCCGCTGGTCGCTTGCCCTCCCACTGCTCGTCAGTTCTTGTGCCTGAACGTGATCCGCCCGCGGGAGAGATCGTATGGCGACACCTCGACCGACACCCGATCCCCCTGCAGCACGCGGATGCGGAACCGCCGCATCTTGCCGGCCATCGTCGCGAGCACGTCGTGCCCGTTCGTCAGGTGCACGCGGAACGTCGCGCTGGGGAGCACTTCACTGACCGTGCCTTCGAGTTCGATCGCTTCTTCTTTCGCCATATCCACCGGGTGATTGAGAAAGCGGCCGGGTGCGACCGCAATCATCTAATCTATCCTGTGCCGGGTCAGACGACCAGCGCCAGGTCCATGGTGATCGGGGCGTTGAACAGCTTCGAGACCGGGCAGCCGGCCTTGGCGGCGGCGGCGGCCGCCTCGACCTTCGCGCGATCCGCCCCGGGGACGGTCGCCTTCACGGCGAGGTGCACCTTGGTGATGGCGAAGCCGCCCTCGAGCTTCTCCACCGTCACCGTCGCGGTGGTCTCGATGCTCTGGGCGACGAGCTGGGCGGCGCCGAGCTGGCCGGAGAAGGCCATCGAGAAGCACCCCGCGTGGGCGGCGCCGAGGAGTTCCTCGGGATTGGTGCCGGCCCCGTGCTCGAACCGGCTCGTGAAATTGTAGGGCGCCGCGGCGAGCGTCCCCGTCTCCGTCGACACCGTCCCCTGCCCTTCGCGGATCGAACCGCGCCACACGGCGCTTCCCTTGCGGTCCATCGTCACCTCGGAATTGTGGCCCCGGCCTCGCGCCCCTGCGCTGCGGCCGTTAGCGTGAAACGCACCTACGACGAGGAATCAACGCCGATGCCCCCCATTTCGCTCCGTGCCGCCGCGGCGGTCACCGTTTCGCTGGTCGCCTTCGCCGCCCGTCCGGGACTCGCCCAGAAGGGCGCCGGCACGGACGACATCGACCGGCGCGTCGCCGCCGTCATGCCAAAGGTGATCGAGTGGCGCCGCGACATCCACCAGCACCCCGAATTGTCCGGCGAGGAGGTGCGCACGGGCAAGCTCGTCGCCGACCAGCTGCGCGCCATGGGGATCGAGGTGCGCGAGCACGTGTCGCGAACGGGGGTCGTCGGCGTGCTGCGCGGCGCGAAGCCGGGTCCCGTCGTCGCGCTCCGGGCCGACATGGACGCGCTGCCGGTGACCGAGGAGGTCGACCTCCCGTTCAAGTCGACGGTGCGCACGCGGTACAACGGCCAGGACGTGGGGGTGATGCACGCGTGCGGCCACGACGCGCACACCTCGATGCTGCTCGGCGCGGCGTCGGTGCTCGCCGGGATGCGCGACCAGCTCGCGGGGACGGTGGTGTTCCTGTTCCAGCCGGCGGAAGAAGGCGGGTTCGGCATCGGCGCGGGGCACGAGCGGAACGGCGCCGGCGGGATGATCGACGGCGGCGCGCTCGACAACCCGAAGGTCGACGCGGTGTTCGGCATCCACGTGTGGCCCGACGAGCCGGGCGCGCTGTCGTACAAGCCCGGAGGCGCGATGGCGGCGGCCGACGGCCTGACGATCACGGTGCACGGGCGGCAGACGCACGGCGCGCAGCCGTGGCGCGGCGTGGACCCGATCGTGGTCGCCTCGGAGATCGTGGGCGCGCTGCAGTCGATCACGGCGCGGCAGACCGACATCACGGCGGCGCCGGCGGTGGTCACGGTCGCGACGATCCACGGCGGGGTGCGCGGCAACATCATCCCCGACAGCGTGGTGATGACGGGGACGATCCGCACGTTCGACGCGGCGATGCGGAAGGACGTGCACATGCGCATCAAGCGGACGGCGGAGATGATCGCGCAGGCGTCGGGGGCGACGGCGACGGTGGAGATCGGCGTGGGGAGCGACGTGGTCTACAACGACCCCGCGCTCACGCGGCGCATGGCGGCGACGATCCGCCGCGCGACGACGGCGACGGTGCGCGACAACGCCGTGTGGATGCCGTCGGAGGACTTCTCGCTCTACCAGCAGAAGGTGCCGGGGGTCTTCTACTTCCTCGGCGTGAACAAGGCCGGGGTGAAGGCGGAGGACGCGGCGGCGAACCACTCGACGAAGTTCTTCGTCAACGAGGACGCCCTGCCGACGGGGGTGAAGACGTATGCGACGCTGGCGATCGATTACCTGAAGGGCGCCGCGAAGTGAACTGGCTGGAGACGACCGCCGTCGCGTTCGGCATCGTGAGCGTATTCCTGAGCGTGCGCCAGAACATCTGGAGCTGGCCGACGGCGATCGTCAACGTGCTGCTGTACGTGCTCGTGTTCCGCGACGCGAAGCTCTACGCGGACATGGGGCTGCAGGTGGTGTACTTGGCCCTCTCCGTGTACGGCTGGTACGAGTGGCTGTACGGCGGGGAGCACCGCACGCACCTCAAGGTGTCGCGGCTGACGGCGCGCACGGGGATCGTGCTCGCCGGGATCGCGGTGGCGTGCGTGGCGTTGCTGGGCACCGTCCTCTACCGCTCGACCGACGAGGCGTTGCCGTACGTCGACTCGGCGACGACGAGCACGAGCCTCGTCGCGCAATGGATGATGACGCGCAAGGTGATGGAGAACTGGATGGTGTGGATGGCGGTGGACGTCGTCTACGTGGGGATGTTCGTCTTCAAGCACCTGTACCTGACGGCGGGGCTCTACGCGGTGTTCTTCGTGCTCGCGGCGATGGGGCATCGCGAGTGGAAGCGATCGTGGGAGCACGACCGCGCGGCGCTGGCGGTGGCGCCGGCGTGACGCGCCGTCTCGTCGTGACGGGCCCCGAGAGCACGGGGAAGACGACGTTGGCCGGCGCGCTCGCGGCGCAGTTCGGCGCGCCGTGCCTGCCAGAGGCGGCCCGCGGTTACGCGGAAGCACGCCGCGCGGAGGGGCGAGCGCTCACCGCCGACGACGCCGAGCCGATCGCCCGCGCGGCGATCGCGGCGGAGGACGCGGCGCTCGCGGCCGCGCCGCCGCTGCTCGTGCTCGACACCGACCTCGTGAGCACGGTCGTCTATACGCGGCACTACTACGGCGGCGCGCCGGCGTGGATGGAGGACGAGGCGCGCGGCCGCCGCGGCCACCTCTACTTGCTGTGCGACGTGGACCTCCCGTGGACGCCGGACGGCGTGCGCGACCGGCCCGTCGCCCGTCGCGAGATGTACCAGCTGTTCGTCGCGGCGCTGCGGGAGTTCGACTGCGCGGTGGCGACGGTCTCGGGCGCGGGGACGGCGCGGCTCGAGACGGCGCGGCGCGCGATCGCCGCCTCCGGGGTGTTCGACTCGGCGGGACGGCGATGATGCAGCCGCTCGGCGCCGCCGTGACGAGCGAGTTCTCGGCCGCGCTGCTGCAGGCGACGATCACGCTCGCGCTGTCGGCGCTGTGCCTCGGCCTCTGGCGGCGCTACCGGCAGAAGTACTTCATGTGGTGGTCGCTCGCCTTCGCGCTGTTCCTCGTGCGGATCCTGATGATCGTGGTGTTCATCGTGTCGGGCGACCGCGCGTGGCTCTTCTGGCATCAGGTGATCACGGGGGAGACGGCGCTCGCGCTGCTGTGGGCGGCCGTCGTGTTCGCGCACGCCACCAAGTGGAACCACTGGTATCACGTGCCCGTCGCGTTCCCGCTGCTGTGGAGCTACGTGGCGGTGATCCAGCTCGACGACTTCAACCTGGCGGCGATCCCCGCCGTGATCTTCCTGTCGGCGGCGACGCTCTGGACGGGCGCCGTGCTCCTCCGCCACCGGCGCCCCGAGACGTACGGGGCGAGCACCCTGCTCGGCTGGACGTTCCTGCTCTGGGGGCTGCACCATCTCGATTATCCCGTGCTGCGCGCGCGGGGCGAGTGGAATCCCTGGGGCTACTACATCGACATCCTGTTCCTGCTGGCGGTGGGCGCGGGGATCCTGCTCGTGGTGAACGCCGAGCTCGCGCACGGGCTGCAGGCGCGGACGGTGGAGCTCGAGCGGCTGTCGCGCCGGATGGTGCAGCAGCACGAGGAGGAGCGGCGCCGCCTCTCGCTGGAGCTGCACGACGAGACGGCGCAGGTGTTCGCCGCGGTGAAGATGCAGCTCGGCGTCGTGCGCGAGCGCGTCGCGCCCGAGCTGGGCGAGCGGCTGGAGCGCGCGCTCGAGCTGGTGGACGAGGGGATGCGCGGCATCCGCAACGTGACCAACGACCTTCGTCCATCGCTGATCGACGACCTCGGGCTGGTGCCCGCGCTGCGGTCCCTGGTGGCCGACTTCAGCGAACGGCGGGGCGTGCGGGGGATGCTCGAATCACCCGACCACGTGCCGCCGATGAGCGACGAGGCGGAGGTGGCGTTGTTCCGCGCGCTGCAGGAGGCGCTGTCGAACGTGGCGCGACACGCGCCGGGCGCTCCGGTGCGGGCGGTGCTCGCGGTCGACGGCCGGTCGGTGCGTCTGCGGATCTCCGACACGGGACCCGGGTTCGCCGGTGACCATGCCCTCGCGAAATTCGAGTCCGAAGGTCACCTTGGACTGGCGGGCATGCGCGAGCGCATCACCGCGCTGGGCGGCGAGCTCGCCGTGCAGTCCGCGCCCGGGGCCGGCGTGACGATCGATATCAGAATCCCGTTGTCCGAAGGAGCACCGTCGTGACCGAAGGAACTCCCATCCGAGTCGTCGTCGTCGACGATCACGCGATGCTGCGTGAAGGGATCCGCAGCGTGTTGGCGGCGCCGCTCTTCGACGTCGTGGGCGAGGCCTCGAGCGGCGTCGAGGCGGTGCAGGTGGCCGAGCGGCTGCGGCCCGACGTGGTGGTGCTCGACATCTCGATGCCCGGCGGCTCCGGACTGCACGCCGTGCCGACGCTCCTCGAGCGCGTCCCCGGCGTCCACATCCTCATGCTGTCGGTGCACGAGGATCTCGAGTACATCCTCGAGAGCGTGCGAGCGGGCGCCCACGGCTACCTGCGCAAGGATTCCTCGCCGGCAGAACTGCGCACGGCGGTGCAGACGGTGCACCGGGGTGAGGCCTACTTCTCGCCGCAGGTCGCGACGCAACTCGCGCAAGCCGTCCGCGGCGGCGTGACGTCGGAGCCGGCCGCGAAGGCGCCACGGGCGACCGACGTGCTCACGGCGCGCGAGCGGGAGATCCTCGTGCACATCGCGCAGGGGAAGACGAACCGCGAGATCGGCGCCGAGCTCGGCATCAGCACGCGCACGGTCGAGGCGCACCGCGACTCGCTGATGCGGAAGCTCGGCATCCGCACCGTGGCCGGCCTCACGCGACTGGCGATCGAGCAGAAACTGCTCTGACGCGGTGCGCCGGACTACCGGCGCACCGCCGCGACGGCATCCAGTCCCGCGTCGAGCCGCCGCACGAACTCGGCGACGGTGCGCGCCGAGCGCACGAAGAAGCCCGGCTCGATGCGCGAGAACTCGTCGCTCGGCTGGTGGTAATCGGGATGGTCCTCGACGCCGAAATACACGAAGGGGATCCCGTGCGCGTGGAACGGGCCCTGGTCGGACTGGCCGATCCAGTTCTCCTGGCCGCTCCCGGTGTCGTGGCCGAGCCGCAGCTTCACTTCGGCGACGGCGGACGTGGCGTCGAGGAGCGGACGCATGACGGGCCACGGCGCCGCGCCGGCGGCATAGAGCTCGCCCTGCGCGTTGCGGCCGACCATGTCGAGGTTCACGTTCGCGACGATGCGCGGGAGCGGCACCGGCGGATGCGCGAGGAACGCGACGGCGCCGCGCAGTCCCGATTCCTCGCCGTCGAACCAGGCGAAGACGATCGTGTTCCGCGGCGGGTGCGCCCTGCACCACGCGGCGATGGCGAGCAGCGCCGAGGTACCGGAGGCGTTGTCGTCGGCGCCGTTCCAGATCGTGTCGCCGTTCACGCCGGGCGAGTGCATGCCGACGTGGTCGTAATGCGCCGACACGACGACGACCCGTTCCGGTGCCGTCGTCCCGCGGATCATGGCCACGAGGTTCACGCCGGTCGTCGAGGAGCCGTCGCGGCCGCCGAAGGTGAACGGCTGGGCGAGGCTGTCCCCCGCGGGGGCGAGGCCGATGCGGGCGATCGCGCGGACGAGATACGCGCGGGCCCGCGCCCCGCCGGGCGTGCCGACGCGCCGTCCTTCCATGGAATCGGCCGACAGGGCGGAGAGGTCGGCCATCAGGCGCGCGGAATCGAGCGCCGGGAGCGCGCCGTGGTATCGCGCGCGTTGCCCGATCGCCGGGGACGTGATGGCGGGGAGCGCGGCGAGCGCGATCAGGGCGAGGGGCCAGCGGGGCGTCTGCATGCCGGAGAAGTTATTCAACGAGTGACGGGGCGGCGACGCGCACCGGCGCCACTTCTGCCATCCCCGCATGGGGTGTAGACTCTCCAGCATCGCCTGCGCGAACCCCCCAACCTCCGCTGGAGTACGACCGTGCCAGTCTTCCGGGTCGCTCGAACCGTCCTCGCCTTGTCGCTCGCGCTGCCGCTCGGCGCGCAGAGCCGCCCCGCCACCGCCGCGCCGTACGATTCGTCGCTCTTCGGGGCGCTCCAGTGGCGCAATGTGGGGCCGTTCCGCGGCGGCCGGGCGAACGCCGTCGCCGGCGTGCCGAGCCAGCCCTACGTGTACTACGCCGGCTACACCGGCGGCGGCGTATGGAAGACGGAGGATGCCGGGCACAGTTGGAAGAACATCTCCGACGGCTTCTTCCACACGGGATCGATCGGCGCGATCGCGGTCGCGGAGTCCGACCCGAACGTGATCTTCGTCGGCACGGGGGAGCACGCCGTGCGCGGGCAGTCGTCGAGCTATGGCGACGGGGTGTACAAGAGCACCGATGCCGGGAAGACGTGGAAGCACGTCGGCCTCGCGGCGACGAAGCAGATCTCGCAGGTGCGCATCCATCCGCAGAATCCCGACCTCGTGTACGTCGCCGCGCAGGGCGACCGGTGGAAGGGCACGAGCGAGCGCGGCATCTATCGCTCGACGGACGGCGGCAAGTCGTGGACGCTCGTGCTGAAGGGGGAGAACGCGACGAGCGGCGCCAACGACCTCTCGATGGATCCGGCGAACCCGCGCATCCTCTACGCGGCGTTCTGGGACGCGCAGCGGCTGCCATGGCAGGTGCGCTCGGGGGGCCCGGGCAGCGGCATCTGGAAGAGCACCGACGGGGGCGACACGTGGACGCGCCTCGCGGGCGGCCTTCCGAAGCTGATGGGGAAGATCGGGGTCGCGGTGTCGCCGGCGAACCCTGACCGCGTGTACGCGATCATCGAGTCGGAGAAGAGCGGCATGTGGCGCTCCGACGACGCGGGCGCGACGTGGAAGCAGCTCTCCGAGGACCGCAACACCGTGACGCGCAGCTGGTACTACATGAACGTCACCGCCGACCCGCAGAACGAGAACGTGGTGTACGCGATCAACGCGCCGATCATGAAGTCGATCGACGGCGGCCGCACGTTCACGACGCTCAACTCGCTGCACGGCGACAACCACCAACTGTGGATCAACCCGCGCGACGCGCGGCTGATGGCGAACGCGAACGACGGCGGTGCGTCGGTGACGCTCGACGGGGCGAAGAGCTGGAGTACGCAGGACAACCAGCCGACGGCGCAGTTCTATCACGTGATCGTCGACGACGCGTACCCGTGGCGCCTCTACAGCGGGCAGCAGGACAACTCGTCGGTCATCATCAAGAGCCGCACCGACGGGTTCGCGATCACGGCGGCCGACTGGTTCGAGGGGCCCGGGTGCGAGAGCGCGAACATCGGCGTCGACCGCAAGAACCCGCGCTACGTGTACGGCGGCTGCTACCAGGGGATCCTCGACGAACTCGACGTGCAGACGGGACTCAAGCGGCAGATCATGCCGTGGCCGGCGCTCAACCTCACCGAGCCGAGCAACGAGACGCGGTACCGGTTCAACTGGACGGCGCCGGCCCTCGTGTCGCGACACGATCCGCGCGTGATCTACCACGGCGGCAACGTGCTCTTCCGCTCGCCCGACCGCGGGCGCACGTGGACGCCGATCTCCCCGGACCTGACGCGGAACGACAAGGCCACGCAGGGCGTGGGCGGCGTGCCGTTCACGAACGAGGGCGCGGGGGGCGAGATCTACGGCGCCATCGTGACGATCGCCGAGTCGCCGCACGAAGCGAACACGATCTACGTCGGCACCGATGACGGACTGGTGCAACTCACGCGCGACGGCGGCAAGACGTGGAGCAACGTGACGCCCTCCGGCCTGCCGGTGGGGCTTGCCAACGAGCTCGAGGTGTCGCCGCACGACCCTGGCACGGTGTACCTCGCGTTCCGGATGGACCGGCACGGCGACTACGCGCCCTATCCGATGAAGTCGACGGACTACGGCAAGACGTGGACGCGCATCGCCACGGGGATGCGCGACGGCGAGCCGGTGCGCGTGATCCGCGAGGATCCGGAGCGGCGCGGCCTGCTCTACGCGGGCACCGAGACGGGGGTCTACATCTCCTTCGACGGCGGCGCCCGCTGGCAGCCGTTCTCGCAGAACCTGCCGGTGGTGCCGGTGACCGGGCTCGAGGTGCGGCACGGGAATCTCTACGCGTCCACCGAAGGGCGCGCCTTCTGGGCGCTCGACGACGTGAGCCCGGTGCGGCAGCTGAGCGACGAGATCGCGAAGCGCGACGCCTACCTGTTCGCGCCGCACGAGGCGTTGCTCGTGCCTGGAGAGAGCGGCCCGATGCCGGGCGCGGGGAGGAATCCCGCGCCGGGCGCCGCCGTGTACTTCTCGCTCGCGAAGGCGCCGGACTCGACGACGGCCGTCACGCTCGAGTTCCTCGACGCGCGCGGCGTGGCGCTGCGCAAGTACGCGAAGGGGACCGGGGCAGCGGCGGCGGGTGGCCGCGGCGGACGCGGCGGCGGCGCGGGCGCCGCGCTCGCGCCGAAGGCGGGGCTCAACGTGTTCCATTGGGACCTGCGCAGCGAGCCGCCCACGGCGCTGCCGGGGATCAACATCTGGGGTGGCGGCACGTCGGGCTTCCAGGTGCCGCCGGGCCGCTACACGGCGCGCCTGACGGTGGGCACGACGGTCCTCACGCAGCCGTTCGACGTGCGCCCCGATCCCCGCTCGACGGCGACCGCGGAGGAGGTCGCCGCGCGCGATTCGCTCTCGCGGACGATCGTCGCGCGGATGTCGGAGATCCATGACGCCTTGCTGCGCATCCGCGACCTGAAGGCGCAGGTGGGCCAGTTCGTGGAACGCGCCAAGGACGTGCCGACGGCGAAGGCGATCGAGGAGAAGGGGAAGGCGATCACGGGCACGGCGAGCGAGCTCGACCCGAAGCTCTCGACGAAGGCCGCGAACGGGCAGGACGTGATCAACTACCGCAACGGCATCAACGCGCAGTACGGATTCCTGCTCGGCAACGTCGAGGGGAACGACGCACTGACGCAGCCGATGCGGGAACGGTTCATCGACCTCGAGAAGCAGTGGGGGGCGCTGCGCGCGCAGATCGAGCGGCTCGAGGTGACCGACATCGCGGAGTTCAACAAGCTGCTCGCGGCGGCGGGGCTGCAGGGGGTCATCCTCCCCAAGCCCAAGGTCGCGATGTAAGGCAGTGGGGGGAGTGGGAGGGCAAGGCTCCAGCGGGGGAGGTCGAGTGCAAGTGGGAGCCGAATGCGAGTGGGACCCGAGTGGGAGTGGGAGTGGGAGTATTCCCTCTCTGTGTTGAGGCGGGCCCGGCGAACGATGCCGGGCCCGCCTCTTCGTTCAGTGCGGCCGTCCGCTGGTCCGAGCTGAGGTGCGCACGAGCAGGAGGGCGTTCCCCACCGCGCGCTCGCCGGTCGGGTCGGTCGGCGCGTTCACGACCGAGTCGCGCACGACCATGGTCGTCGATCCGCCGCCGTCGAAGTTGAGCGCCTGCCATGCGCCGAGGTCGAGCATGAGGTCGGCGAGATCGACGGTCGAGATGCCGACGCTCCGTGGCGAGCGGCCGTCGACCACGACGAGGTAGAGCGTGGCGCTGTCGCGCGAGAACCCGATGGCGGTGCGCGGGTGGCGTCCGAGCGCGTTGCCGGCGATGGTGCCCTCCTCGGATGCCGAATGCGCGGCGATGTTCCGGCCGTCGCGGAGGATGCGCGGCCAACCGCCGACGAGCAGTGCGAGCGGCGCGCGCGGCGCCGCCGGCACGGCGCGCAGCGACACGGCGAGCGTCTCCCCTTCCCCGACGGCGGCGACCGACTTGGCCGTTGCGCCGTAGCCAGCGAGGACGGCGCCGCCGGGCGGGATCTCCCCACCCGACGTGGTGCGCACCGCGCCACGCCGTTCGAAGAGCAGCGCGCCGCCGCGCTCCCCGACGCGCACGAGCGGCGCTTCGGCGACGGCCCGTGCGGGCGAGGGCGGACGCTGCACGGGGCCGTTGTCGGGATCGTATCCGTTGTCAGGCGCCGGGCGCGGGATCTCGCGCGGTGCCGTGGCGCCGAAACGCGCGGTATAGAGCGCCGCGCCCTCGGGGCCGGTGGGCACGGCATTCAGCGTGATGAGCGGGAAGGTCGACTTCCCGGCGCGCGCCTCGCCCTCGAAGAGGAAGCGGTCGAGGAGCGGATGGCCCGCCGAATCGAGTCCGAACTGCGCGTGCGCGTTGTCGAACGTGTCGTAGGGCGATTCGGTGACCTTCACGCCCTTCCACCACTCGCCGTCGATGACCTGATTGTTCTCGTTCTCGCCGGTCTTGATGTTGAAGAAGTCGGCGTTCACGGCCGCGATGACGTCGACCCCCTCGGCCTGGCGCCGCTTGACCATGTCGGAGGGACGTTCGCGCGAGCGCAATGCGTCGTGCGCGCGGACTTCGCGGAGCGTGAGGTCGCCGCGACGCAGGTCGACGGTGACGACGTTCACGATCCACGGGCCGTCGAGCCGCACGATCCGGCGCCACGTGACGCCCGGCGCGAGTGTGCGGGTAGTGAGGGAGTCGGCGCGCTGCGCGCGCGCCGGCGCGGTCGCGGCGAGCAGGAGGCAGAGCAGTCGGCGCATGTCGGTCCCGATCATGGCATCCTCGCGGTTGGAAACCTATTTTGGAGCGGCTCCGCCCCGCCGCGAGGCCGGTCGAAAGGTACGCGACCGGCTCGCACACTGGATACATGGACCGCGCGGTCGCGGGATCCTCCCACCCCCATTCGGAGGTCGTATATGAAGTTCCGTTTGCTGGCGCTCGCGTTCGGCGTGCTGTGGTACGCCGGCGCCGCCCGGACCCTCGCCGCCCAGAACACGGTGACGCTCGAGGGCGTCGTCCGCTCCGACGCCGGGCCGATCACGGGCGCCCAGGTGACGGTGGTGAACATCGCCACGCAGGAGACGGGGCGCGCGCTGTCGCGCGCGAACGGCGAGTTCCGCGTGCTCGGCCTCTTCACGGGGACGTACACGGTGACGGTCCGCTACATCGGCTACAAGCCGGTCGAGCAGACGGTGCAGTTGGTGATCGGCCAGCGCGCCCGCCTCGAGTTCATGATGGAGAAGGGGGTCGCCGAGCTCGCGGCGCAGACCGTCGTCGGCGAGCAGGTGAAGCAGGTCGAGGTCCAGCGCCTGTCGGTGTCGTCGCCCGTCATGAAGGAGGAGATCGAGAACCTCCCGCTGAACTCTCGCGGCATCATGAACCTCGCCGGCATCGCGCCGGGCATCAAGACGTATGCGCCGCAGTCGGGGCGCACGCTGCCGACGTCGGGCGGCGCGCCGGACCTGCGGTTCTTCAACGTCTACATGGACGGCGTGGAGATGAAGAGTCTCTACAACGGCAACATCGTCGGCCTCGGCCAGACGGGGTCGCCGCTGCCGCAGGAAGCGCTCGAGCAGTTCCGAGTGTACGTGAACCCGTACGACGCGGAGTACGCGCGCGCCGGGTCGTACGTGATCAGCGCCGAGAGCCGTCGCGGGACGAACACGTGGGAGGGGTCGGCGTTCGGCTTCTACCAGAACAAGTCGATGATCACACAGAACGCGTTCCAGACGAAAGTGCCGGACTACAACCGCGATCAGCTCGGCCTCAACATCCGCGGCCCGATCATCAAGGACAAACTCTTCCTCGCGGCGAGCTATGAGCTGGCGAGCACCGACTACTATCTCGACGTGAATCCGACGAGCGGCCCGTGGGGGCAGTACAAGGGCTCGTTCCTCGCGCCGAACAAGAACCACACGTTCTACGGCCGGCTCACCTACGTGGAGAGCCCGGCGATCACCTACGACCTGATGACGTCGGTGCGCCTGCTGCAGGGGCAGGGCAACTTCGGCGGCCGCGTCGCGCAGAACGGCGGCATCTCGCAGGACTACAAGATCTACACCGGACAGTTGCGCCAGCGGTTCCTGGCCTCGAGCGGCAACTTCGAGAACGAGGCGAGCCTCCAGCTCGTGAGCTGGGACCACAACGAGGCGCCGCTGCAGCCGGGTCCGCAGTTCAACTACCCGGGCGTCATCACCGGCACCTCGGGCTTCCCGCTCATCCTGAACGAGCTGCACCTGCGGGTCGTCGACCGCGCCACCTGGCACGTCGACAACGCGTCGGGGTCGCACGTCATCAAGGCCGGCGTCGAGCTCGCCAGCATCTCGGCGAGCCAGACGTACCCGAGCAACAAGGACGGCACGTTCACCTTCCTCACCGACACGTCGAGCCAGCCGTACCTGGCGTCGATCGCCGTCGGGAGCACGGACCCGAACGGCATCTCGGACGCGAAGGCGAGCGCGACCGGGTACGTCACGGGGTTGTACATCAACGACGAGTGGCAGGTGAAGGACAACTTCACCCTGAGCCTCGGCCTCCGGCACGACGCCGAGTTCAACACGATGGACAACAAGTACACGGTGCCGTGGGCGAGCGACCCGACGCTCAAGGCGATCCCGCAGCTGGCCAATTTCCTCAACACGGGCAACCGCGAGAACCAGCTCGGCAACTTCTCGCCACGCCTCGCGTTCTCGTGGGATCCGACCCGGCAGAACAAGACGTTCATCCGTGGCGGCTTCGGCATCATCTACGACCGCGTCACGAGCTTCATCGGATTCCAGGAGCGCAAGAACTCGACGTGGCGCACGTACAACTTCACGTTCAACAACACGAACAACCTGCCGACGACCGATCCGGCGGCGTTGCGCGCGCGAGTGCTGAGCGGGCTGTCGGGGTCGCCGGCGCCGATCCTCATCAAGCACGACATGAAGACGCCGCAGAACCAGCAGATGTCGCTCGGCATCGGGCATCAGTTCACCCCCGAATTCGGCGTGAACCTCGATTACGTGCGTCAACACCTCACGAACCTGTACGTGCAGGAGAACCCGAACTACGTCGACAAGTCGGTGACGCCCGCGGTGCGCAAGCTGACGCCGAAGTACGGCGACATCGTGCTGTGGGACGACGCCGGCACCGCCGACTACTCGGCGTTCCTGCTCTCGGCGACCTGGCAGCGCGGCAAGACGCGCGTGAACCTCGCCTATACCCTCGGCTACTACGAGGGCAATTTCGACACCGCCGCGTTGCCGAACTACGCGCTGCCGTTCCTGTTCAACACGCAGCGCACGACGGGCGACGAGCGGCACCGTCTCGTGCTGTCGGAAGTGAGCCCCATCCCCTTCGGCTTCACCTTCTCGACGATCGCGACGATCGCCAGCCCGCGTCCGTATTCGGTCATCGACGGCCGCGACGTGAACCTCGACAACATCACGGCAGACGACTATCCGGGCGGCACGACGACCAGCACCGGCATCCGCACGGCGATGCCGTCGAACAAGTGGGACAACTGGTATCGCACCGTGGACATCCGCCTCGCGCGGCCGCTCTACACCATCGACCGCACGAAGGTGAGTCTCTCCTTCGAGGTGTTCAACCTGTTCAACTGGAGCAGCAACATCTCGTACGGCGGCACGCAGTTCACGGCGACGGGCACGCCCGTGGCCTCGTACGGTCTGCCGACGGGCGCCTACGCGGCCCGGCAGGCGCAGCTCGGACTCCGCCTCGATTGGTGACGATCTCCCCCGCCGGCGGCGGACCGGGTCCCGGTCTTCCGCCGACGGCGGGCGGCAGCAGCAGTCCGTGAATGACGACGAGGGGTCGCGAGCGATCGCGCGGCCCCTCGTCTTTTTCCGTCGAAGCCGCCTCAGCGCGGCCGCAGCTCCAGCACGACCCCCCGCAGCGCGCCGAGCGGCACGTCGAGCATGCGCGGGCCGGCGCCGAGCGTGCCCATCGAGTGTGTGCCGGTCGCGTCGTGACGCACGAGGCGCGCGCGCGCGACCGCGCTCCCCGGGACGCTCATCGATACAGCAGGTACGGCCTCACCTGTTCCGCGAAGCGCCGCTCGTCGGCCGCCCACCGGGTGAGCAGTGCGTCGACGGTGCCCTGCTCCACGGCGAGCCGCAGCTCGTCGGTGCCGGCGAGACGGTCGATCGAGCGCTGACGCCACTGCCACTCCGACTTGTGCCGCGCGTAGATCACCTGGAGCATCCGGACGCCGAGCGTCACCGGGCGCACCTCGTCGCGATCGGTGACGCGCACCTTGATCATCGGGATCGTCTGCCCCCCGAACTTGTAGCCTGCCTCGATCGTGCGCGTGGTCGTGTCGAAACGCACGCCGGGGAGATTGAGCGCGTTGAGCTCCGATGCCACCGCGGCCGCGTCGGTGAGCCAGCTCGCGCCGATGAGCGTGAAGGGGTCGTCGGTGCCTCGTCCCTCGGTCGCGTTCGTCCCCTCGAAGAACACGGTGCCTGGATAGAGCAGCGACGCATCGAGATTGCGGAGGTTCGGCGAGGGGACGATCCAGGGGAGTCCCGTCTCGTCGTACCACATCGCGCGGCGGTAATTCTTCATCGGCACGACGGTCACCTGCGCGTCGATCAGCTTCTGGCCGACGAGGAACTTCATCAGCTCGCCCGGCGTGAGCCCGTAGCGCAGCGCCACCGGGTGCTGGCCGACGAGCGAGGCGAACTTCGGATCGAGGATGTTCCCCTCCCACCGGTCGGCGCGGATGGGGTCGGGACGGTCGAGGATGATGACCGGCTTCTTCACCGCGGCGGCGGCGTTCGCGAGCGTCCACTCGAAGGTGTAGACGCGCGCGCCCACATCCTGGATGTCATAGAGCAGCACGTCGACGTCCTTCAGCATCTCGGCGGTCGGCACCGAGACGTCGCCGAACAGCGAGTAGACGGGAACGCCGGTGGCCGAGTCGACCGCCGACGCCACCTTCTCCCCCGCCTTCGCCACGCCGCGCAGTCCGTGCTCCGGTCCGAACAGCGCCGTGAGCTTCACGCCGGGCGTCCGGAAGAGCAGGTCGATGGTGCTCGTGCCCTTGCGGTCGCGCCCCGAGTGGTTCGTGAGCAGCCCCACCCGCTTGCCGCGGATGAGATGGATCGAATCCGTGAGCAGCACTTCGATGCCCGGGATGACGCGGCCGGTGCCGCGAGCGGGGCCCTGCGGCGCGGCCGGGCGGAACGGGAGCGCCAGCGTGAGAGCCAGTACGTGGACGAGCGGTCTGCGCATCTGTGGGTCTCTGGTCGCGTGGAAGGTCGTCCGGCACCCACGCCGGACGGCGCTTCATTGTATCACGATGGCCGCCGACGGGCTATCTTCTGTATCTCACGTAACCCGAGTCTGGGATGACGATCACCCGAGCGAACCTGCACCTCGCCGGCGCCGACGCCGTGACGCCGGCGCATGTGCGCCACGAACCGCCCGGCGAGCATGTCGAGCGGAACCCCGGCCAGCCGCTGGACCTCGACCTCGTGCTCGCACAGCACGTCAACAAGAGTGCGACCGAGCGCCGTGCCGCGACGATCCCGACGCGCCGCACGGTGAAGAAGCAGTGGCAGGCTGCGTGGCTGCTCCGCGCCATCACCCTCATCGACCTCACGACGCTCTCCGGCGACGACACGCCCGGGAACGTGCGCCGGCTGTGCGCGAAGGCGATGCATCCGCTGCGTCCCGACCTCGAGGCGCTGCTGGGCGTCGAATCGCTGCACGTGACGACGGGAGCCGTCTGCGTCTACCACGCGCTCGTGCCGACGGCCGTCGAGGCGCTCCGCGGCTCCGGGATCCCGGTGGCCGCCGTGAGCACCGGCTTCCCCGCGGGACTCTCCCCCTTCTCGACGCGGCTGGCCGAGGTGCGCGAGAGCGTGGCCGCCGGCGCGCGGGAGATCGACATCGTCATCACCCGCGGTCATGTGCTCACGGGGGACTGGCACGCGCTGTACGAGGAGGTCCGCGCCTTCCGCGAAGCGTGCGGCGACGCGCACATGAAGGCGATCCTCGCGACGGGCGAGTTGGCGACGCTCACCAACGTGGCCCGCGCCTCGATGGTCGCGATGATGGCCGGCGCCGATTTCATCAAGACGAGCACGGGCAAGGAAGGGGTGAACGCGACCCTCCCCGTGTCGCTGGTGATGACGCGCATGATCCGCGCCTACTTCGAGCGGACCGGATACGCCGTCGGCTACAAGCCGGCCGGCGGCATCCGCTCGGCGAAGAACGCCCTCGAATATCTGTATCTCATCAAGGAAGAACTCGGCGACCGCTGGCTGCGCGCCGACCTGTTCCGCTTCGGCGCGAGCGGCCTGCTCACCGACATCGAGCGCCAGCTCGAGCATTTCGCCACCGGGCGCTACGCCGCGGCCCACCGCCAACCGATGGTGTGACGATGGCCAGCACCGTTCCCGAGATCTTCCGTTCGATGGAGTACGGCCCGGCGCCGGAGAGCGACAAGGCCGCGCTCGCGTGGATCGACGCGCACAAATCCACCTTCGGCCACCACATCGGCGGCGCCTGGACGAAGCCGAAGGCGACGTTCGACGTCATCAACCCCGCGACCGCGAAAGTCATCGCGAAGGTGTCGCAGGGATCCACCGCCGACGTCGATGCCGCGGTGAAGGCGGCGAGGGCCGCCCTTCCCGCCTGGCGCGCCTCGAGCGGCCACGACCGCGCGCGGCAGCTGTACGCGCTCGCCCGCGCCGTGCAGCGCCACGCGCGGCTCTTCGCGGTGCTCGAGACGATCGACAACGGCAAGAGCATCCGCGAGACGCGCGACATCGACATCCCGCTGGTGGCGCGGCACTTCTATCACCACGCCGGCTGGGCACAGCTCTTCGAGACCGAGTTCGCTGGACATCAGGGCGCCGGCGTCGTGGGCCAGATCATCCCCTGGAACTTCCCGCTGCTCATGCTCGCCTGGAAGGTCGCGCCCGCGCTCGCCGCGGGGTGCACCGTCGTGCTCAAGCCCGCCGAATACACGCCCCTCACCGCGCTCGCCTTCGCCGAGATCGCACGCGAGGCGGGACTGCCCGCGGGCGTCCTCAACATCGTGACCGGCGACGGCGCCACCGGCGCGGCGCTCGTCGACCACCCGGACGTCGACAAGCTCGCTTTCACGGGGAGCACTGACGTCGGCCGCATCATCCGCAAGCACACCGCGGGGAGCGGCAAGAAGCTCTCGCTCGAACTCGGTGGCAAGAGCCCGTTCGTCGTGTTCGACGACGCCGACCTCGACAGCGTGGTGGAGGGAGTGGTCGACGCCATCTGGTTCAATCAAGGGCAGGTGTGCTGCGCGGGGTCGCGGCTCCTCGTGAAAGAGGGGATCTACGATCGCCTCACGGAGAAGCTCCGCACGCGGATGGAGAAGCTCCGTATCGGCTCGCCGCTCGACAAGGCGGTCGACATGGGCGCGATCGTCGCGCCCGTGCAGCTCGAGCGCATCGCGTCGCTCGTCGAGCAGGGGAAGCAGGAAGGATGCGAGTGCTGGCAGCCGAGCTGGGCCGTGCCGAAGGAAGGCTCATTCTATCCGCCCACGCTGTTCACCAACGTCGCGCCGAGCGCGACGCTCGCGCAGGTCGAGATCTTCGGACCCGTGCTCGTGTCGATGACCTTCCGCACGCCGGAGGAAGCCGTCGCGCTCGCGAACAACACGCCGTTCGGCCTCGCCGCGAGCGTGTGGAGCGACAACCTGAACCTCGCGCTCGACGTCGCGCCGAAGATCAAGGCGGGCGTGGTGTGGATCAACTGCACGAACCTCTTCGACGCCGCGGCCGGCTTCGGTGGCTATCGGGAGTCCGGATACGGCCGCGAGGGTGGGCGCGAGGGGATGTGGGAGTACGTCAAGCCGATCGCCCCTAGTAAGGCGCCCAAGGCCGTGAAGCCCGCCAAGCCGGTGGCGAAGCAGCGCGCGACGGTCCCGGCGAGCGAGCCGGCGTCCGTCGGCATCGACCGCACGCCGAAGCTGTTCATCGGCGGCAAGCAGGCGCGTCCGGACTCGGGCTACTCGATCCGCGTCGAAGGACCGTCGGGCGCGCATCTCGGCGACGTCGGCGATGGGAACCGCAAGGACATCCGCAACGCCGTCGAGGCGGCGCGTGGCGCGCTGGGCGGGTGGTCGCGCGCGAGCGGGCACAATCGCGGTCAGATCCTCTATTACGTCGCGGAGAACCTCTCGGCGCGCGCGGCGGAATTCGCGGCGCGGCTGCGGAACATGACCGGGGTGGACGGCGCCGCCGAAGTGGATGCGACGATCCGCCGCCTGTTCACCTACGCGGCCTGGGCCGACAAGTGGGACGGGCAGGTGCACCAGACGCCGATCCGCGGCGTCACGCTGGCGATGCACGAACCGGTCGGCGTGATCGGCATCGCCGCGCCCGCGGCGGCGCCGCTACTCGGCTTCGTCTCGCTCGTCGCGCCGGCGATCGCCTGCGGCAACACCGTGGTCGCGACGCCGAGCGAGCCGTACCCGCTCGCCGTCACCGACTTCTACCAGGTGCTCGAGACGAGCGACGTGCCCGCCGGCGTGGTGAACATCGTCACGGGGCACGCCGATGAGCTCGCGAAGGTGCTCGCCGACCACGACGACGTGGACGCCATCTGGCACTTCAACGGACGCGACGGCGCGAAGGCGTGCGAGCTCGCGAGCTGCGGGAACATGAAGCAGACGTGGTGCGACTGGTCGCCGCGCGACTGGATGGACGCGGCGCAGGGCGAGGGACGCGCGTTCCTCCGCCACGCCACGCAGGTGAAGAACATCTGGATCCCGTACGGGGAGTGAGGCGCGGTCCGGGTCTCGCGACTCGGGCGATGCTACTGCTGGACACGGACCGCACGGATCGAGAGCACGATCCGCACGGATGAAACGAATGGGGGAACGACGGTGCGCCGTGCACGCTGTCGTTCCCCCATTCAGTCATCCGTGACGATCCGCCGTCTCGATCCGTGCGATCCGTGTCCGGCGGTCAGACTCTCCGGGTCGCGACCCTAGAACGCGCGCGTCTCTCCCGGCTTCATCACCGCGAGCCGCGCATCTCCCTTGAATGCCGCGCGCACCTGCGCCTCAGTGTTCAACGCCGGGAAGGTCGCGTAGTGCATCGGGATGATCGCGGTCGGCGTGAAGTACTTCTTCACCGCGAACGCCGCCGTGGCGGCGTCCTCCGTGTACGGACCGCCGCCCACGCCGAGCAGCAGGATCGACGGGTGGTACCGTTCCTGGATGAGCGCCATGTCGCCGAACACCCAGGTGTCTCCAGTGTGATAGAGCGAGCGTCCGTCGGCGAAGGTGAGCACGAAGCCCAGCGGACGTCCCCCGGGGTCGCTCGAATGCATGGCCGGCACGAGGTGCACCGTGACGTCGCCGAACTGCATCGTGCCGCCCACATTGCCCCCCATCGCCTGCCCCTCGGGGAGCCCCAGCGTGTTCACCCACTCGAAGGCCCCCACCACCGGCGCGCCGCTCGCCTGCGCGAGCGCCTTGGTGTCGCCCGCGTGATCGAAGTGCGAGTGCGAGATGAGGATCGCCGCCGGCTTGTTGGCTCCGCTCCAGCGGGCAGCGGGCTTGAGCGAGTCCGGTGCGCTCGGATTGCCCGAGAGCCAGGGGTCGATGAGCAGGCGGGTACCGCCCGGCGAGACGACTTCGAAACCGGCATGACCGAGCCAACGGACGGAGATCTTGCCGGCGACGTGTCTTGGCTGCGCGCTCAAAGCGCCGGCGAGGACGACCGTGGCGACGGCCGCGAGGGACCGAACAAGACGCATGTGAGACTCCAGTGAAAGGTCCACCAACCATCCATCAATGCACGAAGCCGGCCGCGAGTGCCCGCCGCCCATCGCCGCTGGTGCCTCTCAGGCGCCGCCGACCGTGTTGGCGGCGCCGCCACGGTTGCTGCGTGTCACCCGCGAGTACAGCGACAGCTCCGGGTCGGCGATGAACCGGACGAGCAACCGGCTCCACGACCGGTGCGCCCGCAGCGTGTCGTAGAACTCGGGCGCAGCGCGGCGGATCGCCGGCAACCGGTGCCACGGCACCGATGGGAGGTCGTGATGCTCATTGTGATATCCGACGTTGAGCGCCACGGCGTTGAGCGGGCCATAGTAGCTCGACGTCTCCTGGTCGCCGTGCGTGAGGAAGTGCTCCTGGATCCAGCGCGCGCCGAGCGGATGCAGCCCGACCGAGAAGCAGAGCGACGCGGCGAGGTAGGCGAACGCCCGTGGGCCGAGCACGCTCCAGACGGCCGCGTCGAACGCGAGCTGCGCGATCCAGTTGCCCGCGACCCATGGGTCGAGCAACCGGATCTCCCGCAGGCGGAACGCGCGGGCGATCTGGAAGAACGGGAAGAACAACAGCCAGAGCGCCTTCCGCACGGTCCCGTTCTGCACGAGCCGCGCTTCCCACGGGGCGGGAAGGTCGGCGTCGAGTTCCGTCACGCCCTGATACGAATGGTGCTTGAGATGGTAGTGTCGGAACGAGACCGCGCTCGGGAAGATCTGCGGCAGGTTCGCGACGATCGCGAGCGACGTGTTCTGCCAGCGCCGCGGGAGCACCAGATCGTGCGAACACTCGTGCACCATGACGAACAGCGCATGATCGAGGAACGCGCCGACGCACCACGCGAGCGCGAGCACGGCCCACCACGGCGCGCTTCGGACCTCGAAGGCCAGTATGCCCTGCAGCGCGACCGTCCCAAGGATCGCCACGGCGGTCCACGGGTTCCGCCCCACGAGCGAGCGCAGGCCGGGATGGGCGCGCAACAGCGCCTGCGTGCGGGCGCGGTGCGGTTCGCGGTCGTCGCTCCAGCGGAAGGACGGGGCAGCCATACGGGAAGTCTATCGCGGCGCGATGGAGCCCGCGACGCCGGAGTGGGCCGGCAACCAGCCGGCGTCGCGGTACCACGCGTACGTCTCGCGGACGCCGTCGTCGAACGAAACGGCGGCGTGCCAGCCGAGCTCGGCGCGCGCACGACTCGCGTCGCACGTCCACCAGCGCGGACGCGCGAGCGCGACTTTGTGGGGAGAGACGAGCGGCACCGTGCCGCGCCGCGCGAAGAGCGGTCCGAGCGCGGCACCGGCCGCGAGCGTCCACGCCGGCAGTTGCACCGCGCGCAGCGAACGCCCCGCGGCCGCGGCGACCGCGCCGTACAGCTCGCGCCAGCTCACCGATCGCTCCGCCGCGACGAAGTAGGTGCGTCCGACGGCCGCCGGCGAGTCTGCCGCCGCGAGCACCGCGCCGACGACGTCACGCACGTGCACGATCGACAGCCGCTGCTCCGCCGGCGCCGCGTACACGGCGATCGGCGCGAGCGCCTGCCGGAACGCCTCGAGAAAATCGCGGTCGCGCGGTCCGTACACCGCCGCCGGCCGGATGACCGTGACCGGCACACGGTCCGCGAACTCGGCCACCGCGCGCTCGCCCGCCAGTTTCGAAGCGCCGTACGCCTCGACGGGGGCTGGTTCGTCCGTCTCTCTTCTGGGCGAATCGGCCGCCGGCGCCGGTCCCGATGCGGCGAGCGACGAGAGGTACACCAGGCGCGGCGGCGTGTCGCCGCGAGCCGCCAGCGCGCGCGCGATGTGACGCGTCGGCGCGACGTTGTGCCGCTCGAACTCCGCGGCGCTGCGCGCCCTCGTGGCGGCACCCAGGTGAAAGCAGTGCGTCACTCCCCGCCAGACCGGCGAGTGGGTCAGCGCCTCCGCGTCGGCGAAGTCGACGAAATGCGTGGACGCGTCGTCCATCCCCGCGCCGCGCCGGCTCTCCGCCCGGCGGAGGAGTCGCACCTCGACGCCGCGCGATCGGAGCACCTCGACGAGATGTCCTCCGATGAAGCCCGTGCCGCCGGTCACCACTGCCACCATGGGAGCGGAATAGGGTCTGCCCCCTGCAGGACGACAGTGGCGCACGCGCGGTCGCGCGCTCAGCTTTCGCGCCATGTGCATCCGCCGACCGTGAGCCGCGCGACCATCTCCCGGCTGCCGAGCGGGAGAGCGGCAGGGCTCGGCCTCGCGCTCTCACTGATGGTCACGGCGCCGGCGCTCGTCGGCGCGCTCGCGCTCGATGCCGGCCTCTCGCTCGCGCCGTGGATGCTCGGCGGCAGCTGGCTCGCGATCGCCGGGTGGCACGTCTGGTCGAGCGCCGGCCGGCGACGCGCCACGGTCGACATCGCGGCGTGCATCGCGGTCGTCACCCTCGCGCTCTCGCTCGCTTCGACCGTGTTCGACCTCTCGTTCGACGGGCAGTACTACCACGAGACGGCGATCCGCCTGCTCGCCGGCGGCTGGAATCCGGTCTGGAACAGCGCTGCCGCCGAGTCGCTCCCCTCCGGCATGCACGTCGTGAGCATCCCGAAGGCCGCCTGGATCGTCGAGGCGATGCTCACGCAGGGCACGGGAGCGCTGGAGAGTGCGAAGGGACTCCAGGCGATCGCGCTCGCCGCCGCCTTCCTCCTCGCCTGGCCTTCGCTGGAATGCCTCGGCGTGCGCCGGCGCGCCGCGGTCATCGTCGCACTGCTCGCGGCGGCGAACCCCGTCGCACTCCAGCAGCTGCAGTCGTTCTACACCGACGGCCTCCTGGCGTCGTCGCTCGTGGCCGTTCTCGCGCTCGCCGTGCTGTTCGCGCACACCCAGGCCTGGCGATTCGGATGCGCGCTGGCGTTGGCACTCGCGTTCGTCGCGAACCTGAAGTTCGCCGGCGTCGTCTACGCCGCGTTGATCGCTCTGGCCGTGTGGCTCACGCTGGTGCGACGGGGCACGATGAGCGCGCGCCGATGGATGCAGGTCGCGTCGCTCGCCGCCGCGGTCGCGGCCGTGGAGGGGGTCAATCCCTATCTGACGAACACGCTGCGGCACGGCCATCCCGCGTACCCGTTCGCCGGTCCCGACGCCCAGCCGATCGTGCGCCAGGTGTTCTACGAGCCGACGTTCCTCGCGATGTCGGCGCCGGAGCGCGTCGCGATCTCGCTGTTCGGGGAATCGAGCGACGACACCGAGCGCGCGCCGCGCTGGAAGGTGCCGTTCACGCTCCATGCGCAGGAAGTCGGTGCCTTCACGACCGTGGATACTCGCATCGCGGGCTGGGGTCCGTGGTTCGGGGGCGCGCTGCTCCTCTCGGCGGTGATCCTCGCGTTCGCCCGAACGAGCGAACGGGCCCGTTCCAGGACGCTCGCGGCGCTATCGGCCGCGTTCGTCCTGACGGCGCTCATCGTCCCGTACGGCTTCTACGCCCGATACACGCCGCAAGTCTGGTTCGCCGCGCTTCCGGCGCTGCTGCTCGATGACCTCCGGGGATGGCGCACTCGGGCGCTGGCCGCGATCCTCGCTGCGAATCTCGCCTTCGTGGCGACCGTCTCCACCGCCGCGCAGCTCGTCACGGAGCGGACGCACCGCGCGCAGCTGCGCGCGCTGGCGGCGCAGGCCGCCGGCGTCCCGGTCGCGGTGACACAGCGCGAGGCGCCGTTCGAGAACGTCGACCTGCACTTCGCGGCGTTCGGGCTGCGCACGCAGGCGGCGCCGGTCGCGCCGTGTGCCGCACCGGCGCAGTTGCTGCGCACGCACGCGTGGATGTGCCTGGCGGACGGCCGCTCCCCCGACCCCGCCCCCGACCCGCTCCGCGTGATCGAGCCGCTGCGATCACGGCTGCGAGCCGTGATCGGCGCGCGACCGTAGCGATGCGAGAGCGTCCACCGCCGTCGGTCGGCGCGCGCTCCGCCGTCCGACGGGAACGCCGCGACTAGTAGCGCACCACGTATCCCTCGCCGCGCCACGTCACACCGCGCCGCGCGAGGAACGTGAAGGGGAGGATGAGGAAGATGAACACGGTGTACAGCTCGAGCGCGGGGAGATAGCGCAACCACGCGGCGAGCTGCATGCGCCGTCGCTGCGCGTCGAGCGCGAGCGCGTCGACCGCGACGCGTGCCGCCCACACCGCGCTCCACGCGGCCGGCCAGCGCATCCATCCGAGGAGCAGGAAAGCCGCGACGCCGCATCCCCAGCCGAAGGCGAGCGAGAGCCCGGCGCGGTACGCCCACCCCTGCTCCACACCGCCACCGAGCCACCGGCGTTGCTGGCTGATGAGGGCGCGCAGGTTCGGCACCGGCGTGAGTCGCACGGTCGTCTCGGCGTCGACGGCGGTGCGCGCGCGCAGTCCCGCGGCGAGGGTCATGCGGAACAGCGCCAGATCCTCCGCGATGCGGAACTCGGCGCGCTCGAGACCGCCGGCCGAGACGTAGACGTCGCGCCGGATCCCCATGTTCGGGCCGATGCAGATGATCGGCGCGCCGAGTCCGGCCGCTCCGACCGAGAAGAGCTGCGTGAACGCCCACGAGATGCGTTCGAGCACGCCGACGAGTCCGCGCGGTTCGACGACCAATCCGCCGCCGACCATGCCCACGCCGGGCCCGGCGAGCGAGAGCATGTGGCGTGCCCATCCGCGCGGCACGGTCGCGTCGGCGTCCGTGATGAGGACCCACGCGCCGGTGGCGACGCGGAAGCCGGCCGCGAGGCCACGCGCCTTCGCTTCAAGTGCGTTGGCCGGAAGGTCGGCGGTGTGCACCACCGTGGCATGCGGGTGCGCATCGGCGAACGCGTGCAGCAGGCGCGGCGTCTCGTCGGTCGAGCGGTCGTCCACGAGCACGAGTTGTAACCGGCCAACCGGATAGTCCAGCGCTTCGAGCGACGCGAGGCATGCCGGCAGGTCGGCGGCCTCGTTGCGCGCCGTCACGAGCACCGACAGCGTCGGACACTCGTCGTCGCGCAACGCGCGCGAATGCGGTAGCCGCCACATCCCGAGCAGCAGGGCGAGCATCAGCGCGAAGTACACGCCCACCCAGACGAGGACAAGAATGGGCACGGTCACGGTGTCAGGGCGCGCGCCGCGGCTTCGGCCTCGCGCGCGCCGAGGATCGCTCCCGGGATCCCGTCATACGCAGAGGTGCGATCGCCGTACGAGATGCGGAATTCCATCTGGCGCACGCCCGGTGGATTCACGGGCCACCCGAATTCCAGGCGCACCATGTGCTTCGAGCCCTTCGGGATCGCCGCCATGAATGCGACGCCAGCCCCGTAACGCCACGGCGTCGTGACGCCGTAGAGCGCGTCGCCCGCATCGATCTTGCCGGCCTGCACGATGGGAGCGACGGCGAGCTCCGCCTTCTCGGTCGGCGAGGGGATCAGCCACCGGTCCTCGAACCGCCAGATCGTGCGATGGCCGCCACCCACGTCGCTCGACCGATAGCCGAGGAGCCCCTCGTCGTCGCGGAACGTCAACTGCATCGGCAGTCGCGCGTTGGCGCCACCGGCCCACTCGACGTCGAGCATGGTCGTGTGTCGCAGCGAGGTCTTCGCCGTCGCGACGACGTGTGCGCTGCCGAGCGTCGACACCGGTTCGCCGACCGTGCCGGGGCGGCGCACTTCGAGCTCGAAGCCCGACCGCAGCAGGAACGACGCGTTGCCCACTCCGGTGGTTCCATTGAGCACACCGATCATGTCCGGTGGCATGCCGGGGAAGACGCCGAGGCCCTGCAGGGCGATCCCCGTCAGCTGCCAGCCCAGCGGGACGTCCTGTACCGCCGTCAGGTCGCCGAGTCCCGCGACCGGAAGGAAGTGCAGCGCGCGGTAGCCGGTCGACGCGCCCACACGCAGCGCGGTGAACGGGTGGTAGCGCGCCATCAGTTCGGGTGCCGACACTGGCTCCGGTCCGTTCTGGCGGATCGCGATCGTCCGGATCGGATCCGTGTACGTGCCCGCCACAGCGGCGCCGAAGAACGGACCATTCACGCGATTCGCGTCGCGACGCAGACCGCCGACCACCCAATTCCGCTCGTCGTACTCGATCGAGACGTCGCGGATGCTCGTCTCGTGGAAGGTGTAGTAGAAGCGGCTCATGTCCGCCTCCACGAGCCAGGCGAACGGATCGTACTCGGTGAGGATGGGGCGCGAGAGCGCGATGCCGGAGTAGCGAGAGAGCGGCCGGGACGCCCAGTACGTCGAGAGGATGATCGGAAGTCCGAACAGCTGGCGGTCCGCGAACTTCCCTCCGCGGCCGATCGCCCCGCCGCGCCCGTACTCGAGCGTCGCCGAAAGCTCGCGCGCGCCGCCGAAGAGGTTGGCGCTTCCGACCTCCGCGCCGACCGGAACCCCCTCCAGGCCCCACCCCTCGACCCGCACCACGTACTCGTCGATCGTCTCCACGACCAGCCGCACCTCGCCGTCGCCCACCCGCTGCACGCGGATCGCGACGTCACTGATGAACGGCTGGGAACGCAGGACCCGCTCCGACGCGTACCGCCGCGCTTCGTCGCAGCTGTCGCCGATCTTCAACAGGAGGAATCCGCGGATGACGTGATCCGCGGTCCGGGGTTGTATCCACTTGATGCCGCGATTGACGGTGTCGCCGAGGCCTCCGACGCGATCCATGACGTCCCGCTGGGAGCCATGCAGCGTGATCTCGACGATGCGCTCGCCATGGCACCGCTCGGCCACGTCGACCGGCGCGAGATGCTGTGCACGCAGCGTGCCCGGCAGCACGGCGAGAACCGCCGCCATCACCACGCGTGCCTTGGAGGTCGTCGGGAACATGCCCCCAATCTACGACCCGGCCAACTGGCCCAACACCGGGCGGCGCGTGTATCTTGCGCTGCCACCGACATGTTGCACACTCTCTACGCCTTCGCCACGAGTCCGGTCGGCGCCTGGGTCGCCTTCGCGCTCAATGCCGTCGGCGTCGCGGGGTTCCTCGCGTACGGCGTGGGACAGGGACATCTCGTCTGGCTCTACCTGCGTCGCGGCCCCCGTCGCGATCGCGCGACGTGGTCCGGCATCGCGGACGCATCGTTGCCGGTGGTCACCGTCCAGCTCCCGCTCTACAACGAGCACCTCGTCGCGGCGACGCTGATCGACGCCTGCGCGGCGCTCGACTGGCCCGCCGACCGGCTCGAGATCCAGGTGCTCGACGACTCCACCGACGAGACGGTGGCCATCGTCGACGAGCGCGCGTCGCACTGGCGCGCACGCGGCATCGACGTGCGCGTCGTACGGCGCGCCGTGCGGACCGGATTCAAGGCCGGTGCCCTCGCCCACGGGGCATCGATCGCCCGGGGGGAGTTCCACGCGCTCTTCGACGCCGACTTCCAGCCGCACCGAGACTTCCTCCGGCGCACGATGCCCTGGTTCGCGGCGCCGCGCGTCGGCGCGGTGCAGGCCCGCTGGGGCCACCTGAACCGCACGCAGTCGTGGCTCACGCGCGCGCAGGCGATGGTGATCGATTCGTTCTTCCTGGTGGAACAGGAGGCGCGCGACCGCGCGGGACTGTTCATCCGGTTCAACGGCAGCGCGGGGATCTGGCGCGCCGCGACGGTGGCCGACGCCGGCGGCTGGCAGGCCGACACGCTCTCCGAGGACTACGACCTCTGCCTGCGCGCCCAGCTCGCGGGCTGGCAGATGGTGTACACGCGCGACGTCGTCGCCCCCGGCGAACTCCCGCCGACGATGCACGACTACAAGGTGCAGCAGACGCGCTGGGCGCGCGGCCGCGGGCAGGTCATCCGCAAGCTGCTCCCCACGCTGCTGCGCGCCGACCTCACGCCGCTCGTCAAGGCGCACGCGGTGTTCGACATGCTGAACATCCTCACCGTGCCCTCGCTGCTGCTCGTCGGCCTCGCCAGTCCGTGGCTGGCGCTGGCGCTCGCGCACCAGCCGAGCCTCCGCCCCTGGGCGCTCGCGCTCGGCATCGCCCAGTTGCCGCTCAACGGCGTGCTCGTGCCCTACTTCGTGTGGCAGGCGCTGCGGCCGTACGCGCGGGGGTTCACCGCGATCGTGCGCGAGGGGATCCTCAGCGTGCCGCCGTTCTTCGCGCTGATGATGGGGCTCAACCTGCTCATGCTCGTGTCGGCCGCTCGTGGTCTCCGCGGCGGCGACGTCGCCTTCCAGCGCACGGCGAAGTACCGGGCGCTCGACGGCGGCCGCAGCCGGCGTGCGCGCGTCACCGCGCGCCTCTCACCAGAGACGTGGGGGGAGGGCGTCCTCGCCGGCTACTTCGCCGTCACGATCGCGCTCGACGCCGCGCTCGGCACGTGGCTGTACGCGCCGTTCCACGTGCTGCTCGCCGCGGGCTTCGGCGCGATGTTCGGCTCGACGCTGCTGCGCTGAACGGCCGGCGCGCGGCGCGCGCTCAGAAGCCGTAGGACCAGCGCAACATCCAGCTGTGCATCCCCGGCGTGCGCGTGCCGCCGATCACGACGATCGAGTTCATCCGGGCCGTCATGCGGAGGCCGCGGATCGGCTCGCTCTCGAGCTCGACCTCGTCGTGCCGGTACGTCTGGAGGTCCGAGCCGGCGAGGAACGGGCCGTAGGTGTCGGTGGTCGTCGTGATGTCGCCGCCGACGTCCCGGATCACGTTCCCGTTCGCGTCGATGGGATTGAGTCCTTTGCGCACATGCCGCGTGCCGATCATCACGCGCGTCCGCCACGGGAACCAGCGCGTCAACCGGACCGCGACCTCATCCGAGTTCGGGCCGAGCGCCGCGCCCATCGGGACGCCGTACATCTCCCACGCATCCGACCCGTTCTGGTTCGAGTAGACGTAGGCGTCCACCCGCGAGTACGAGACGCCGAGCCGTACGTCGTACGGCAACCGCTGCTCGGCGCCGACGGTCGATGCGATCTTCGCCCAGCCGGTGCCGAACGGCTTGAAGGTCAGCCCCGCCGCATCGTCGACGAGCCAGCTCCCCTTGAGCTCGGTGCCGGCGATGGGCCGGCCCACCAGGTCGAGGCCCAAGAAGCCATTGTCCGCGCTCCCCTTGTCGAGGCCACCGAAGAGCGACGGCAGCAACGGGTTCAGATACTCGAAGTCGATGCCGCGGCGGCTGTAGAGCGTCATCTGATGCAGCGTGGCGGAGAACTTCGGCGACGGATTCCACGTCACGCGGGTCAGCGCGACCCACCGGGGGACCGGTGACGTCGTGACGACCTGTCGACCGTTGATCCACGAGGTGTCGGTCTGGGTGTCGCCCCCCAACTGCCCATGCATGAACGTGAGGTGCAGCACCGGCGGGCCGAACGTGATCCGGAACTGCCCCATGCTCGGTGCGCCGTCCCGGAGCACGACCGGGTCGGTCACCGCCGGGCCGAACGACGCCGACCCCTTGCCCATCGCGATGAACAACTTCGGCCGCTGATACGAGACCCACGTCTCGTACGGAGTGGGCGGGTTCGCCGAATCCGACAGGAACGCCTCGTAGCTCGCCAGCCGCGGATCGAGCCGGTAGATGAACGCGTCGTTCGCGGTCGCGTTGTCGAGTTCAGCGTGGAAGCCGAATCCGCTGGTGGAGTTCACGAACGCGCGCACGCCCTTCGTCCAGAGATAGGCGTAGTCGTTGCGGCCCGCCCCTCCGCTCCACGCCTCGCCCCATCCCTTGCGCACCCACAACGCCGCGGAGATCGTCGAGTCACCCAGGTGCCCGGCGTACACGTACGGGTCGCGCCGCTCGCGGAGGCCGTCGATCGCGCCCTGTGGGATGTCCTCCACGAGCGCCTTCCGGAACAGGCCGTTCGACTCGAGCCGCTTGAAGTCGAACTCGTTCACGAAATCGCGCAGCAGCGCCCGGTCGGCGCCCGAGAGCCGCATCGAATCGCGCTGGAGCGTGCGCAGATGCTGGAGGATCGTGCCGCGCGACATCGGGCGCTCCTCTCCCTCGTATGCCGGGAGGCGCCCGAACACCCGCTGCTGCTGCAGCCAGTCGTAGACGCTGTGCCACGCCGGCACGACGGACGCCTGCACCTGATCAGCGGGGTGACTCTGGGCGCCGACGGCCTTCGCGCTCAGCAGCGCGACGCAGACGGCGAGCGCCGGCGCGCCGAGCAGTCGTGGCAGGGATCGAGCGAGCCAGCGCGAAGCGAGCGAGTGGGGAACGGTCATCGATCCGGACGGTTGAGGGGGCGGCACACCGGCTCCGCATCGACGCAATTTGGTCGCGCCGTCGTGAGCTTGTCGAGGTAGCAAGGTTGGAGGCGCCGGGTCATTTCAGGAAACCGAGCAGATCGGCGAGGTAGACGGGGTCGTTCCGGTCCGCCGACGGCCACGGCCCGCCGCCGGGCAGGAAGACCCCGGCGATCATTCCGACACCGCCGCCCCGGAGCACGGCGCCAGCCCGGTTGTCGTACTGGACGGTCAGCCGGTAGCGGTGATCCCGATGTACCCGGAGACCGAGCGTCGCGAGGAATCGCGCGATGGGGATGCTGGGCACTGCGCCGTCCGCCGCCGGCTCGAGCGCGCACTCCCAGAGGATCTTCCCCGTCGTGCGATCCTCGAAACGCAGCCGGGTCGCCCATCGCTTCACATAGCCGCCGAGTCCGAGGATGCGGCCATCGAACGCCGGCGGTCCTTCCCACGAGTGCTCGGAGAACCCCACCGGCAGATCGTACTCGTGGGCGCCTCCCGGTGACATCACCTCGAACTCGAACGGTTGGATTCGGATCGCGCCGATGAACGCCGCCGCGGAGACGTACGGAAAGCGGAGCCGCGCGCGCACGCCCGCGTACCCACGCGACGACTGCGGGTGGAATCGTGACGACACGAGCAGCGTGTCCCCCGCCGTCGCGCGGTATCCGATGAGCCGCGGCAGCTCGACCGCCGGCGATCCCGGCGCTACGGCTGCCAGCCGCAGCGCCACCGGAGCGAACAACTCACGCTCTCGAAGGCTCAGCACGTTGATCGTGACGAGGTCGGTGGGCAGCGGCGCGCCCTGTTCATCGACGACCTCGAGCCGGAAGCCGTTCAGCCATCCGTTCACCGGCAACACGACCTTCACCGAGGGCGGCGCGATCGACCCTTGCCCGTCGGCGCGCGGCACGTCGATGGGCCCGATCTCGAGCACCAGGTCGTCGCCCTGCCGATGCAATAGAACGGCGGCGGACGCTCCCGACTGCGCATGCGCGCGCGCCGAGACACCGCATGTCAGCAGAGCCAGCGCCACCGACCAGGCGCGAACAGTTCGCGACACCAGCCGGCCGTGCGTTCGACCAGCAGGCGGTTGGATGGTCGCGTCGAGCGGGACGATCACGATCGATCCTCTGGGGAATGCGTCTGGTGGCGGCGCCGGTCTCAACGACCGCAACGTATGCCGCCGTTCCGAGCCGAACAATCCCGCAGTACCCGACCAGCCGCGGACGGGGCCGCGTATATTCAAACGCTCGCCACGTCGCGCCACCTCGACCATCCATCGTGACCCTTCGTCGTTCCGTCATCACCGGCATGGGCCTCATCACCCCGTGTGGCACGGGCCTCGAGTCCACATGGCAGGCGCTCGCGCACGGACGTTCGGGCATCGCACCCATCACGTCGTTCGACGCCTCGGCGCTCGAAACGCGGTTCGCGGGCGAAGTGCGCGACTTCTCGGCCGACGACCACATGGATCGGAAGCTGGCGCGTCGCCTCGATCGCTACCAGCAGTTGGCGCTCGCCGCCGCGGAAATGGCCGTGACGGACGCCGGCGGCGCCATCACCTCCTGTGACCCGGCGCGCGCCGCGGTGATCGTCGGCTCCTGCGTCGGCGGGCTCGCCTCGGTCGAGGAGGCGATGCTCGCGGCACGCACCGCCAACGATCCGCGCCTGGTGAGCCCCTTCTTCATGCTGCAACTGCTGCAGAACATGGCGGCGAGTCACATCGCGATCCGCTTCGGCTGCAAGGGCCCGGTGTGGGCCACGGGGAGCGCCTGCGCCACGAGCGCCCACGCGCTCGGCGAGGCGCGCCGGCTCATCGCGAGCGGCGACGCCGACGTCGTCATCGCGGGCGGGAGCGAAGCGCCCATCGGCTTCATGGCGATCGCCGGCTTCAACGCGCTGCGCGCGCTCAGCACGCGGAACGACGATCCGGCGGGCGCGAGCCGCCCATTCGACAGCGCACGCGACGGATTCGTGCTGAGCGAGGGGGCAGCCGTCCTCGTCGTGGAAGAACTCGAGCATGCCCGCGCCCGTGGCGCGACGATCCACGCCGACTTCGCCGGCTACGGCACCACCGCCGACGCCTACCACGTCACCCAGCCGGCCCCCGACCACGAAGGCGCGCAACGGTGCATGCGCATGGCGATGGCCGACGCCGGTCTGACGCCATCCGACATCGGCTACGTCAACGCCCATGCCACGGCCACGCCGCTGGGCGATGTCGCCGAAGCGCACGCCATCGCGCAGTCGTTCGGCGAGGCCGCGTCAGGCCTGCTCGTCTCGTCCACGAAGTCGATGATGGGACATCTCACCGGCGCGGCCGGCGCCGCCGAGGCGATCATCAGCATCCTCGCCATGCAGCGTGGGCTCGTGCCGCCGACCATCAACCTCGCAAATCAGGACCCGCGCATCACGCTCGACTGCGTGCCCGACCGGGCGCGCCCGGCGACGCTCGACGCCGTGATGACCAACTCGTTCGGCTTCGGCGGGACGAACGTCAGTCTCGTCTTCCGGGCGTTCCGGGCGTAGCGGCCGGGAACGCCACGAACATCCATTCGTCTCCCCGTCGCACCATCGCGGTGAACTCCGCCTTCGTGTAGGCGCGGCCGCCGTCGAGCCACGTCTGCATCAAGGCGAGCTCCAGCCCCAGATCGTCGTGCAGCAACGACCACATCATCTCCGGCGTCGTGCCGTACGACTTCATCCCTGCCTTGCCGTACTCGAACGCGATGTACGGCCGGTCCCGACGGATCGTCTCGCGCGCCCCGCGCAGCACGAGGTACTCCGCGCCCTCCACGTCGATCTTGATGAACCGGATCGGCGTCGCGGCCGCCACGACGTCGTCAAGACGCCGCACCGGCACCATCACCGTGTCGGTGTGCTCGTTCGGCGTCGGATAGTCCTGCGTGTGGAATCCGCTGCGCGTCGGGTCCTCCCTCGCGACCACGAACGGCATCGTGCCGTCGGTATCGCCGAGCGCGCACGCGCAGACGTCGACCCGCGGGAACTGCGAGCGGAGGCGCGCCGCGTACGCCGGCTGCGGCTCCATCGCGTAGTGGTGCCCCCGCGGCGCGATCTCCGTCATCGGGCGCGTGAGCGTCCCCTCGAACGCGCCGACGTCCACGCCGTTCGCGTCGGGCGCCATCACGCGCCGCATGATGGCGACCGTCTGCTCGTTGTATTGGGTGTCCTTCCCCTTCTCTTCCGGCCAGAGCAGCCAGGCCACCACGGCGACGCACGCGAGCGCCCCAACAGACATCGCGATCCTGCGCCCACGCATCGTCCAGCGCACCACGGCCTCCAGCGGGAAGGGAACGTCGAAAGCTACCGGGTGTGACGCGCGTCGCCAGACGCGAGGACTGGGAACGCGACGTCACGTGCACCCACCAGCCCGTGCTGCCATATTCTCGCGGCATATGCCGCCCGCTCCGCCGATGCCCGACCGATGATCCGAAGCGCCGTCGCCGCCCTGCTGCTGCGTCTGCTGTCCGCAGGTCGCGGCTTCGCGCTCGCACTCGCGCTCTCGCTCGCGCTGAACGTCGCGGTGTTCGGCGACATCTGGTGGCGACCGGGACGCTACCTCTTCGGCACGGGCGGTGACGGCCTCAAGAACTACTACACGACGGTCTATCACGCCGCGCACGACAGCTCCGTCGTCTGGTTCCGCGGGATGAATCATCCCGACGGCGACCACGTGCTCTTCACCGACGACCAGCCGGCGCTCGCCGAAGCCTTCCGCGTCCTCGTGCGTCACGGAGCCCTCGCGCCGGCGACCATCCCGGGGGTCATGAACTGGCTCATGATCTCCTCGATGGTCCTCGGCGCCGGGATCCTCTGGCTCGTGTTCGCGGAGCTCGCCGGCCCCGGCGATGCGAACGGCGGCCTCCTGCTCGCCGCCGTGCTCGTCGGAGGACTCGCGCCACAGTATGAGCGACTCGCGGGGCACTACGCCCTCGCGTACGCCTGGGTCATCCCCGCGGCCCTGCTGCTCTGGCTCAAGTTGCAGCGTCAACCGCGCGCGCACCGCTACCTCGGACTCGCGCTGTACCTCACGGCGGTCACCTTCATCCATCTGTATTACGGCGCCATCCTCTTCCTCCTGCTCACATCCCTCGCGGTCGCGTCGGCGTGGCAGGAACGCCGCCGCCTCGGCCAGGCGGTCGCGACGGTGTGCGTCGCCGCCCTGCCACTGCTGGTGATGCGCCTTTTTCTCGCCCTCACCGATCCCGTGCGCGACCGCCCCGAAGCGCCGATCGGGTTCCTCGGATATCGGGCCCATTGGGAGAGCCTCTTTCTTCCGCTCGGTCACTTCCCCATCACGTTCCTCTCGCGCGTCATCCTGATCCGCCCTTGGGAGATCGAGAGCGCGGTCTACATCGGACTGCCCGCGACGCTGTTCTGTGCGGTCGTCGTCTGGCAGGGCCTCGCGGCCATCACGAGGGGCGCGCGCGCCGGCGTCTGGCTGGAGCTGGATTCGAACGAACGTTCGATGGCATTCGCCGCGATCGTCGCGGCCCTGTTCTCGCTCGGCGTGCCGTTCATCTTCGGACTCGACTGGCTGCTCCCCTACCTCGGACCGATCCGACAATTCCGCTCGCTGGGCCGCTTCGCGTGGGCGTTCTACTATCTGGCCAACATCCTCGCGTTCGGGTGGCTGATGGCGCGGTGCCGCGCGGGGACGATGCGCCTGCGCTGGCCGGCGCTCGCCCTGCTCGTGCTCGCCTGGCAGGTCTACGACTATCGCGCGGGCACGCACGCGCGGCTCGCCAACCTCTCGGAACTCGGCGCCGACGGCGCGCCGGCCCGCCTCGCGCGGTCGCTGCACCTCAGCGAGGCGGAGTATCAGGCGATCTGGCCTGTGCCATACTTCCACATCGGCGGGGAGCGTGTGAAGCGCGAGCCGGCGTGCGACGTGCTCGGGTCGACGCTGCAGCTCTCGTGGGTCACGGGCATCCCGACGAACGGCGTGGCGATGAGCCGCACCTCGTACGCTCAGACGGTCGCCAAGATCGCCGCGCACGACGACACCGCCGCGCTCGCCGCGTTCCGCGCCGGACTGGTGGACCGTCGGCCGTTCGTCGTGGTGCGACGCACGCGCGACTGCCCGCTCTCGCCGTCGGACCGGACCGTGATCGCCGGGTCGGAGTTGCTCTACGCGGCGATCGAGGGAGCCGACGCGCGGGACTCGCTGCTCGTGTATCGCTTCAGGCCGTAACGCCGCATCCCTCGCGCCCGGCCGGGCACGCGACGTCGCGCCACGCCGCTTCGCGGCGGACTCGGCGAGCCCTACCGCGTCCGCACGACCACGATCGCGACCATCGCGACGAAGCACACGAGCATCAGGGCGTGCGCGAGCCGCAGCCGCGCGATCGTCGCTTCGAGCTCAGCGCCGACATCCGCCCCGTTCGCCCGCCGCGAGAGCGCCGACGCGAGCCGCAGCTCCGCGGGCGTCGCCATGGTGAAGCTCACCACCCACGTCGCGAGGTAGAACGCGAGCTTCAACGTCATCCATGGCATCGTGAGCTCTACCCAGTTCATGGTCCAGAGCAGCACGGCCCCGGTCGGCAACATCAGCACCGACCCGACGCGCGCGATGACGCCGAGATGCGCCGCCGCTGCCACGAGCCCCGGCAGCCGTGCGCCTTCGCCGCGCGCGGCGGCCGCGAGCGTCGGCAGGAGCAGCGCGCCGCCGATCCCGCCGGCGGCGAGGAGCGCCATCGACAGGAGGTGCAGGATGATCGCGATGCGGAATGCCATGTGGGATGGGCGCGGGTCGCGAAGAAGGTGTACGCCGATCGGGAACGCGGCAAGCTGAGGTCTGCGCCCTACGCTTCGACGATCACGCCCCCCACCGGCTCGAACTTCGCCGTGAAGTGCCGCAGCACCGGCGGCTGCTCCGTGATCCGCACGCCATGGATCTTCTTCACCACCGTGTTGAGGTAGAGCAGCACCTCGCACACGTAGTCCATGTGGCTCTGCGTGTACACGCGCCGCGGGAAGGCGAGGCGCACCAGCTCGAGGCTCGCCGGCTTCTCCGTGCCGTCCGGCTGCAGCCCGAACATCACCGAACCGATCTCGCACGCCCTGATCCCGCCCGTCACGTACAGCGCGAGCGAGAGCGCCCACCCGGGGTACTGCTCCTGCGGGAGATGCGAGAGCCAGCTCTTCGCGTCGAGATAGAGCGCGTGGCCACCGGCCGGACGCACCGTCGGGATGCCGGCCGCCGTCATGCGCTCCGAGAGATACTCGACCGTGCGGATGCGATAGCGCAGGTAGTCCTCGTCGAGCGCCTCCTTCAATCCGACGGCGATCGCTTCGAGATCGTAGCCGGCGAGCCCGCCGTACGTCGGGAACCCCTCGGTGACGACCAGTGCGTTGCGGCACTTGAGCGCGAGCGCGTCGTCGTTCATCGCGAGGAAGCCGCCGATGTTCGCCATCCCGTCCTTCTTCGCGCTCATCGTGCAGCCGTCGGCGAGCCGGAACATCTCCTGCGCGATCTCGAGCGGCGTCTTGTCGCCGTATCCGGGCTCGCGCTGCTTGATGAACCAGGCGTTCTCCGCGAACCGGCAGGCGTCGATGATGAACGGCACGCCATGCTGGCGGCACAGCGCGCTCGCACCGCGGATGTTCGCCATCGACACCGGCTGCCCACCCTCGGAGTTGTTCGTGACGGTGATCATCACCATCGGGATCTGGCCGCGCCGTTCCTCGAGCACGCGCGCCAGCGCCTCTAGGTCCATGTTCCCCTTGAATGGGTGGAGCGTCGCCGGCTCGTGCCCCTCGTGGATCGGCACGTCGAGCGCCACGCCGTGCCGCGCCTCGATGTTCGCGCGCGTCGTGTCGAAGTGCGTGTTGTTGGGCACCACCTTCCCATCCGTCACCATCGCCTGCGACAGGATGTGCTCGGCCGCCCGCCCCTGGTGCGTCGGGATCACGTGCTTGAACCCCGTGATCTCCTGCACCACCGATTGGAACGTGTAGAACGACCGCGCGCCGGCGTACGACTCGTCGCCCCGCATCATCCCCGCCCATTGGTAGATGCTCATCGCGCCCGTGCCGCTGTCGGTGAGCAGGTCGATCAGCACGTCGCCGGCGCGCAGCTGGAACACGTTGTAATGGGCGCCGCGGATGGCCGCGGCGCGCTGCGCCGGCGTCGTCTGCCGGATCGGCTCGACGGTCTTGATCCGGAACGGTTCGATGATCGTCTTGAATTGCATTCCGCAGAGTAACACCACCAGGGGATGCGAGCTGTCCGTCGTTTGGAAGGGGTGCGGTCGGCTATCGCCTGACACCGGCGGGACGGATATTTGGGGCGCCCCTCCACGATGCCACGCCGGAGCCTGCCGTGACCGACCGCCTCCCCACCCGCCGCGATTTCATCCGCACCGCCGGCGCGGCGCTCGGCGCCGCGCTCCCCTTCGGTGCCGGATGGCGACCGCTCGCCGGTTCCCCCTTCGATGGCTCACTCAACGCGATCGCCCCCGCCGCCGCCGAGCGCATGGCGTGGTGGCGCGAGGCGCGGTTCGGGATGTTCGTGCACTGGGGGCTCTATTCGATCCTCGCCGGCGAGTGGGAGGGCAAGACCGACTACGGCGAGTGGATCCGCAACAACGCCAAGATCCCCATCGACGAGTACGGGAAGCTGCTCGGCCGCTTCGACCCCACGAAGTTCGATGCCGACCGCATCGCCCGGCTCGCCGCGGACGCGGGGCAGAAGTACCTCGTCATGACCACCAAGCACCACGACGGCTTCTGCCTCTGGCCCACCAGGCAGAACAGCGACTGGAACGTGGCGCGCACCCCGTACAGGCGCGACATCATGCGGCAGGTCGCCGACGCCTGCCGCTCGCACGGCGTGAAGCCCTGCTGGTACCACTCCATCATGGATTGGCACCATCCCGACTACCTCCCCCGCCGCGACTGGGAGGCGGCGACGCGTCCGCCCTCCGGCGCGCAATTCGACCGGTACGTGCGCTACCTGCACGCGCAGGTCGAGGAACTCCTCACGCACTACGGCGACATCGGCGTGATGTGGTTCGACGGCGAGTGGGAATCGACGTGGAACCACGAACTGGGGCAGGCGCTCGCCGAGCACGTGCAGAAGCTCGCGCCCAACACGCTGATCAACAGCCGCGTGGGGCCGAGCAAGGCGAACGGCCTCGACGCGAAGATGACCAAGCCCGACCTCGGCGACTTCGGCACCCCCGAGCAGAAGATCCCCGACCGCGGTCTCCCCGGCGTCGACTGGGAGAGCTGCGTGACGATGAACGGCAACTGGGGCTACAATCGCGCCGACCACGACTTCAAGAGCGTGCCGACGCTGGTGAACATGCTCGTCGAGACGGCGTCGAAGGGCGGCAACCTGCTGCTCAACATCGGCCCGACGGGCGACGGCACGGTGCCACCCGAGAGCGTCGAACGGCTCGCCGGCATCGGCCGTTGGATGCGCGCCCACGGCGAGGCGATCCACGGCACGCTCGCTTCCCCATTCGAGGGGACGCCGTACCGGGCGACGCGCCGCGACCGGCGGCTCAACTGCTTCTTCGACAAGTGGCCGTCGTCGCCCGAGGTGTTGCTGCCGGGCGTGCGATGGAAGCCCGAAGGCGCGTTCATGCTCGGCGACCCGTCGCGGCGCTCGCTCGACGTGCGCCTCGAGGATCGCGGCGCCGTGATCACCTTGCCGGCGAAGGCGAGCGACGACGTCTGCTCGGTGCTCGCCGTCGACCTGCCGATCGCGGTGCCGGCGACGATCGAGGGCTGAACAGCAGAGCCACGGAAACGCACGGATGTGACGCGCGATGGCCACGGATGCCCGCGAGTGCGGGGAAACGTCGCCCCGCCGCGAGATCAGTCGTGCCTGTACAGCGACAAGCGGCTGATCCGCACCGGACCGATCGTCGATCGCGCCGTCACGACGAGCCGGTCGGTCGTCACCGACGCGGCCAGCCGATGCAACCGCCGGTGACCGACGGTCGTCCCTGACGCGACGACCTGCATCGCGCCGGCGAGGCGCGCCTGCACCTCGTGCGATCCGATGCACTGCCCCTCCCCGATCGCCTCCTGCAGGCTCACGACGTCGAACGTCACGGGCGCGTCGAAGCGGAGCTCGATCGTCGCCTCGCCCGCATCATGTAACGGCGTGAAGAACGTGTCGGGATCGGGATCGATCGCCATCGCCGCGCGGTGCGCACGCGCCGAGGGCGCGTTCGACGACACCGTGGCGCCGAGGGCGACATCGCTCGCGTACATCCGCGCGATGCGCTCCCCGAACTCCGCCAGCGCCCGCACGTCGCGGTCGCCCAGCGTGCCGTTGGTCGTCGGCGGCACGTTGAGGAGCAGGTTCGCGTTCCTCCCCACCGAGGAGAAGTAGAGCGCCTCGAGGTCGTCGGCCGTGCGCACCTTCTCGTCCTCGCTCTCGCGCCAGAACCATCCCGGCCGGATCGAGACGTCGGCCTCCCCTGGGCGCCACACCGTGCCGCGCGGATCGCCGTGCTGGAGCGCGTCGATGATCTGCGGGCCGTCGGCGCCCGGATACGGCACGGCGGCCGGATCCATCGCACACCAGTTGGGGTCGCCGGCGACACCCGCTTCGTTCCCCATCCACCGGATGTCGGGACCGGCATCGCTGAACATCAGCGCCTTCGGCTGCAGGCGACGCACGGTGGCGTGCACGCGCGGCCAGTCGTAGACCTGACGCTTGCCGTTCGGTCCTTCGCCGTTCGCGCCGTCGAACCACACTTCGGTGAGGGGGCCGTAGTGCGTGAGCAGTTCGGTGAGCTGCCGCTCGTAGTAGTCGTTGTAGCGCGCGCTGTCGCCGTAGCTCGGCTCGTGGCGGTCCCAGGGCGAGAGATAGAGCCCCGCGCCGACCCCTTCGGCGCGGCAGGCGTCGGTGAACTCGCGCACGACGTCGCCCGCCCCGCCCTTCCACGGACTCGACTTCACGGAATGCGTGGTGAACGCACTCGGCCAGAGGCAGAAGCCGTCGTGATGCTTGGCCGTGAGGACGAGCGACGCGAACCCCGCCGACTTCGCGGCGCGCACCCACTGGCGCGCATCGAGGTTCTGCGGCGCGAAGAGGCGCGCGTCCTCGGTGCCGTCCCCCCATTCGCGCCCGGTGAACGTGTTGACGCCGAAGTGCAGGAAGAGTGCGCGCTCGCGGCGCTGCCAGGCGAGCTGCGGGGCGCTGGGACGCGCGAGACTGGACCGCGGCCTGAAGCCCCGCGGCGTGGCGCCGACGCGCCGCGCCGCCGCCAGCGCCGCCAGCGCTGCCGACGAGCCGCGCACGAAATCGCGTCGAAGCATGCGGAGAATCTACGACGCGACGCGGATGCCCGCCGCGATCCGGACGCGCGCCGACCGGGGGCTCCTGCGCCGCGCCGCCGCTACCGATCCGGGGCGCGCGCGCCCACCGTCACGCGATCGCGCGGCTGCAGGACGGACCAATCGATACCCGGACGGATCCCCGTCCAGATCTCCAGCGGACCGACCGCGCTCGTCGTGTGCCAGCTCTTCCCCTGCAGATGCAGCGCCTGCGGCGCGCGCACGTTCACCCATCCCGTCGAGCGCACGAGCGGCCGGCCGTTGACGGCCACGCCGCACGTGCCATCGGGGAAGATCTGTACGTCGATCGTCACCCACGCGCCGCGCAACGCCCACTGCGCGTCGAACACACGCGTCCCGCCCGCCGGCGCCACCGCGTCACCCTTCGTCATCCCGGGGTACCCCTCGGCGTGCGGCATGTTGATGCCGCACGCATCGCCGAGCCCGATGGGCTCGCTCCCCTTGACGTGGTTCCACTTGGCGAGCGCGACGGAATCGGGTGCCATGAAGATCGCGGCTATCTCCTGCCACTGCGCGGCGCTCCGCGGCATGCTGAGTTCCGCGTGCAGCGCCAGACCGCTGCCCACGCGATGCCACACTCTCTCGTAGACGCCACTCTCGAAGCTCGAATCGCCGTTCACGAGGAGCGCCCGGCGCCCGCGTATCTCCCGCACGAAGGGCCTCGGCTCGCCGTACGGTACCCACCGTGCCGTGTCGAGCTGCGTCCACTCTTCCCGCATCGCCAGCTTCGCCTGGGGGTCGACGACTTCGATGCGCGCCGTGTCGGCGCGCCATCCCCCCGCCGACGCGATGACCCGGACCGCACCCTTCGAGCGCGGCACGAGCAGCCCGTCGGGGGAGACCGTCGCGACGAGGGTGTCGAGCGAACGCCAGCTGAGCACCTCGACGGCCGTCGCGCCGCCCGTCGCGTCGGTCGCCTCGACCCGCAGCCGCTGGGGAAGGTCGATCGGCACCCCACCGGGTGGCGCGACGATGCGGAGATGGGCCAGATACGGCCTTCCGCCACTCCGGTCCCCACCCACGAGCGTGGCATAGAAGTTCGACGGCGATCGGCCGCCGACGGTCAGTGCGATCGGGTTCTTCGCGTGCTCCAAGTCCAGCAGCACGAGCCGCTCCCCCTGCGACGCGCCGCCCGACACCCTCGCGAGCACGAATCGTCCATCGCGGCTCCCATCGAGCACCGACCGGACCTCGATGACCGGCTGCTGCTCGAACGTCGCCACGTCGGTCAGGGTGAGGCGCGTCGTCGAGTCGCCGAAGACCGAGATGAGCAGCGTCCGCGCGTCGCGCCACGCTACCGTCTGCACCCAGGAGGCATCGGCGAACTCCCGGCATCGCTCCCCCGTGCCGTCTACGGCGATCACGCAGAGTTCGGGGGCGTGCGGTACGTAATAGGCGCGTGAGTACGCGATGCGCGTGCCGTCGGGGCTCCAGCGCCCGCCGCCGACAAGCTGATCCCCCGAGACGAGACGCGTGATGCGGTTCGTGCGGAGATCGAGCAACCCAACACTGCTCCGTTCGTTGCTGTTCCATCGTCCGCTGGCGATGAGGAGCGTCGACAGATCGGGCGAGACGTCGTCCACGGCATCGTCGGCGGGATGGTCGGTCAGGCGATGCGTCCCGCCCCCCGGCTCGCGCAGGTAGATGTCGATGCCACCGGTATCGGGGCTTTCCATCGTGATGGCCCAGCGCTCGGAGCCGATCCGCACGACCTCGCGCCCGACGCCGTTGAACATCTCCTCGGGCGCCGACAGCAACGGTCGATTCTTCGCGCCAAGCTCGACGGCAGTCCCCGAGCGCCACGCGTCAGGAGCGATGGGCTGCGCGACGGGCGTCCCGTCCGCGCGCCCCACCACCCACACGTCCACCGGCTCGTCACCCTTGAACGCCCGAGCGCCGATCGCCGCCCCGACCAGCAGGAGCGCCGCCGCCGCCGCGGTCGCGATCCACCGCGAACGCGTGCGCAACCGCCACGGCGCGCCCGACGCGAGTTCGCTCGCATCCATCTCGTCGGTGGCGTGGGTCAGGAACGACTGCGCGACCTCCAGCGTCGACCGCCGGTCCCCCGCCAGGCGCGCCTTCCGCAACTGCGCCACGAACAGCGCCCGCACGCCATCGCGATCGCCCCCCGCGACGAGGTGATGCGTCACGATGGGCCTGAGGATGGAGTCGTCGGTGAGGAGCGATGCCAGCGCGTGCCCCAGCTTCCGGTGCGCGAGCCGCACCTGCTCGGGCGTGGCCCGTCGCACTGCGGCGTCGGCGATCTCGTCGTGCTCGGGCAGCCAGCCGGCCGCCGTGCGCCGCGCGAGGCCACGACGCTCCAGTTCCTGCAGGCCGTCTCTGGCGTTCGCCTCGATCCGCTCCGCCGCCTCGGCTGGCAACGGCATCCCCGCGACCGCGAGCACGAGCAGCAGCCACGCCGCGTCGCCGCCGAGCGGCGCGATGCGACGGTCGACCGCGCTCCCGGCCCGGAGCAACTCGGCCAGATCGTCGGGCCCGTCGCACACCCATCGCGAGTCCTGCACCCGCAGTACGCCGCGCTCCATCGCGAGCTGCAGCGTCTCGAGCAGCAACAGCGGCGAGCCCGCCGTCGCCGCGTGCAGCGAGGGGGCGAACGAGTCACACCATCCTTCCTCGGGCAACCGCGCCACGTTCGTCACGAACTCCTGCACCTGCGCGACCGTGAGCGGCTCGAGCACCAGCGGGTCACTCTCCGTGCGCACCGCGATCGGCACCTGCATCGGCCGCGACGTCGACACGAGCAGGATGCGCGAGTCCTGCAACCGTGGCATGGCGCCCGCGAGCACCTGCAGCGAGGCATCGTCGGCCCAGTGCACGTCATCGAGCAGGATGGCGAGCGGCGCATCCTCGGCGACCGAGCGCGCGAGCTCGGCGATCGCAAGCGAGCGGCGGCGCAGCGCCTCGTCTCCCGTGCTCGTGTCGGGCTCGACGCGATAAATGGAAGAGAGCGACGGATTGAGGGCGACGAGCGCCGCCGCGGCCGCCGGCGCGAGCCCCGCGGCGCCGGGGAGCGCGGCAAGCGACGCCGCCACGTCGGCGGCCGCGGCGAACGGGATCGTCCGCTCCCCCGGATTGGCCCGCACCAGCACGACGCGCGAGCGCATCGCCCGGAGGCGCGCGTGCAGGTCTTTCACGAGCCGAGTCTTGCCGAGCCCGGCGGGCGCGCTGATGTGAACGTGCTTGGCCACGCCGTGGCGCGCCGACCCCCACGCCACGAGCAATCGGGAGAACTCCCGCTCGCGTCCGATGAGGTCGACGATGAGCCCGCTCGCCGGCGGCGGCCCGTGTTCGTCTCCCTGCGCCTCCGGAACCTTTGGATGCCGCGCCAGGCGGATCGCCGCGCGGGTCGCGGGGTCGGGCTCGATCTCCTCCGCCTGGAGGAGCTGCTCGAGGCGGTCGGACTCCGTCGCCGCGCCGAGCGTGTCGTTCGCCGAGACGAGCGCTTCGAGCAGCAGGCGCCACGCCGCCTGGTTGAAGGGGTCGGCGTCGCGCTCGCGACGCGCGAGCGACTGAGCGTCCTTGTAGCGGCCGGCGAGCAGCGCTTCGCGCGCCATGAGCTCGGCGCTGCGCACGAACATCGAGCGCAGTCGCTGACGCTCGAGGTCGGCCCACCGCTCGAACTCACCGCCACCCGGCACGGCGAACCCTGGCAGGAAGTCGCCGGCGTACGCGGCGATCGCCTGCGCGTAGTCGCCGCCCTCGACGAACGCGACGAACCGGTCGCGGTCCATCGTGAACGGCACACGCAGCGCGAGGGTGGCGCCGTCGGTCACGAGGACGCCGTCGCCGAGGCGGCGGCGCACGTACCAGGTCACCTGCCGCAGCGCGTGGCGCGCGGCGTCGGGGTCGTTGTCGGCCCAGAGCAGGTCGACGAGCTGCTCGCGCGCCGCGGTGCAGCGCGGTGAGCAGGCGAGGTATACGAGCAGCGCGAAGGGCTTTCCCGGGCCGAGCGCGCTCCCGGACGGCGTTCGGACTTCGAGCGCCGGCGCGCCTGGCGCCGTCAGGGTGGTGATGCTCAGCGTGTCCGACATCGCGTCGTGGTGGGCCCGGTTGACCATACGTCGATGAGACCGGATGGTCCATTGATGAGTGACGTACCGCTGACGCCGACCGTTGACTGGAATCGGATCGTCGTCGCGCGCGCCTACCATCAATAGGGGGGCCGTCACATGGGCGTCATTTCGGCCCTGAAACGGCCCTTTTTAGGACACCCCCGTTGGACGATTCCAGTCGCGAGCCTACCGCGTCCAGATCACGACCGTTCCGCAACCAGTCGAGGAGGTGTAGTCGTACTGCGCAGGGATCACGCCGGACGAGGAGTAGATCTCGATCCCCTTGATCGTCCACGGCGGCGCCATCGTGGCGACGTCGTCGAAATCGGCGGGCGACTCGCCGCTTCCCGCCGGCGCCAGCCCACCGGGCCCCTTGTTGCCTCGCATGGCCGGGCCGGGGCGCGAGCTCTCGTACCGCGCCCCGTCGATGACGTACGTCGGGAGGCAGCGCGCCTCCTTGTTGCCGCGCAAGAAGACGATCGGCTTCCCCCGCACGCCGTATTCGACGTGCACGCCGAGTGAGCTACCCAGCAGCTCGGCCAGCGTGAGGTCCTGCCACTTCGCGATGACATCGGGCGTCAGGAACACGCCGAGCCCTTGTTTGCGACGGATCTCGAAGCCGTCCATGGCCATCAGCGAGTTCGAGCGCATCGAGTCGCGGACGACGACGGCATCGAGCTGCTGGGCACCCGCCGATGCGCGCGCCACGGAGTCGCCGGGCGGCGCGTCCATCGCTGCCTGCCGCTCGGCGCGACGGGCGAGCCGCGAGCACGCGGTGCCGACCTTCATCGACGCCAGGATGTCCTTCTTGTCCGTGACGCTGGCCAGCCGGTCGGCGCAGCCGAGCGCATACGCCGTCATCGGGCTCGGCGTGGCGAGCGTCGCGATGGTCGTCTGTCCGTTCGTCACGTCGACGGCGAACCGTGGCGCCGCGACGTCGAACGAGTCGAGCACGGCGTGCATCAGGCCGAGCGTGTATCGGCCCTCGGGAATGCTGTCGAACCGGAATGCGCCGGACTGGTCGCTCGTCGCATAGCGGGCGCGCTCCATGAGCACGATGACGGCGTTCGCGAGCGGCGCGCGGGCGCTCAGCGAATCGTAGACCGTGCCGACGATGCTCGCCTGCGCCTCGGCGTGCGTGGCAGCGATGGCGAGCAATACGCAGACAGACGTACGCAGACCGAATCGAGACACCATCACTCCTCCGTTCCGCGAAGTGTGGGGGGAGTCGGCGGCGGCGTCAACCGCGAGGGCGGCGAAGGGTCGGCACGCCAGACGTGCGGCCGACGCTCGACGCGGAGGAGGCCTATCTATGCGCCTTCGCGCCCACCGCAACAGGAACCGGCGGCGCCGACCGCAGGGTATCCAGCATCTCGCGCACCGACTGGATCACCAGGTCGGGCCGGTCGCGCTGGATGTAGTGGCCGCTGTGCTCGGCGAGGATCCAGCGTCCGCGCGTCGAGCGCGATACGATCTCCTGGTGCATCGCGACCCACTCGCGGTGCATCGAGTCGGCGACCGCTTGCGTGATCCCCGGGGCACGCGGCACCACGTCGGCGGTGAGCGCGATCAGCGGCAACGGACCGAACGGCTTCACGTCCCGCTTCACCTCGGCATTGAAGGCGTCGAGGCTGCTGATCAGCGCCGACGTGTTCTCCATCGCCGCATCGCTCGTGGTGCGCGCCGCGATGATCGCCGAGATCGTGTCTTTGATCCGCGCGCTCGCGACGAGGCGGTCGACGCCGACGAAGTGCAAGGCGGGAAGCGAGCCCAGCACGAGGAACGCCCAGCGCGGCACGCCGGCTTTCATCCGCTCGACCTGATCTTCGTGCGATCCATCGACGAGGATCAGCCCCGCGACCTCCGCCGGGTAATGCACCGCGTAATGCCGGACGATCGCGCCGCCAAGCGAGTGCCCGACGAGGAGGTACGGTCCGGGCTCGCCGGAGCGGGCCAGCAGGTTGTGCAGGTCGGTGATGATCGCCGCCGGCGTGGGCCGACCGGGGACCCGATCGCTCCACCCCGTGCTGGCGCGGTCATAGGAACAGGTACGGCTGAGCGCCGAGAGCTGCGGCTGCACGGAGTACCACGACGAGAGACTGAAGTCGCCCGCTCCAGCCTCGAGTATGACCGTCGGCGTGCCGCTGCCCGTGCAGTAGATGTGCATCGACCGCCCCGGCTCCACCTCGACCATGCGGCCGGGGGCCTTCCACCGCGCGTCGTCGCGCCGGTGGAGGATGCGGGCGTAGACCGCGGTGCCGGTCAGCGCCAGAACGACACAGGCGGCGCCCCACTTGAGGAGCGTCAGCATCACACGAACCAACCCTTTCATGCGCGAGCTCCCATGCGAGACGAGTGTCGTGCGACGACCGTGGCAAAGGTGTCGCGGGGCTGCCGGTACTGTAAGGGGGACTGGCAGCCGAGCGCCGGGTGCGGCGCGACGCGCTGGAGCAAGCCGAAGTGGCGCGACGCATTCGGCCCCGCACGCTCAGGGAGCGTCGGGGCCGAATTACGAGACGTTCGCGCGAACTACGAAATACTTCGGCAAAACACTACGAACTTCTCTGCAAAGTTGCTCGCGTAAGGCCGCGCCCGCCTACTGCACCGCGTTGATCATGTCGAAGATCGGCAGGTACATGGCCACGACCATGCCGCCCACCACCACGCCCAGGAACACGATCATCACCGGCTCGAGCAGCGAGAGCAGCCCGCTCACCGCCGCGTCGACCTCTTCGTCGTAGAAGTCGGCGATCTTCGCGAGCATCTCGTCGAGACCGCCGGTCTGCTCGCCCACCGCGATCATCGAGATCACCATCGGCGGGAACACTTCGCTTTTCGCGAGCGGCGCGCTGATCGTGTCGCCGCCGGCGATCGAGGCCCGGCTCGCCATGATCGCGTCGCTGATCACGCGGTTGCCCGCCGTCTTCGCCGTGATCTCGAGCCCGTCGAGGATGCTCACGCCCGAACTGATCAGCGTGCCGAGCGTGCGCGTGAACCGGCTCACGGCGCTCTTGCGCAGCACGTCGCCGAGCACGGGCGCCTTGAGCATCAGCCGGTCGATCACCAGCTGCCCCTCGTGCGTCGCGTAGTACTTCCGCAGTCCGAATTGCGCGCCATAGCCGGCGAGCCCGATCGCCCACCAGTACGACTTGAGGATGTTCGACATCCCGATCACGACCTGCGTCGGCAGCGGCAGCGCGAGGCCGACGCTCGCGAACATGTTCTGGAACACCGGGATGACGAAGATGAGCAGCACCACGATGGCGATGCCGGCCACGCTCATGATGACGCCGGGGTAGATCATCGCCCCCTTCACCTTGCGCACGAGGGCGTCGTTCTTCTCCATGAACGTCGCCAGACGCATGAGGATCGTGTCGAGGATGCCGCCCGCCTCGCCCGCCGCCACCATGTTCACGTAGAGGTCGGTGAACGCGTTGGGGTGCTTGGCCAGCGCGTCGGCCACCGTGTGCCCCGACTCGACGTCGAACACGACCTGCCGCGTCACCGCCGAGAGCGCCTTGTTCTCGGTCTGCTTGCTCAGGATGTCGAGCGCCTGCACGAGCGGGAGCCCCGAGTTGATCATCGTCGAGAACTGCCGGGTGAAGATCACGATGTCGCGCATCGCGATCTTGCCGCCGGTCTTCACCTTCGTCTTCGACTGCTCCTCGACCTTGACGACGTTCATCCGCATCCGGCGGAGCTGCTGGACGACGTCCTCGCGGTTGGCCGCCTCGATCGTCGCGGTCTTCAGCTCGCCCTTGGCGTCGCGCGCGGTGTACGTGAATGAGGGCATGGGACCTTGGGGGTTGAGTGCCGTTTACCGTCAGCAGGCCTACCGCTTGTATCCGCCCGGCGCCGCCGGCTTCTGCGGCGCCGACGGGTCGCGCGGCGTCGTGTCGCCCTCGGAGGGACTCTTGCCGATCATGCGGAGGAACTCGTTCGGGTCGCCCGACACGCGCAGGCACTCGTCCTCGGCGACGTCGCGCGAGACGTACAGCGCGTAGAGCGCGTCGTTGAGCGTCTGCATGCCGTGCTTCTTGCCGCTCTGCATCGACGAGTAGATCTGGTGGATCTTGTCGTCGCGGATGAGTGCCCGGATGGCCTGCGTCACGACGAGGATCTCGGCCGCCATCGCCCGCCCCTTCCCTGTGCGCTTCGGCAGGAGCGTCTGCGTGACGACCCCCTCGAGCACGAAGGCGAGCTGAGCCCGCACCTGCGACTGCTGGTGGCTCGGGAACACGTCGATGATGCGGTTGATCGCCTCGGCCGCCGAGTTCGTGTGCAGCGTCGCGAACGCGAGGTGGCCCGTCTCGGCGATCGTGAGCGCCGCCTGGATCGTCTCGAGGTCGCGCATCTCGCCGATGAGGATCACGTCGGGATCCTCGCGCAGGGCGTACTTGAGCGCGCTCGAGAACGACTTGGTGTCGGTCCCGACCTCGCGCTGGTTGATGATGCACCCCTGATGGCGGTGGATGAACTCGATCGGGTCCTCGACCGTGATGATGTGGCCGCGGCGCTCCTTGTTGATCTTGTCGATCATCGCGGCGAGCGTCGTGCTCTTGCCCGACCCCGTGGGGCCGGTGACGAGCACCAGCCCGCGCGGCTTCTCCGCCATCTTCACGATCGCCGGCGGCAGCCTGAGGTCCTCGGCCGTCTTGATGTTGATGGGGATCTGCCGCATCACCATCGATACGCAGCCGCGCTGCTTGAAGCAGTTGCCGCGGAACCGCGCCAGCCCCTGGATGCCGAACGAGAAGTCGAGCTCGTCCTCCATCTCGAAACGCTTCTTCTGTTGCTCGGTGAGCACCGAGTAGGCGACCTGCAGCGTGTCCTTGGGGGTGAGCACGAACTCGTTGCGCGAGCTCACGATCTCGCCGTCGATGCGGAGCTTCGCGCGCTCGCCGGCCGTGATGTGCAGGTCAGACGCGTCGCGCTCGATCATCTCCTCGAGCAGGACGCGCAGGTTGACGGATTGGGCGGTGGAAGGAGCGGTCATTGATGGGGAAGTCGGTTCAGGATCGGGGCGATACTCGAGCCACGAGCACAGCCGTGTACGGTGATCGGTTCACGGTGAACGGTGCACCGTTCACCCGCAGTCGCAGTTACGCCGAGGTCTCCCGGATGACCTGCTCCAGCGTCGTCACGCCCTTCAGCACCTTCAGCCAGCCGTCCATGCGCAGCGTCAGCATGCCGCACTCGATCGCGCCCTCGCGGATCTCGGCGGCGCCGACGTTCTGCAGGATGAGCTTGCGCAGCGACGGCTGCATGGCCATCACCTCGTAGAGTCCCTGCCGCCCCTTCGTGCCGCTCCCGCCGCAGGCGTCGCACCCCTTGCCGCGGAAGAAGGGCAGCTCACCGATCGTCGTGTCGAGCGAGAGGTTCGTCAGGAACGGCGCCGCCTCCTTCGTGGCGCCCTTCTTCGCGTTCTTCAGCGCCAGTTCGGTGAACCGCAGCTCGCGCAGCGTGGTCGTCTTCTTGACCTTCGCGGCGTCGAGTTCGAGGTCGTCGGGCTCGTACTTCTCCTTGCAGCTGCTGCACACGCGGCGCACGAGGCGCTGCGCGAGCACGAGGTTGAGCGCCGAGCTCACGTTGAACGGCTCGAGCCCCATGTCCATGAGGCGCGTCACCGTCTCCGGCGCCGAGTTCGTGTGCAGCGTCGAGAGCACCATGTGCCCCGTAAGCGCGGCCTTGATGGCGATGCCGCCCGTCTCGAGGTCGCGGATCTCGCCCACCATGATGATGTTCGGGTCCTGCCGCAGGAACGCCTTCAGCGCCGCGGCGAACGTCATCCCGATCTCGTTGCGCACGAGCACCTGGTTCACGCCGTAGAGGTTGTACTCCACGGGGTCCTCGGCCGTCATGATGTTCGTGTCGATCGAGTTCACCTTCGACAGGCACGAGTACAGCGTCGTCGTCTTGCCCGAGCCCGTGGGGCCGGTGACGAGCACCATGCCGTACGGGTTCGAGACCGCCTCCATCAGCTCCTTCTCGGCCTGCGGCTCGATGCCGAATTTCTCGAGGTCGAGCGTCAGGTTCCCCTTGTCGAGGATCCGGAGCACGACCTTCTCGCCGAAGATCGTCGGGAGCGTCGACACGCGGAAGTCGATCACCTTCTTGCCCATCTTCAACTTGATGCGCCCGTCCTGCGGCACCCGCCGCTCGGCGATGTTGAGGGCGCTCATGATCTTGAAGCGTGAGACGAGCGCCGCCTGCATCTTCTTGGGCGGCTTCATGATCTCGGTGAGCTCGCCGTCGATGCGGTAGCGCACCCGGATGTCCTGCTCGAAGCACTCGAAGTGGATGTCGCTCGCGCCCTTCTTCACGGCGTCGGTGAGCAGCGCGTTGATCAGCTTGACGACGGGCGCCTCGTCCATCTGCGCGGCGAGCGCCGCGGCGCCGACCTCCTCCTCCTTCGTCTCGACGACCTCGAGGTCTTCCTCGGTCTCGAGCCCCGCGATGTCCTCGAGCAGCGTCGACATCTGCGCGTCCGTCGACTCGTACAGCTTCTCGAGCGCGTTGCGCAGGGTGAACTCGCCGGCGATCACCGGGAAGATGTCGTACCGGGTGATGAACTTGAGGTCGTCGATGACGGCGAAGTTCGTCGGGTCGGCCATCGCCACGGTGAGCGTGCGACCGTCGCGCTTCAGCGGCAGCACGAGGTTCTTCATCGCCAGCTCGCCGGGGATCATCTTCACGACCTTCGGGTCGAACTCGAACTTCGAGAGGTCGACCGCCTGCATCTTGTACTGGCGGGCCAGCGTGCGGATGAGGTCGATCTCCTGGATGAAGCCGAGCTTCACCAGGTTGTATCCCACGCGCGTCCCGTTCTGGCGCTGTTCCTGAAGGGCCTTGTCGAGCTGCTCGCGCGCGATCAACCCCTCTCTCAGGAGGAGGTCGCCAATGCGCTCACCGGATGCGGGTGCAGGAGATGCCATCGGGCCTTGGACTCACGGTCGGGCGTGCAAGGACCGGTGCCGGCACAACTATAGAGAGGCGTCGTGTGCCGGCCCGGTTTTGTGAAGCTGTCCGACGGTGGGAGTCGTGTCAAGGACGAACGTCACCCCGTGGGCGGCGCCGCACCCGGAAGACACGCGTCTCCCCCGCACTCCCCAGACGTGGCGTGAGGGAAAACGTCACATAGGGAGCCAGCCTCCGGGCGAGCGTGGCCCCGATGCCGCTCACCCGGCGGAGCGCCTCGATGCTCCCGAACGGGCCACGCTCGGCGCGGTCGTTGACGATCCGGTAGGCCAACTCCGCATCGACGTACGGCAGCCGCTCGATCTCGGCGACGCCGGCGACGTCGAGGTCCACGGGCGGACGGGCGGCGCTCATCCGTCGAACCCGGACGGTCGCGCCCGCGCCCGGCTCCTCGGCGCCGGCCGCGGGCCCGGCCTTGAACGCCGACACGGCCGCGCGCGCCGCGCGTTCGCGCTCGCGGCGCTCGGCGAGCGCCTGCGACTCGGCGCGCGCCGCCCGGGCGTTCGCGGACCCCCGCGCGGCGTCCTCGAGCGCGACGCGCCGCCGATAAGAGGCGCGGCGGTCGTTCGGGTCGTCGCCGCCGGCAGTGGGAGCGGCCACGCGACGCGAACCGCGCGGAGCTGGGTACGCCGGCGCGCCCGAGACCGACTCCTCACCGGGTGCGGCGCCGGCCGCGCCACGCCGCGCGGGGGCGCGAGTGGCGCGTGCCCCGCCGGCGCTCGAATCCGCGCCGCGGCGGCGACGCGCGCGCTTGGCGCCGCCGGTGGCGATGGCGGAATCCACCGCCTCGATCTGGCGCGCGAGCTCGACCCCACCGGCAGCGATCGCGGGGGCCTGCGCCCGGCGGTCGTCGCGGCACCCGCGCACCGCCACGCCCAGCGCCGCCAAGCTGGCGAGGAAGATCAACGCACGCCGTTCACCCGAGGTTGCCATTGGCGCACGGTACGCTGCGCCCCGCGCGGCACCGTCATCGCGGGAGTGCGCCGCGGCGCCGAAACACGCGCCGCCGCGCGCGCCGCTACTGCCGCACGAGCGAGAGCGCCACGTCGCCGACGATCTTGAGCGATGCGGCGGAGATCTTGTCCATCGTGTCGCTCGTGGCGTGGTGGTACGCCTGCCCGGCCACCACGGCCTCGTGGTTCGGATACTCGAGGTCGATGACGTCGATCACCCGCAGCCCCGCCTTGATGAGCGGGATGTGGTCGTCGGTGATCGGGTAATCGCCGGCGCGCGGCACGAAGGTCGACTCGTAGCCGAGGTCCTTGGCCGTGCTCCAGACGCGCTGCACCACCTCGGGCGCGGCCTTCATCGAGTTCGGCTCCTGGAAGATCTGCAGTTCCTTGTCGCCGATCATGTCGAAGAGCACGCCGAAGAGCGGCTTGTAGTCCGGGTCCGGGAGGTGCGTCGCGAAGTACTCCGACCCGATGAGCACGTCGATGTCGGGCGGCCCGAACTCGCCCCAATCCTCGCCGTCGACGAGGAGGAGGTCGACCCCCACCGTCGGCGGCGTCTTCTTGAGCTGGTCGGCGAGGGCGAGGAAGAGGCCGACCCCGCTCGCGCCGTCGTTGGCGCCGTCGAACGGCTTGTCGCGGTTGGCCGGCACGGGGTCGGAATCGGCCCGCGGGCGCGTGTCCCAGTGCGTCAGGTACAGCACGCGGTTCTTCTCGTTCGGCCGGAACCGCGCGATGATGTTGCGCATCGGGAGCTTCTCCCCCTTCTGCGTGGTGTGCGTCCACGTCTGCTCGATGACGGTGTCGGCCGTCGCGCGCAGCCGTGCGGCGATCCAGTCGCCCGCCTTCCGCGCCGCCTCGGTGCCGGGGATGCGCGGGCCGAAGGCGACGTTCTGCCGCGCGTAGCTGAGGGCCGAGTCGCCGCTGAACCGCGTGGTGGCGGTGGCGGCGGGGGTCTTCTCCCCCCCGCCGCAGGCGATGGCGAACAAGGCGGCCGAGGCGAACGCGAGCGTCGTGCGTGGACGGCGGATCATCGGAGCTCTCCGGCGAAGAACGCGATCTGGAGCACCGTCGAGAACACGACCTGCGTGAACCGGCGGTTGAGGTTGTTGTCGAACGTCGTGATGTGCGCGCCCTGCAGCGAGAACGTGAGGTTCTCGGCGATGTCGGTGTCGGCATTCAAGCTAAACGCCTGGCGCCCGTTGTCGGCCAGCCTGCTCTTCGTACCCGCGATCAGGTCGTTGATCACCCAGGTGGTCGCCGACTGCTGCTGCCACCCGAACCGGGTGCGCAGCGGGCTCCGCATCTGCCAGGTGGCGGGGAGCGGGAAAGTGCGCGAGACGTCGGCGTTCATCTCGTTCGTCTTGCTGTCGGCGATGGTGCCGGGGAGCGAGTCGAGCCGGTAGCTGGTGCTCACGTTGAACGACGCGCGCAGCCGTCCCTGGTCGGCGAACTCGACGTTGGCGCCGAGCGGGTAGCTGATGACGCGCGACGTCCGGATGTCGGCAGGGGTGTCGAGCGTCGACGAGGGCACGGCGGTGCGTTGCTGGGTGATGGCGAGCCGCGCCGACCAGCCGAGCGACGTGATGAAGTCCTGCAACGACTTGGGGTGCAGGGTGCCACGCACCGTCAGGTCGGGGAGGGTCACCTGTTCGCCGTCGACGACGCCCTGCGTCTGGTCGGCGCGGCGGATCCAGTTGCGCGTCGCCACGCGGCGCGTGCCGGCGTCGATGACGATCCCCATCGGGAGCCGCACCCCCGTGTGCAGCGCGAGTTGCGCGTTGCTCCCCGCGGTGGTGGCGAGCTGGTCGTGGTCGCGCAGGAAGGCGTCGAGGCCGCCGAGCCCGAACTGGTACTCGAGCCCCGGCGTGAACGGGGTGCCGTCGAACGCCGAGGTGAGGGTGCGGGAGTAGTTGATGTCGAAGGGGAGCAGCGTGGTGGAGAGGCGGGCCCGCGACGCGGAGTCGGAGATCCAGCCGCCGGCGACGCGGGCGAGGTCGATCTGCGCGCCGCTCGTCAGCTGCTGCATGGCGTTCACGCGCCGCGGCAGCCGGTACACCCCGAGCGAGTCGTACTCGCGCAGCACCTGCGGCGCGTTGGGGTCGCGCAGCAGGCCGTAGCTCGTCGTGAGGTCGGCGCGCGGGCGGAACCAGCCGCGGAGCTGCGGGGAGAACGAGTAGGTCGAGCTCACGTACCGTTCGCGCTCGAGGCCGCCGACGCCGAGGAGGGTGGTGCGTTCGGCGTTCGCCGTCGCGGCGGTGAGCGACGTGTCGGTGTAATGGCGCAGGTCGCGGCTCGAGGCTACTTCCCAGCGGGCGCTGAGCGCGTCGACGGGACGCAGCTCGAGCGACGTCGTGTTGCGCCAGAGGTTCGTCGCGCCGTTCACGGTGCGCGCCGTGTCGGTGAGCGCAGCGGCCGGCGTGGTGTAACTCGATCGTTCGTCGTCACCCTTCGCATAGCTCGAGTTCACGTGGATCGTGACCGGCTGCACGTTGAGTTGCGAGGCGCGCATCGCCTGCACCATCTCGGCGCTGGCGAGCCACTCCGGGAGCCCGGCGAGCGCGTGCGTCCACCATTCGGGCATGGCGCGCCGCGCCGTGCTGGCGCCGAGCAGCCAGTCGACCCCGGCCGTGAAGAGCGAACTCTTCCCGCTGTCGAACTCGGAACGGGTCGAGGCCGTGTTGACCGCCGTCGTGACGACGAGCCCGTTGACGATCGGCGCCACCCATCCGTGATCGAGCGGCGTCGTGCGCCGCAACGAGAGGGCGACGCTGGTGAGGTCGGCCTTCGGCGTGCGCAGGCCGTCGATGTCGCTCCCGCGGATGTCGGAGTGCGTGACGAATTGCGGCGTCATGGCGCTCGACGAGTGCACGATCGTCACCGGCATGGTGAGCCCGAGTTGCGGCGCCAGCTTCTCGAGGCGGAGCGTGGAGCTGATGTCGAGCATGTCGTCGCCGACGTTGGTCGGCACGTCGCCCAGCTGGCGGAAGTTCGGGTCGCGCTGCGACATCGAGACGTGCAGCGTGCCGACGTCACCGGCGACGAGGTCGACCCCCGCGTGGCCGGCGTAGCCCGGCGTGTTGACGGCGCTGGCGAGACGGATGTCGTCGACCCACACCTCGAGCGTGTCGCCCGCGAGGATGCGGCTCGCGCCGAGTCCGCCCGAATCGACGCGCACGATGCCCACGGCCAGTTCCTGCACGGCGGCGAGGTTCGGCGCGCTCACGGCGGGGTCGATCGTGTACACCATGTAGCCGTCGGCGCAGGCGGCGCGGCGGTGCGCCGCCTGTCCGAGCGGGAGCCCGCTCGCGACGATGAGCGCCGAGTCCACTCCGGTGCACGAGATGGAGTCGGGACGGTTGCGGAGCCACGAGTTCTGGAGCTTCGAGCGGAGCGCCTGGAGCTTGTCGAAGTCGACACGCACCTCGGGAAGCCACGCCCCCTGCCCCGTGCCCGCGTTCACCGACGTGCGGTACATGTAGAAGTTGTCGGCGTCGCGGCCGATCTTCACGAAGAACTGCAGCTCGCCGGTCGCCCCCCACCCGTTGCCGCGCCCCTTCGCCCACGCGCGCAGCTCGCGGTACTGGAGGAAGTTCTTGGCGCCCTCGGGGAACCGGTAGTACGACTCGATGCGCTCGTACTTGTTGAGCTGCGTCGCCGTGAGGCGCATCGACCGCTCGTTGATGACGATGCGCTGGTTCTCGATGCCGATGAGCTTCTGGTTGGGCTGGTCGACCACGCCGGGGGGCGAGTCGTACACGAGCCCGCTCAGCGAGTCCTTGTCCTGCGTGCCGATCGTGCTCGCGAAGAGGAGGCCGATCGAGGGGCGCTGGCCGCCGATGCCGCTCAGCGCGCGGTCGGCGCGGCGGAGCCATGGCGCGCCGCGCAACTTGAGCCCGGCGATCGCCACCTGCGAGAACGCGTTGTCGGGGAGCGCGTCGCCGGAGATCATCGTGAGGCGCATCGTCCGCACGCGCCGGATGAGCGGGCCGCCGTTCACCGTGTCGGTGGGGGCGCCGAAGGGGACGCGCACGAACACCCAGCAGGTGCTCCCCGGCGTGCCGGTGGTGTCGGAGTCGACCGCGCCGCAGCCGCCGACCCGCACGTACGTCTTGGGGTCGGCGAGGTTCACGACGTAGCGCAGCAACCGCTCCTGCTCGCGCTGCGACGAGTCGAAGTTGAGCACGCCGTCGCCGTCGAGGTCCCACTCGTCGAGGCGGCCGTTGGCCACGGTGCAGTTGTTGCGCGTGTCGCCGAGCGGCACGAGACGCGTGTTGCCCCGCGAGCACATGGGGAAATTCGTGAGCGTGCCGCTGCTGTCGGGGGAGGCGAAGAGGAGCCGCGGGATGCGGTCGCCCGGGAGGCCGATGTCGTTCTTCTCCTGGTTGAAGGCGCGCGAGAACGGGTCGCGCTCGGTCTGCAGCGTGTCGCGGCCGAGGATCACGCGCCCCGTATACGACGAGTCCACGACGCCGCCGTTCTTCGTCACGATCAACTGCTTGGGCCCGACGGCGACGGTGTTCTCGGAGACGTCGCCGAGGTCGAACACGAGCGTCGGGTTCCGCTGGCGTCGGAGCGATGCCGTGTCGATGCGCACCCAGAACTCGATGTCGTCCACGCGCGAGAGGTCGGCACCGGAGCCGCCGAGCGGCTGCCGGATGCTGCGCCACCGCTTGCCCGGCGTGAGGTTCTGCGTGGCCCACTGCCACTTGTGGTTGAGGTCGTTGTAGGCGCCGCCGACGGCGAGCGGATAGAGCGTGAGCCAGAGCACCTTCTCCGGCGACTGGATCCCCGCCCCGGCGATGTTCGTGAGCGGGTCGATCTGCGGCAGGTACACGACCACCGTCTTGCCGTTGGGCGCGAGGGCGTTGTTCTGCCACGCCATCGTCGCGGCGCGCGAGAGGTCGAGCGTCGTCGCGCCGCCGATGCGCGCCGAGAGCTTGCGCCCGAGCGCGGGCTGGCTCGAGAGGTACCAGTTCGGGTCGTCGATCGTGAGCCCGCCCACGCCGGCGTCCCCCTCGAACGACTCGAGCCACGCCTGCCCGCCGCCGCCGAGCTGCGGCCGGCTCGTCGCGAGCTCCGCCTCGAGCCGGAGCAGCGACGGCGCCTTCGCGTTCGCCCCCTTGAGCGCGCCGAGCGCGCGCGACAGCGCCGGCACCTCCCAGTGGAACGCGCCGTTCACGCCGGCGAGCAACGACGATTGCGATTCGTACCCGAGCGTCGGCCGCGTGAGCGAACTCGACTGCCGCTGCCCGATCGCCAGCATGTTGAGGTCGCCGTTCCTGAACGGATACGTCGACGCGAAGCCGAAGATCGACGTCGGCGTCGTCGGCACGAGCGAGGGATTCTCCTCGAACCGCGCCGTCACCGTGCGCTGCCGCGAGAAGAGCGAGTCGGGATGGAGGAAGGTCACCATGCCCACTTCGTACTCGATCGAATAGTCGCGGTCGCGCTTGAGCACGGTGCCGTCATCGAGCACGAGGTGCTCGGAGAGCGGCCGGATCTGGTTCACGCCGAGGGAGAGCGTCGTGTTGCCGGTGCCCCCCTCCGACTGGTAGCCGAGCCGCAGGTGGTACACGACCTGCGGATGCTGCGGCGAGTACAGGTACTCGCTCGGCGACGCGTAGATGTCGTCGTTCGCGGGGTTGCCGGCCGGCTGCGCCAGCCCGGCGCGCGCGAACGGCTGCAGCGACGGGAAGATGATGTAGTGGTCGGCGATGGCGCGCGTGCTCGCCGAGAGCCCGATCGCGGCGACCGGGTCGCCGGGGCGCGGCCAGAGGCGGTTATCGTAGTCGAACTGGGTCGGGTTCGAGAGCTGGGCCAGCCCGAACAGCTGCAGGAAGGTCTGCGCGCTCCCGGCGAGCGGCTTCTGCTGGTCGAAGGTGGCACCCGTGAAGACGCCGAGCGACACGCTCTCGCGCACGACCTCGTCGCCCCCCACGCGGTACGCCGACCGGATCTCGCGGAAGAACGCGTCGTCCCCCGGGCGGACGTTCGGATCCCAGAGGAGCGCCGCCCACTGATCGCGCGGCGTGAAGTTCACGTCGGGGGTGCCTCCCGTCGAGAGCACCGTCGTGTCGCGCCCGGCGATGCGCACGGTGTAGGCCACGACGAGCCGGTCGCTCCCCGGCGAGAGCGGCTGCTTGAGCGCCACCCAGAGCTGCGAGGGGTCGACGACGTAGTCGATGTTCTCGCGCAGCGGTTCGTAGATCTGCCCGCGCCGCGACGACGGGTCGCCGATGAGTCGGAACTGCGGGCCGTTCGGGTTGGGCGGCTGCCCGCCGAGGAGCAGGCGGTAGAGGGAGACCTTCACCGGGCGCACGGAGTCGGGGAGCGACGCCGCCAGCTGTCGCAATTGCGTCCCGTTGAGGATGTCGATGTTCGGGTAGCCCGCCAGGCGGCGCGGGTCGACGACGAAGAAGAAGCGCCGCGCCTCGACCTCGTAGTCGTTCACGTCGCGCGCCACGGGTTGCCGCGACCCCATCGCGCCGATCGTGTACGGCCGCTCGCGCACCACGTTGCCGGTCTGCTGGGCGAAGATCCCGCGCATGCGCAGCTTGCCGAACTGCGCCACCGCCTGCACCCCGTAATTGCCCTGCGGGATGCCGCTCGTGATGAACCGGCTCGCCGGGAGCTCGAAGGAGACGTTGCCGAGGTCGACGCGCTGCAGCCAGTCGCCCTTCTTCCCCTCGTAATAGAGCGAGATGCGGTTCGACGCGTCCATCTCGCGCTGCGAGTCGTAGTCCATGTTCACGTGCACGCGATCGGCGACGGTGCCGCCTGTCTTCACGTTGAATTGGAAGTCGAACGCCGGCTGGAAGCTGGCGGTGCACTGCGAGGCGAGGCTGAAGAACTGGCTGGCGACGCACCGCTCGTTCTGGGTGCGGTCGAGCTTCGACTCGAGCCGTCCGTTCATCTGGAGGCCGAGGTCGCTGGCCGGCCCGAACAGCCCCCCGGACTTGGTGGAGTCGGGGCTGGGCTTGGTCGTGTCGGCCCGTGCCTTCGCGGAATCAGCCCCCGCTTGAGCGCCCAGCGGCGGCGCGAGGGCCAACAGGAAGACGGCGATCGGGAGGCTGAACGGTCGCAGAGGGCGCACCAAAGCCCGAAGTCGGGGTATCTACTACCTTGCCTGAAGGTGGTCGCCGGGTGGAATATACGAGTGCCCCCGGACCCTACAACCCTTTGTGGTGCGCGGATTTCCTCGCCAGTGGCGGGACCCGCCGGACCCCCCCTTTGCGACTCAAGATCGTCACCCGGTACATCCTGAAGGAGCATCTGGGGCCGCTGGTGTTCAGCCTGTCGGCGCTCACCTCGCTCCTTCTGTTGAATTACGTCGCGAAACGGCTGGGCGAGCTCGTCGGCAAGGGGCTCCCGCCGCGGGTCATCGCGGAGTTCCTGCTCCTGTCGGTGCCGTTCACCGTCGCCATGACGCTCCCCATGGCGGTGCTCGTCTCCACCCTGCACGCCTTCAGCCGGATGGCGTCGGAGAACGAGATCACGGCCTTCAAGGCGAGCGGGATCTCCCTCCGCCGGCTCATCGTGCCGGTGATCGTGTCGGCGAGCATCCTCACGCTCGTGATGGTGTGGTTCAACGACCAGGTGCTCCCGGCGGCGAACCACCGCCTCAGCACCCTCTCGAACGACATCGCGCGCAAGAAGCCGACGTTCGCGCTGAAGGAGCAGATCATCAACGAAGTGGTGCCGGGACGGCTCTACCTCCGCACGGCGCACCTCACGCGCATCGGCAGCCGGATGAAGGACGTCACCCTCTTCGACATGGCCGACCCGCAGCACCGTCGCACGATCCGCGCCGACAGCGGCCTGCTCGAGCTGACGACGGATGGCCGCGACCTCCTCATGACGCTGTTCTCGGGCAACGTCATCGAGCTGACGGCCACCGACCCGTCGCGCCTGCAGCGCAACTTCTTCACCACCGACCGCTTCCGCGTGCGGGGGATCGGGAACAGCCTCGAGCGCGACTCGGTGGGCGGCGAGAAGAGCGACCGCGAGATGACGGTGTGCGAACTCGAGCGGAAGGTGCACCGCGCCCAGTTCGTCCGAGACAGCAACTTCACCGCGCTCAAGACGCTCGACCCGGTGCTCTACAAGAGCCTGCCGCAGCGCCCGGTGAAGGAGGGGATCGGCAACGCCTACTGCCGGGCGCTGTACTGGTGGACCGACCTGCGGCTCGTGAAGCGGGCGCAGGCCGAGACGCTCCCGCAGGGTGGCGCGGCCCAGGCGAGCACGCGCGCCGACGCCAAGCTCCCCGTCCCGCCGCAGGCCCCGCCGAAGACCGCAGCCGCGGCGCAAGGGGCGGTGCCCGCGCAAGCACCGCCGGCCCAGGCACCGCCCGCGCAGGCGCCGATCGCGCATCCGGTCGTGCCCCCCGCCACGATCCCACCGTCGGCCGGTCTCGAGCCGGGCCCCGACGGCGCCATCAACGTCGCCCAACGGTCGGTGCTCGGCGAGAGCGTGCGCATCTCGATCGAGCAGGCGCAGGCGATGATCGACGGCAACCAGGTGGAGATCGAGAAGAAGTTCGCGATCGCCGCCGCCTGCGTGATCTTCGTGCTGCTCGGGGCGCCCATCGCGCTGCGCTTCCCGCGCGGCGGCGTGGGGCTCACGATCGGCGTGAGCCTCGGCGTCTTCGGCATCTACTACGTGGGTCTCATCGCCGGCGAGGACCTCGCCCGGCGCGGCATGCTCTCGGCGTTCTGGGCGATGTGGACGGCGAACATCATCCTGTTCGTGGTGGGCGCGGCGCTCACGGCGCGCCTCGGGCACGAGGGGACGACGAGCCGCGGCAGCGAGACGAGCGAATGGTGGCGGCGGCTCATGGACCGCCTCGGCCGCGGCGAGGGCGCCACATGAAGCGGCGCTGGCTCCGGCAGCTCGACCGGTACGTCTTCGTCGAGTATCTCAAGATCCTCGCGGCGACGGTGCTCGGCTTCCCCGTGCTCGTCACGGTGATCGACATCACGGAGAAGCTCGACAAGTACCTCGCCCGGCACCTCACGCTGCCGACGATCCTCAAGGCGTACGTGCTCAACGTGCCGTACACGATGGGGCTCGTGCTCCCCGCGGCGGTGCTCTTCGCGACGGTGTTCGCGATCGGCGCGTTCACGCGCCACTCCGAGATCACGGCGGCCAAGGCGAGCGGCATCAGCTTCCACCGCTTCATCCGGCCGATCGCCGTCGGCTCGGCCATCGCGACGCTGCTCGGGCTCGCGCTCGCCGTCGTGACGCCCGACGCCAACGCGAAGCGCGACGAGATCCTGCTCGAGAAGAAGTCGGACCTGAACAACCGGTTCAACTTCACGTTCGCGACGGACGAGTCGCGCACGTACACCATCACCACCGCCGACAAGCAGCGCGGGCAACTCGAAGGGGTGGTGGTGGAACGCAAGGGCAAGGGGCTGGACTTCCCCACCTACCTGCTCGAGGGGGCGACGGCGACCTACTCCCGCAAGCAGGGGAACTGGCTGCTCCGGCAGGGGAGCGCGCACGTGCTGCTCAGCGACTCGGCGAACTTCACGATGCAATTCGACTCGCTGCGCGACCGGCACTTCAAGGAGGAGCCGGCGCACCTGATGTCGAACCCGCAGGCCCCCGACGAGATGGGGTTCCGCGACCTGCAGCGGTACATCGTGGCGATGGAGCGCTCGGGGAGCGACGTGAACCAGCTCCGCGTCGAGCGCATGCTGAAGATCGCGATCCCGGCGACGTGCATCATCATCATGCTGTTCGGCGCGCCGCTCGCGACGAGCAATCAGCGCGGCGGCGCCGCCTACGGCATCGGCGTGAGCCTCGCCACGACGATCGTGTTCCTGATGCTCGTGCAACTCACGCAGGCGATCGGCAACAAGGGGTTGGTGGTGCCGGAACTCGCCGCGTGGCTCCCCGGCATCGCGTTCGGGATCGTCGGCGGGATCCTCCTCTACCGGGTGCGCACGTGAACGAGCCGTGGGCGCACAAGCAGACGGACTCCTACCCGGTGTTCACGCGGGGGAGCATCAAGTTCTTCCGCCGGATGTCGCGGTTCTCGCTCGGCTTCCTCGGCGGCGTGGGGCAGCGTGTGCTGTTCCTGCGCGACGTGCGCCGGGCGCTGGCGGAGCCGCAGACGTATCTGCCGCTGGTGATGCCGCAGATGCGGGCCATCGGGGTCGACTCGGTGCCGCTCACGATCATGGTGGCGGCGTTCATCGGCGGCGTCATCTCGCTGCAGATCCGCTACCAGCTCTTCCCGGGCATCCAGCTCTCGATCGTCGGCCTCTCGGTGCGGCAGATCGTGATCCTCGAGACGGGGCCGCTCCTCACGGGTCTCGTGCTGGCCGGTCGCGTCGGGGCGAAGATGACGGCCGAGATCGGCACGATGCGCGTCACGGAGCAGATCGACGCGCTCGAGACGCTGGCCTACGACCCCGTGGCGTACCTGGTCATCCCGCGGCTCATCGCGGCGATCGTGATGTTGCCGATCCTGGCGATCATCGCCAACGTATTCGGCGTGTTCGCCGGCATGGGGGCGGCGGTGTTCCTGACCGACGTGCAGATGTCGCAGTTCCTCGACGGCGTCCGATTGGGGTTCGACCAATTCCAGGTGACGTACAGCCTCATCAAGGCCACCTTGTTCGGGGCGGCCATCGCCTATCTTTGTACGTACGAGGGTTACGTGACCGAGAGTGGCGCCGAGGGGGTGGGCAAGAGCACCGCCAAGGCCGTCGTCATCTCGTCCATCTGGATCCTCATCCTTGACGCCCTGACGGCCGTCCTTCTCGCACCGTACTTGCAGGGATGAAACGACGCGACGAAGTGCTCGTGGGAATCACCGCCACCATCGCCATGATCGCGCTGGTGCTGGGCTCGTTGTGGCTCGCCCGGGGCGGGCTGCAGCAGGGCTATCCGCTCTACGCCAAGTTCACGTGGGGGGCGGGGCTCAAGCAGGGGCAGCCGGTGCTGCTCGCCGGCGTGAACGTCGGGTACGTGGAGTCGGTCGACCTCCGGACCGACGGCATCCTCGTCGTGAAGATGCGGGTGCGCAAGAACTACCACGTGCCGCTGGGGACGACGGCGACGATCGAGCCCAACGGGTTCTTCGGCGACCAGCTGGTGGCGCTGCATCCGTCGCGGCCGAACCCGAAGACGTTCCAGCCCAACGACACGCTGCTCTCGGGGCGTCCGACGCCGCAGATCGGCGACGTGCTGGCGCGCCTCGACACGGTGATGGTGCACGTCTCGGTGCTGAGCCAGGGGTTGCGGACGGAGCTCGTCGACCGGAACGGCCTCGCCGACATGCACAAGACGGTGACCGAGGCGACGACGCTGATCGCGCACCTCACGCAGGTGGCGGACCGGCAGAACGAGGAGCTGGCGAAGACGCAGGCGTCGCTGCGGCGCGCCGTGAGCGCCATCGACTCGGCGCGCGTCGACTCGACGCTGCGCGCCTTCGCGAGCGCGGCGACGAGCGTGTCGTCGCTCACCACGGACCTGCGCGAGACGACGCACCGGCTCGACAGCACGCTCGCGAAGCTGAACGGCGGCGACGGCACGGCGGGGAAGCTGCTCACCGACCCGTACCTCTATGCCGACGTGCGGTCGCTGGTGACGCGGCTCGACTCGCTCACCGCGGACTTCAAGAAGAACCCTCGCAAGTACATCAAGCTGAGCATCTTCTGATCGCGACCGCGCGGGCACAGGCACCGTTCACGGTGAACGTGAGCGGCACCCCGCACCCGGCAGTCGCCGGCAAGCAGAACGCCCGGGCCGCTCTCGCGACCCGGGCGTTCTCACATCGGTGCCCGCGGCTGGCTAGTTGAAGTTGTAGCGGAAGCCCAGCTGCATGCGGTACGCGTCGGCGAGGCCGGCGTTGTTCTGGAACGTCGTCGACATGAGCTGCGAGCCGAAGTTGCGGAGCGTGTAGGTGAGCGCGCCGTTCGCGTCACGTCCCTTCGGGATGAGCGGTGCGTTGCTCACCAGGCGCTGCGAGACGCCCCACCGGTTGTTGAGCATGTTCGTGAAGTTCAGGATGTCGAGGCGCACTTCGAGGCTGTTGCGCTTGCCGCCGATGAGCGTCGCGATGTCCTGCGAGAAGCTGAGGTCGTCGCGGAGGAGCATCGGCAGGAAGATGCCGCCGCGCTCGGCGTACTGACCGCGACGCTTGCTCAGGTAGGGGTCCTGCGCGATGTAAGCGTCCCACGCCGCCGCCTGCTGCGCGGCCGTGAACGTCGTTCCGCCCGACGTGAAGGGGACGAAGTTCATCTCGCCCTGGTTGCGCGGGACGTAGATCAGGTCGTTGCCGAAGGCGCCGTCGCCGTTCGCGTCGCCGCTGAACGTGTAGCTGTCGTTGCCCTGGGTGAAGCCCTCGAGGAACGTCGAGATCGTGGTGCGGCCCCAGCTGAAGTAGTCGTGCTTGTACGACAGGGCGACGAAGTAGCGATGGCCCGGCGAGTACTGCGAGTAGCCGAGCGGCGCGTTGTTCGGGTTGCCGCTGATCGGGTTGCCCGTCCAGTTGCCCGCGGCGATCGAGCCCGGGTCGTGCGTGTTCATGGAGAGGCCGTAGTTGTAGCCGAGCTTGGCGAAGAACCCGTTCTCGAACGCCTTCTCGACCGACACCGAGTAGTCGAGCGAGTAGCCCGAGTTCTCGTTCTGGAGCACGTACGCGCCGTTCACCTTCGTGTTGATGCGGTTGCCGAAGTTGGCGGTGTTCCAGTACGGACGCACGTCGGCGCCCGTCGTCATGCCGGCCGGGGCCGGGAGGTTGGCGTTCGTGTAGTACATGCCGTTCACGTCACGGCCGTAGAGCAGTTCGGCCGTGCCGATCCAGCCGCCGGGGAGCTTCTGGTCGACGGCGATGTCGGAGCGCCAGAGCTGCGGGAACTTGAAGCCCGGGTCGGTGAAGTTGAGCGTGTACGACGGGGCCGGTGCGCCGGTGACCGTCTGCACGTGGTACTTGTTCGGATCGGGATTGAACGGATAGGCGTTCGTGTTGGAGGCGTCGATGGCACCGGTGAGCATGCCGTTGTTGCCGATCTGGTTCGAGATCCAGACATAGGCCGGCTTGCCGGTGAAGATGCCGGTCCCGCCGCGGACCTGCGTGCTCTTGTCGCCGTGCACGTCCCAGTTGAAGCCGACGCGTGGGGAGAAGAGCGGCGTGGCGCCGGGAAGGTTGCCGGTATGGTACTGCACCGGATTGCCGTTCTTGTCGCGGAATGTCATCCCCGCCGCCTCGACGTTCTCGAGCGCCGTGTTGCCGAACGACACGATGTCCATGCGCACGCCGCCCGTGATCTTCAGGCGCGGGGTCACGCGCCAGTCGTCCTGCGCGTAGCCGCCGTACGACTGCACGTCGAGCGGCTGGAGCGGCTCGGTCATGCCCGGCACGTTCACGTACTGCACCTGATAGCGCGCCGCCTTCACGGGTGAGACGGTGCGGTTCGGGTTCGCGAGGAAGTCGTTCGCGTCGGCGTAGAAATCGGAGAGCGAGTTGTAGACCCACACGCCGGCCGCGCCCTGATAGAAGACGTTGTCGGAGTGGTACTTCTCGTAGGTCGCGCCGAACGTGAACGAGTGCTGGCCGACGTAGTACGACACGTTGTCCTGGATCTGGAACGTGTGGTAGCGGAGCTGGTTGTTCGGCGTGAACGGATCCATGCCGAACGAGATGTAGTCGGTGTTGTTCTGCAGGATGTCGACGAGCGGGAAGAGCTGGCTCTTGTAGCCGCGGCTCTCGTCGTTCTTCGTGTAGCCGATGATGAGATCGTTCGACAGGTTGTCGGTGATCTGCGAGTTCAGTTCGCCGACGCCCGAGCGGATGTTCTCGAGGATCGAGTACCCCGAGTTCGCGAAGCTCAGCGAGTTGGTCGTGATGCGGTTGCCGAAGCCGAGCGACGACGAACCCGAGATCGGCTGGTCGGACTGGGAATCGAGCTTGTTGTAGCGGAAGCTGAGCTTGTTCCGGTCGTTGATGTTCCAGTCGATCTTGTAGAGGAGGCGCTCCGAGGGGACGCTCCGGTTGTAGCCCTGATAGGCGCCGCCGTTCCAGTTGAACTTCGACTGGAGGTACGAGCTCAGCTGGTCGAGGTCGGACTGGAGCACCCGCGTCGTGTTGCCGGTCACCGGCTGGCCGCCGGTGTTGGCGACGAGCGTCGTGATCGGCTGCGAGAACTCGTCCTTCTCCCAGTTGACGAAGAAGAAGAGCTTGTTCTTGATGATCGGGCCGCTGACCCGCAGGCCGCGCTGCGCGAAGTTCTGCGGCGCCGGCACGAACGACACGCCGTCGATGTTGTTGCCGACCATGTGCTGGTCGCGCGTGATGTAGTAGGTCGCGGCGGAGAACTCGTTCGTGCCGCTCTTCGTCACCGCGTTGACGCCGGCGCCGACGAACCAGCCCTGGCGCACGTCGAACGGCGCGATGTTGACCTGGATCTGGTCGACCGCGTCCATCGGGATCGGCGAGACGCCCGTGCGGCCGCCCGGCTGGCCGGCGAGACCGAACGAGTTGTTGAAGTACGACCCGTCGATCGTGATGTTGTTGTAGCGCGTGTCCATGCCCGCGAACGACGAACCCGACGCCTGCGGCGTGAGGCGCGTGAAGTCGGTGAGGACGCGGCTGATCGTCGGGAACGCGGCGATCGCCTCGCTGCTGACGCTCGTCGCGGCGCCGGTGTGCGTCGAGCTCATCGTACCCGCCTCAGCGGTGACAGCGACCGCCTGCAGCTTCACGGCGGCCTGCTGGAGCACGAACGCGACGTCCGTCGTCAGACCGAGCTGCACGACCACGCCTTCCTTCGACTGCGCGGCGAAACCGATCATGCGCACGGAGACCGTGTACGGCCCGCCGACGCGCACCGCGGGGAGGTTGAACTGCCCGTCGGCGCGGCTGAGCGCCGAGTAGGTGGTGCCGGAAGGCTGGTGGACCGCGATGACGCGGGCGCCGGAGACGGGCCCCGCGCCCTGCGCCGTGACGCTGCCGGAGATCGAACCGGTGGTGACCTGCGCGCCGGCAGTCGCCACCGTCGTCGCTACAGCGACGAGTGCGGCGAGCAGCGCCTTCCAACGGACCTTTATCATAGAAGGAGTTCCTGAAAAGGGGTGGCTTTCCATCGTTACAAAATACGTCTATTCACCGCCCGGTCAACGAGAAGAAAAGCAACAGCCCGGTCACACCAGCAAACGGCGCGACCGGGCCCTATAGTATTACCTTGCGAAAATGGGGTCCGTCACTCCCGAACGCGGCCCACCGTCAGGTAGTAGACGGGGATCCCCGACGCCACCAGCCCGAGCACGATCACCGTCGGCCACCGGCTGTCCGGCTGCACCAGCGCGTTGCCCAGCAAGTACAGCACTGAGGCGATGAAGAGGAGCGGCACGAACGGGTACAGCGGCACCCGGAACGAGGGGGCATAATCCGGACGCCGGCGGAGCCGGAACACCGCCGCCACCGCCAGCAGGTAGAACGGCAGGAACGCCGTCACGAACGCGTCGGCCAGCCGCTCGAACGAGAAGAAGAGCACGTACATCACGCCGAAGCCGGCCGTCATCGCGATCGCCACGTACGGCGTGCCGAACCGCGGGTGGACCTTGGCGACCGGCTTGAAGAACAGCCCGTCGTCGGCCATCGCGAAGAAGACGCGGGGGCTGGTGAAGAGCACGGTGTTCAGCGTGCCGAACGTCGAGATCATCACCGTCACCGAGACGAACACGACCCCCGCCGGCCCGATCACCGCCTGCGCGACGTCGGCGGCGACGAGCTTCGAGTGCCGCATCACCTCCACCGGGAGCACGGCGAGGTACGCGAGGTTCGCGAGCAGGTAGATCGCGATCACGGCGAGCGTGCCCCCGATGAGCGCCCGCGGCAGGTTCCGGCCGGGGTCCTGCACCTCGCCCGCGTTGTACGCGAGGTCGGCCCAGCCGTCGAACGCCCACAGCGTCGAGACGAGCGCCAACCCGAACATCGGCCAGGTGAAGCTCCCCGCCGGCATCGCCGGGGTATAGTGCCCGCCGTGGCTCGCCGGGAGCCCGATGGCGAACGCGACGATGACGATGAACACGAGGCCGCCGTACTTCGCCGCCACCGTCACGTTGCTCACCGTCGCCGCGAACCGCACGCCCACATAATTGAAGGCGCCGGTGAGCGCGATGGCGCCGGCGGCGGTCCACCGCACCGCCATCAGGTGCGCCGGGTCCTGCGGGTTCATCCCGCTCACGCGGAAGAAGTATTCGGCGAACGTGATCGCGATGGCGCCGAGGGAGGCCGCGCGGATCATGACGACCTGCCCCCAGCCGAACAGGAAGCCGGCGAGCCGCCCCCACCCGTCGCGGCAGAACACGTAGACGCCGCCCGTATATGGAAGCGCGCTCGCCACCTCGGCCATCGTGAGCGCGCCGCACAGCGCGAAGATGCCGCCCGCCACCCACACGGCGATCATCGGCAGCGGGCCCGGGAGCTTGTCGGCGATGCCGGCGGGGGAGCGGAAGATCCCCGAGCCGATCGTCGACCCGATCACGACGGCGAGGGCGCTCCAGAGGCCGAGGCGCCGCTCGAGCTGGCCACGGACCGGCGCGACGACGGAGGGTGTGGGCATCGGCCAATGGTACCGACGCGGAGGCACCAGCGCGAGAGGTACGGGCGCGCGGACGTTGAATCGCGGGCGTCCGGGGGCGAGCTTTCACTGCTCATGCCCACCGATCCGAATGGCCGGCGCGCTCGCTGACGCGCTGTTCTGGACCGCCGCCGCGGCGATCGCGGTGACGCAATGGCTCATCCTCGCCTCGACGTGGCGCGGGATGCGCCAGGGTCCCGCGCGCGGGCACTCGGTGCGCGAGTGGACGTTCGCCATCGCGCCGGCGATCGCGCTCGTCGTGCTGCTGGTCTTCACCTGGCGCGCGATGCACCCCGACACGGTGAGCGTCGAGTCGGTCGCGCCGACGGGGCCGCGGGCATGACCGGCGCGCCGCTCCCGCCCGCGCGCGAGACGCCGTTCGCCGCCGACCTCGTCTCGCTCACCAAGCCGCGCATCATCTCGCTGCTGCTGGTGACGACGATCGCCCCGATGTACGTGGCAGGCACGCCGGGGTGGCTCTCCGTGCTCGTCGTCGCCGTGGGCGGCTACCTCATGGCGGGTGGCGCGAACGCGGTGAACATGTACCTCGACAGCGACATCGACGACGTGATGGTGCGCACGCGGCTGCGCCCGATCCCGAGCGGACGGATGTCGCCGCGCAGCGTGATGGCGTTCGGCGTCGCGATCGCCACGGCGGCGGTGTGGCTGCTCGCGCACTTCGTGAACGTGCTCACGGCGGCGCTGGCGCTGGCGGGCTTCTATTTCTACGTGTTCATCTACACGCGGTGGCTCAAGCGGAACTCGCCGCAGAACATCGTCATCGGCGGCGCCGCGGGCGCCTTCCCGCCGCTCGTCGGCTGGGCGGCCGTCACGGGGCGTGTCGACCTGGCGTCGATCTACCTGTTCCTCATCGTCTTCTACTGGACGCCGCCGCATTTCTGGGCGCTCGCGCTGAACAAGCAGCGCGACTACGGCAACGCCGGCGTGCCGATGGCCCCGCTGGTGTGGGGCGAGCGCGAGACGATCGAGCAGATGCTCTGGTACACGATCCTGCTCATCGCGCTCACCCTGCTCCCGGTGTGCTTCGGCGTCTTCGGCTGGCTGTACCTGGCCTCGGCGCTCGTCCTCGGCGGGCTCTTCCTGCGCGGCGCGCTCGCCGTGCGGCGCGAACGCGACACGGGCAACTGGGTGCGGCCGTCGTGGTGGCTGTACAAGTACTCGCTGCTCTATCTCGCCCTGCTCTTCCTCGCGATGGCGGTCGACCGGCACGTGCGGTAGCGGGACGGATCCGCGAGGCGAGGCAACCGCCAGCCACGGATTTCACGGATTCAACTCGATGCTCACGGATCGAAGGCCTTGGGGCAACTGCTCTCGTCGCCGAGAGTCGTTCCCCCACGTTTTCGATCCGTGGGCATCGCTGTTCATCCGTGCGATCCGTGGCAAGGCCGTTGCCGTTGCCGTCGAGGCTACCGCCGTCCCGTGAAGCGGTACACCACGAGCCCCACCGCGAGCATCGCCGTGCCGACGAGCGACATGCGCAGCGCCGACACATAGGCGCTCACGATCCCGACGACCGCGCACGCGACGAAGAACGCCGGCATCCACGGGTAGCCGAGCACGCGGTACGGGCGTGACCACTCCGGATGGGTCCGGCGCAGCACGAACACGCTCGCGGCGCCGAGGCCGAAGAAGATCCAGTCGGCGAAGACGACTCCCGAGAGGAGCGTGCCGATCGCGCCGCGCGTCGCGAACAGGAGCACCAGCGACCATCCGCCGAGCATGAGCAGGGCGACGTGGGGCGAGCCGAACCGCGGATGCACCTTGGCCGCCGACGCCACGAAGGCGCCGTCCTTGCCGAGCGCGTAGAGCACACGGGCGTTGGTGAGCAGCGCGACGTTCACGAAGCCGAAGATCGAGAGCATGGCGGCGAGCGTGATCGCGGTGGCGCCGCGCGCGCCGATGAACCGGCCAGCGGCGTCGGCGGCCACGGCCTGGCTCGCCGCGACGCCGTCGCGTCCGAGCGCCTTCAGGTACACCACGTTCGCGCCGAGGTAGATCGCGATGACGATCGCGATGCCGATGAAGAGCGCGCGCGGCAGCGTGCGCGCCGGATCGCGGATCTCCCCGGCGACCATGTTCGTCTGCTGCCACCCCCCGATCGTGAACAGCACGGCGACGAAGGCGGCGGCGAAGCCGTTCGCGAGCGGCGGCGCGACGGGCGCCGCGGCGACCGGCGCCGGCGCTCCGACGGCGACCACGGCGCCGACGACGATGAGCGCGCCGAGCGCGAAGATCTTCGAGAGCGTGAAGACGTTCGCCGTGACGGTGCCGGGCTTCACGCCGAGATAGTTCGTGACGGTGAGGAGCACGATCGTCGCCGCCGCGACGCCGATGCGCCCGCCCACGGCGTCGAGCGGCACGAACCGCTCGAGGTAGCCGGCGAACCCCATGGCGACCGCAGCGATCGCGCCGCTCGCGATCATCAGGAGCGTCATCCATCCGAGGAGGAACGCCGGCAGCTTGCCGAACGCCTCGCGCACGTACACGTACGCGCCGCCCGCTTCGGGGAGCATGGCGCCGAGCTCGGCGTAGGTGAGCGCGCCGGCGAGGGCGACGACGCCACCGAGGGTCCAGACGCCGAGCACCCACGCGCCGATGGGCAGGTTGCGCGCCGTCTCGGCGGGGGTGAAGAAGATGCCGCTGCCGATGATCCCGCCGACGACGAGCAGCGCGGCGGAGAAAAGCCCCAGTTCCCTGCGCAACGTCGTCATCGGCGCCTTCCCGGGTGGGGCGGCGCCGCGTGGCGCGCGGTGCCGCGGTGGTCGCGCGTCAGACGACGAACAGCTCGCGCTGGATCTCCACCGGCGTGATGACGAGCCCGTCGGCGCCGATGAAGGCGTTCACCTCGGAGCGGACGCCGATCTCGCCGGGGAGATAGACCCCCGGCTCGATGGAGAATCCCACCCCCGGGATGAGCAGCCGCTCCTCGCGCGTCTCGAGGTTGTCGAGGTTCGGTCCCGAGCCGTGGAGGGCGCGCACGTCGATCGAGTGCCCCGTGCGGTGCGTGAAGTACTGGCCGTAGCCCGCCTTCTCGATCACGCCGCGCGCCGCGTCGTCGGCGTCGGCGCCGCGCACCGGCTGTCCGGCGGCGACGCGCGCGCGGATGAGCTCGATGGCCGCGTCGCGCGCGTCGCGCACGACGGTCCACACGTCGCGCAACTTGGGCGACGGCTCGCCGATGCACCCCATCCACGTCTGGTCGGCGTAGATGCCGCCGTCGGGTTCCGTGGCCCAGAGGTCGATGAGGATCGTGTCCCCCATCGTGAGGGCGCGCGGGTGGTCGGCCGACGGCTCATAGTGCGGGTTGGCCGCGTTCTCGCTCGCCGACACGTTCGGGCCGTGGTCGGTGAAGAGGCCGTTGGCGATGAACTCCGCCTTGATCCAGTCGTTGAGCTCGTGTTCGTGCATCGCCGTGCCGGCGCGCACGGCGGCGCCGGCGCGCGGGAAGGCCGCGCGCGCGATGCGGGCCACGATCTCGGCGGCGCGCACGTGCGACGCGTACTGGGCCGGCGTCCACGCCGCGAAGAACTGCGAGATGAGCTCGGCCGAGGTGCGCACGGTGGCGCCGCTCGCCCGCACGAGGTCGACGATCCCCGCGGGAACGCGATCGACGACCGGCACCGCGTCGCCGGGCGAGTACTCCATGAGCACCGTCTTGCCGGCGACGAGCGAGGCGACCTCCGCCTCGAACGAGCGCCACGACGCGTAGACGCGCCGCCCCCACCCCGACGGCCAGCGCACCCATTCGCCCTGCTCGATGGCGTGCGTGATGGCGACGGGGGCGCCGCTCACCGGCACCCAGGCGAACACGCGCCGCGAGGCGAGCCCCTCGAGCCCCATCATCTCGGTGGCGATGGGATTGGTGCGGCGGAAGTCGTAGAGGAGCCAGCCGTCGGCGCCCTGCGCGGCGATGGCCTTCTGGATCACGGGGAGCAGTTCGACGGACAGCACGGATCCTCCAGGGCGCTCAGCGAGCGCCGATCGGGCGCCATTCGGCGCGCCATTCGCAGGTGCCCTCGCCGCGGCTGGCGCAGCGCACCTGGTCGACGGCGCCCACGCCGCCGACGAGGAGCTGCATCAATTCGCGGAGGGCGGCCTCGTAGTAGGCGCACCCCGCCTGCCGGGGCGCGACGTCGAGCGTGACGGACTCGCGCACCTCGAGCATGATGCTCGACCCCACGCGCCGCACCGAACCGGCGAGGTAGCGCGCGCAGACGCGGCGGGCGTGCCGCAGCGCGATGGGGCGCGCGAGAAGCGCGGGCAAGAGCAGCATCAGCTTGCGCGTGACCGGGGAGATGGTCTTGTACGACTGGCGGGCGAGGCCGCGCCCCGCTTCGCGGAACACGGCCTCGGCGTCGGGGCGGCGGCCGATGAGCTTGGCCAGGGCGACGGCCTCGTCGAAGGTCGGACGCTGATTGCGCTTCACGGCGTCGGCGTAGCGCTTGATCTGCGCGAACACGGTGTCGCTGAGGCCGAGGCGCTTGTTGCGGAGCTCGTGGACGAATTCGGTGTCGAGTTCGCCGGTGGGGAGGTCGACCGTTCGGACTGCCTCGAGGAGGCTGAGCGGCAGGAGCGGGTCGACGGTGGCGGGTGGCATCGGTGCGGAGAAACGGGACAGGATGGAGCGTGCGACCAAGCTACACCGGCGCGCGCGGCACGACCAGTTGGTCGCTTTCGTTTCGCTCGCGGGGCGGCTAATCTCCCTGTGGCGCCGCCCGCCCCCACATCCACCCCCGCACCGGAGCCACGTCATCGACCAGGCAATGATGCTGCGCGCACTCGCCGGTGCGCTCGCGGCCGGCCTCGTCACGGCCCGTGCGCGAGTGACCGGCTCGCTCGGACCGTCGGGGCAGGCGGCGGCGTTCGCGCTCGGCGTGCTGAGCGCGGCGGCGTCGTGGGGTGCGGCGGTGACGCTCGTGGCGTTCTTCGTCGCCGCCGATCTCGTGACGCGGTGGCGCGAAGAGGAGAAGATGCGCGTCATGATCGCGACGGTGCCGCAGGCCAAGCTGCGCGACGCGACGCAGGTGCTGGCGAACGGCCTCGTGTTCGTGCTGTTCGCGCTCTACGCGATGCGGCACACGAACCCCCGCTGGAGCTACGCCGCGCTGGGCTCGCTGGCGGCCGCGTCGGCCGACACGTGGGCGACCGAGATCGGCACGATGCTGGGGGGCACGCCGCGTTCGCTCATGACGTGGCGGCCGGTGAACAAGGGGATGAGCGGCGGCATCACGTTCGTGGGGACGCTCGCGTCGGCGGTGGGGGCGCTGCTCGTCGCCGTGGTCGGGGCGATCGCGTTCGGGCTGACGACGTGGCGCGCCGTCGTCGTCATCCTCGTTGCCGGCGTGGCCGGGGCGCTGGCCGACTCGTTCGCCGGCGACACGATGCAGACCAAGCGGTGGTGCGACCGGTGCCGCGAGTGGACGGAGCGCCGGGTGCATCCGTGCGGCTACCGCACGAAGCACCGTCGCGGCATCAGCTGGCTGACGAACGACCTCGTGAACTTCATCTGCACGGGCGCCGGCGCCGTCGTCGCCGTGGTCGTCGCGCGTCTCGTCTTCCCGCCGCGCTGACCCATGGACCGTCCTCCCGTCGACGCCACCACGTTCCGCCGCGTCCTGGGCAGTTTCGCCAGCGGCGTGACGGTGGTCGCCGTGCGCGGCGACGACGGCGCCGACCACGGGATGACGGTCAGCGCGTTCTGCTCGGTGAGCCTCGAGCCGCCGCTCGTGCTCGTGTGCATCGACCATGCCGCGACGTGCGCGCCACGCATCGCCGCCGCGACGCATGCCGGCATCAGCATCCTCGGCGGCGAGCAGGCCGCGCTGTCGCGCCGCTTCGCCGACCCCGCCGCCGACCGGTTCGACGGCGTCGCGGTCGTGCGCGGCGTGACGGGGGTGCCGCTGCTCGACGGCGCGCTCGCCCACCTCGAGTGCCGGCTCGTGGCGCGGTACGAGGCGGGCGACCATGCAATCGTCGTCGGCGAGGTCGTCGCGGCGACCGCGACCGGCGACGATCCGCTCGTCTACTTCCGCGGCCAGTACCGTGCCGTGCATCCCACGGGAGACTCCCTGCGGTGAGCAACCTCGACCTCGACCGCGAACGCGTCATCCAGGCGCTGTGCGCGCACTACGCGAACGACAACCTGTCGACCCAGGAACTCGAAGTGCGGTTCGACCGCGCCTACCAGGCGGTGTCGCTCACGGAGCTGCAGTCGCTGCTCGCCTCGCTCCCCGACCTTCCCGACACCGTGGCGCCACCGGCGCCACTCTACGGCACCGCCCTCCCCCGCGCGGTGCAGGAGCAGGAGCGGCGGCAGCTCGTGCTGATGTCGGAGGTGAAGAAGCGGGGCGCGTGGACGCCGGCCCGCCGCACGGTGGTGCGCACCATCATGGGGTCGGCGCTGTTCGACCTCCGCGAGGCGCGATTCCCGAGCGGCGTCGTGGAGTTCGACGTCGTCGTCGTGATGGGAGAGGTGCGGTTCCTCCTGCCCCCCGGCGTCGTCGTGGAGGCGGAGGGCGACGCGATCATGGGGCGCTTCGACCACCAGCACACGGCGCCATCGGAATCGGGGGCGCCGACGATCCGCATCCGCGGACGGGCGCTGATGGGGAGCGTCGAGGTGAAGACGCGGCTGCCCGGCGAGAGCGCGCTCGCCGCGTGGCGGCGCCGGACGCTGTCGCGCGGCGACCACTGAGTCGCCGGCCGCTCGCACCCGGCCTCACGCGCGGGCGCGGACTCAGGCGCGCGCGCCGTACTTCACGAGGTAGCGCGCGATGCTCTCGTCGATGATCCGCATCGCCACGTCGCTCTTCTCCCAGCCGACGATCTCGACCCGCTTCCCCTCCAGATCCTTGTAGATCTGGAAGAAGTGCTCGACCTCCTTGAGGAAATGCTGCGGGATGTCGGCGATGTCGAAGAACTCCTCGTTGTGCGGGTCGTGGGCGGGGACGGCGAGGATCTTGTCGTCCGGCTCGCCCTTGTCGAGCATCTTCAGCACGCCGATCGGGCGCACGTCGATGAGGCAGCCCGTGAACGTCGGCTCGTTGATGCGCACGAGCACGTCGAGCGGGTCGCCGTCCTCGTGCAGCGTGCGCGGGATGAGCCCGTAGTCGCTCGGATAGTTGACCGCGGAGTAGAGCACGCGGTCGAGCTTGAAGAGGCCGCTGTCCTTGTCGAGCTCGTACTTGTTGCGGCTGCCGCCGGGGATCTCGATGACGGCGGTCACGACCTCGGGCGGATGCTCGCCCGTGCTGAGTTCGTGCCAATAGTGGATCATGACGAATCGTAGCGGCGCCGGGGCGCCGGCGGTACGGTGCCGGCGCTACTCGTGGCGCAGGTCCTTCAGGGCGCGGACGACCTCGCGGAGGAAGCCCGGGCGCCGGACCACGCTCGGCTCCTCGACCTCCGCCGGCACGTAGACGCCCCCGCTCCAGCGGCCCCCCGGCCGCGGCATGGCACGGAACGCCGCTTCCTGCTCGTCCGTCCACAGACGCGCCATCGTCAATCCTCGAGTTCGAAGAGATAATCGAGCTTCGTGAGCTGCAGCATCTGTCGCACCGAGGCCGGCGGGTGCAGGAGCCGCACGGCGATCATCCGCTCGCGGGCGCGCTTCTGCAGCAGCACGAGCACCCCGAGCCCGCTCGCGTCGATGTCCGCGGTGTGTCCCAGGTCCACTAGCATCCGAGGCGCCTGCGACCGCACCGCATCCTCGAGGCGGTCCAGCGCGGCCCGCCGGAACTCGAGCCGGGTCTCCGCCACGAGTCGCGGAGGTGCCTGCAGCGTGTGCTGTGCCTGGTTCGTCGTGAGCATCGGCCCTTCCTCGGCTTGCGAGCATGCCGCCTGCGAGGAGCCGTGCTGCCGGGTGACGGTGCGTCGTCGCGTCTCTCACCTTCGGCAGCCGGACGATCTCGGACATCGCGCCGAGATTCCTGGCTTTGCGGCCCCGTCTCGCGACGGGTGTGCTCTTGTCGGGTGGATCTGTTCTCGCTACGCCCACCCAGCATTGCGAGAACCGTGCCACACGGAGATACGTCATAACACATTGTTGTTGAACGACTTATGATACCGTCACATCGTGACGCCGGTCGGGGCCCGCGTGCCGCGCGGCGCTCCATGCAAGTTGCGCGACGGTGTTCGATTTCTTGCTGTTTCACCACGCGCACGAACCGTCACATCGCGAGAATTCGAGCGCTTCGATGCGCGAGCATGCGCTCGGCGCCGTGGTGCCAACGGCGTGCGCCGGTGATATCGTATGCAGTCCCGACCCTCACCTGCCGGAGCCGCCGCCCGATGAGCGACATCGACGTCCTGCTGACCGAGAACCGCACCTTCGCACCCGCCGACGCGTTCCGGCGCGCCGCGCACGTGAACAGTTCCGCCCTCGCCGAGCGCGCGGCGCGCGACCCCGAGGCGTTCTGGGCCGAGATGGCGAGCGAACTCGAATGGATGTCGCCGTGGTCGCAGGTGCTCGAGTGGAACCCGCCGTACGCGAAGTGGTTCACCGGGGGCACGCTCAACGTGAGCGCGAACTGCCTCGACCGGCACGTGCGGGGTCCGTGCCGCAACAAGGCCGCGATCATCTGGGAGGGGGAACCGGGGGACCGCCGCACGCTCACCTACTGGGACCTGTACCGCGAGGTCCAGAAATTCGCGAACGTCCTCAAGTCGCTCGGCGTGCAGCGTGGCGACCGCGTGGGGATCTACCTGCCGCTCATCCCCGAGGCGGCCGTCGCGATGCTCGCCTGCGCGCGCATCGGCGCCATCCACAGCGTGGTGTTCGGCGGCTTCTCCCCCGAGTCGCTGCGCGACCGGATGAACGACGCGCAGGCGAAGGTCGTCATCACCGCCGACGGCGGCTATCGCCGCGGCCAGGTGGTACCGCTCAAGCGCAACACCGACAAGGCGCTCGAGGGGGCGCCGAGCGTGAAGCACGTGATCGTGGTGCAGCGCCGCCCCGGCGGACTGGGCGACGAATCGTTCGCCGAGATGCAGGAAGGGCGCGACCACTGGTACCACCGCCTGATGCAGCACGCGCCGGGCGACTGCGCGCCGGAGGCGATGGACGCCGAGGACGTGCTCTTCATCCTGTATACGTCGGGCACGACGGGGAAGCCGAAGGGGATCGTGCACACCACCGGCGGCTATCTCACCGGCGTCACGGCGACGACGAAGCTCGTGTTCGACCTCAAGGACGACGACGCCTTCTGGTGCACCGCCGACGTGGGGTGGATCACCGGACATTCGTACCTCGTATACGGCCCGCTGTCGAATGGCGCGACGTGCGTGATGTACGAGGGCGCGCCCGACTGGCCGGAGCGTGACCGGTTCTGGGAGATCTGCGAGCGGCACGGGGTGACGATCCTCTACACCGCCCCGACGGCGATCCGCGCCTTCATGAAGTGGGGCGACGAGTGGCCGGCGAAGCACGACCTCTCGCGGCTGCGCCTGCTCGGCACGGTGGGCGAGCCGATCAACCCCGAGGCGTGGATGTGGTACCACCATCACATCGGCGGCGAGCGGTGCCCGATCGTCGACACGTGGTGGCAGACGGAGACCGGGGCGATCGTGATCTCGCCCCTCCCCGGCGTGACGCACACCAAGCCGGGGAGCGCGACGCTGCCGCTGCCGGGCTTCACGGCGGCGCTCTTCGACTCGACGGCGCAGGAGATCGTGACGGGAGGCGGGCTGCTCGCGCTCACGCGCCCGTGGCCGTCGATGTTGCGCACGATCTGGGGGGACGACGCGCGCTACGTGCAGACCTACTTCTCGAAGTGGGACGGGCGCCCCGACCTGTACTTCCCCGGCGACGGCGCGAAGCGGGACGACGACGGCTACTACTGGATCCTCGGCCGCGTCGACGACGTGCTCAACGTCGCCGGGCACCGCATCGGCACGATGGAGGTGGAGAGCGCGCTCGTCGAGCATCCGGCGGTGGCGGAGGCGGCGGTGGTGGGCAAGACGCACGAGGTGAAGGGGCAGGCGATCGCGGCGTTCGTGACGCTGCGCGAGGGGCACCACAAGTCGATGGAGTTGCGCGACGACCTGCGCGACTTCGTGGCCCAGAAGATCGGCGCGCTGGCGCGCCCCGACGACATCATCTTCAGCGCCGACCTTCCGAAGACGCGGTCGGGGAAGATCATGCGCCGGCTCTTGCGCGACATCGCCGAAGGGCGGGCGCTCGGCGACACGACGACGCTGGCGGACCCGGGGGTCGTGGCGTCGCTCAAGGAGCAGTACGAGGACAAAGAGTGAGCCACTCGACGGCGAGTGCAGGGTGTCTCGCTGATCGTTCACCGTTCACCGGTCACGATCCACGGTCAACGGTGCACGATGCACCCGCCGTTGCGGTCCCGGCCGGCCGCTCGTCCATATGATTGCCATGTTCGAGCGCTTCCTCCCCGAGTCCCTCTTCCCCCGCAAGCTGCCGGCGGCCGCCGACCGCCGTGTGCGGCTGGCGCAGGCGCGCGCCGAGGAAGCGATCGTGCGGACGCACGTCGAGAACGCCCTGACGTTCGTCGACACGCTGGCCGACGAGCTCTCGTTCGACCGGGCGATCGACTCGTACATCCGCGTGATGGGGGTGCAGGAACCGCTGGCGAGCGCGGTCGTGACGCGCGTGCTCGTGGTGCTGGGGCAGGAACTGCTCCCGGCCCGCCGCGCCGTCGAGCCGGCGCCGGATGCGTCGCGCCCCAAACTGCGACTCGCGGACGCATCGAACCGCGGGCGCCCGTCGAAGCAGGCCTGAGGAACGGCCACGGCGGTCGACGGTCGACCCTGAACCGTCGACCGCCGTCGTAGTTCAGACGTCGCTTCGCGCCGATCGGTAGTCGCGCAGATCCAGCACCGCGACCACGAACAACACGCACGTCAGCAGGGCGCTCACCACGCAGTAGCGGCAGATCGCGTGGATCTCGAAGAGCTCGAGATAGGTGAGGAACCCCGAGAACGCCACGCCCCACCCTGTGAGCACGACGAGGACGACGCTCAGCGCGCGCGAGGCGGCCCATCGCTCGGTGGTGCCGGCCGTCGCGACGGCGAAGGTCGCGAGGTAGAAGCCGCACCCCCAGAGGGCGATCGGCTGGCCGAGGAGCGTCGACCACTTGCTGAGCTGCACCGTCTCGCACTCGCCGGTGCCGCAGACGAGCCGGCCGATGTAGCCGAGCTTGTAGAGCGTGAGGTACAGCGCCAGGAAGACGCCCGCGAGCGCGAGCGCCGACAGCGTCATGCGCTTGGTCACTTCGCGGGGCTCTTGGGCGCGGCGGGAGCGTGCTTCGCCAGTTCGTCGTCGACGTACTTCTTGAATTGGTCGAAGGGGATGTCGCCCGGGATCGCCTTGTCGCCGATGACGAACGTCGGGGTCTGGGCGATCTGGCGGCGCTCGGCTTCGGCGCGGTTGCCCTTGATGCGCGGGATCATGCGCTGCGAGTCGAAGCACGACTCGAACTTCGCGACGTCGAGGCCGAGTTCCTTGGCGTAGCCCATGAAGACGCCCTTCGGCTTGGAGGTCGCCTCGCCGTTCCACTCGATCTGCCCCTGGAAGAGCCGGTCGTGCATCTCGACGAATTTCCCCTGTTCGGCCGCGCACGCCGCCGCGTTCGACGCCGCCCACGTGTTCTTGTGCATGGGGAGCGGGAAGTCATAGAAGCGGATCGCCACCTGCCCCGTGTTGATGAGGCGGGCGCGCACGTCGGGCTCGGTGAGGGTCGCCCAGCTGCCGCACGAGGGACACTCGAAGTCGGCGAATTCGACCACCTGCACCGGGGCGTCCTCGCGGCCGATGAGATAGCTCTCGGCCTTGCCGATCGGGACGCTGGTGTCGATGCGCATGATCTCGGCGTCGGCCGACCTCGTCGCGAGGTAACCGATGGCGGCGACACCGACGAGACCGATGGCGACGAGGATGCCGATGAAGGGCTTGGTGTTCTTGGCTTTCTGCACGGACTTCTTCGCCACGCGATCCTCGCTGGTTGTCGGCTGCGGCCGGTGCGGCAACGGGTGGAAGCTAGCGCGGCCGGACGCGCGATGGCAGGTTGCACGCGACCTCGGTGACCGACTTCATCCGCCTTCCCGTGGGCCCCGGCGCCCTGCACGTCGAACGCTTCGGCTTCGGCGACCGGGCCGTCGTCCTCCTACACGGGTTCGGCACCTCGGGTTTCCTCTGGCGGAACGTCGCGCCGGCGCTCCGGCTCGGCGAGGTGACGGCCTACGCCGTGGACCTGTTCGGGCACGGCGAGAGCGACCGCGACAGCGACGCCGATCTCGGGGTGCGCGCTCAGGCGATGTACCTCGACCAGGCGCTGACGCTGTTGCGCGTGGCGAGCGCGGACGTGGTCGCCGTCGACTTCGGCGCCGCGGTGGCGCTCGCGCTCGCGGCGCGGCGCGCGTCGCGGGTGCGCAGCCTCGTGCTGGTCAATCCGCCCGACCCCGCGGCGCTGCGCGGCGCCGACCTCGCCGAGCTGGCGCGGCTGCAGGCGCGACACCTGCTGGAGGCGTCGCGCGGGATGATGGGCGCGCGACTGCTGCTCGGTCCCCTGCTCGAGAAGAGCGTGGCGGACCCGGCCCGGATGCCCGAGGCGCTGGTGGGGCGCTATCTCGCGCCGTTCGTGGGGGGTGAGGGGGTGCGGCACCTCGGGGAGCTGTCGCGCGCCGTCAACGACCGTGCGCTCGACGGCGTAGACTGGGGGTCGGTGGCGGTGCCCACGCTGGTGGTGCGCGGCGACGCCGACGATTGGGTGCCGCCGACGGTATCCGCGGCGCTCGCCTCACGGCTCCAGCAGGGTGAGTTGCGGCGCGTGCCGGGTGCGGCGCGGCTGGTTCCGGAGGATGCGCCCGAGGCGATGGCGGCGTTGGTGACCGAATGGATCGCCCGGACGGCGCTGAAATAGCCACCCCATAGGATTCGGGGCCGGAATCGGTTATTTTTCAGTACTGAACCACACTCAAACCCGTATAAATGAGCCAAAAGAAGCCCCGTGCTCGCCGCCCTGGCGCCGAACCCTCGGCGATGGACCAGGCCCGAGACGAGTTGTTCCAGCACATCATGCGTTGCGAAGTGGTCGGGTCACATCCGGACCACCAGAAGGAATGGTTCGACGAGACGATGGCCTACATGGCTGAGCGGTACTACGAGCTCAGTGCGGTCGAGCTGGCGGATCTTCGCACCTTGGGCGAGCGGTTCGCCCAGCCGGCGAAGACGAACCAGGCGATCTCGGCCTGACGCGTCAGCGAAACGGGGGGTCCGGCGAGCCGGACGCCCCGTTTCGCTATCTGGCGCCGTCCCTCGCGCGCCGCAACACGATGCCCAGGCGTGCCCCGCCGCCGAGTGCGAACTCGACGGCCGGGCGCCAGCGTCCGCGTTCCGGTCCCTCGACGCCGGCCACGAGCAACAAATAGGGGTGCGCGCGCTCGCGCGGCGTCCAGCGGACGGTCGCGCCGGCGCCGCCGTAGAGTCCCCAGCGCGTCTCCCGGAACGGGTCGAGCAGGTAGCGGCTGACGATGTCGACGTGGGCGGTGCCGCCGGCCCGCTGGTCGCGCCACTCGGTGCCGGCGCCGGCCAGCACGGCGAGGCGCGCGTAGTAGCCGGCGCGCCAGGCGACGCCGCCCCCCAGGTCGAATGACGGGACGTCGCGCACGGCGAGGTCGCCACGCAATTCCAATCGCGGGGCGTCGAGGAACGCCGGTTCGCTCTGCTGCGCGGCGAGCGGGCCGGCGCCGGCGAGCGTCGCCGCGATGAGGAGGGCCGTCCGGGCGACGCGGCGCGCGTCACACACGATAGCCGGCCACGTAGAGCGCGCGGGTGTAGTCGACGACGGAGAAGACCGAGGCGGCGGCGACGAGCCAGAGCATCGGGGTGACGGCCGGTGGCGCGAGGAAGACGAGGGCGAGGGTCGCCAGCTGCAGCACGGTCACGACCTTGCCGCTCATGCGCGCGACGAAAGTGACGCGGCGGAGCGACGGCACGACGCGCGCGACGAGGAAGCCGACGGCGGTGAAGAAGTCGCGCAGGATGAACGCGCCGTACTGCCAGTTGCCGATGACGTCGTCGAAGAGGAGGGAGCAGACGGCGGCGAACATGAAGAACCGGTCGGCGACCGGGTCGATGAGGGCGCCCCACTTGGTGACGGAGCCGCGCTTGCGCGCCACCCAGCCGTCGAGGAAATCGGTGGCGCCGGCGGCCGCGATGAGGAGGAGGCGCGCGTCGTGCCCCTTCACGAGGACGAACGCGGCGGCGAAGCCGAGGCGCGACAGCGAGAGGACGTTCGGCAGCGTCGCGAGCGAGTCGCGCTCCATGCGGGGGTAAGCTAGGCGGGCGCACGCCTGCTTGCCAGCGCCGGACGCGCGTTCTAGCTTCGCCCATGACCCCCTTTCCCGCGGGACCCCCGTCATGACCGACGTCGTCGAACTCATTCGGCAGGTCGCGATCTTCAAGGACCTCGACGAGGGCGAGCTCGCCCGCGTCGCCGAAGTGTGCCGCACGCAGGAATTCGTGAGCGGGGAGTACATCTTCCGCGAGGGGGAGCACGGCAACCGCCTGTACCTCATCGTCGAGGGGGACGTGCGGATCAGCCGCAACATCCCGGGGAGCGGCGAGGAAGCGTTGGCGATCCTCAAGCCCGGCGCGCTGTTCGGCGAGATGGCGGTGTTCGACCGGAGCGAGCGTTCGACCGACGCGATCTCGAACGGCGGCACCAAGTGCCTGACGATCGCGCGCTCCGACTTCGAGCTGCTGCTCGACTTCAACCGCGAGCTCGCCTACAAGGTGCTCTGGTCGTGCGTGCGGCTGCTGTCGTCGCGGTTGCGGTCGACGAACGACTCGCTGCGTTCGTTCCTCGCGATGAGCATGTTCTGAGGACGGCATCGGCCCGGACGCGCCGATGATCCAGGCTCACGGACCGCCGCCGCTGGTGCACCGCACCGCGGATTTCCGGGGAGTGACCGCGTCGCTGCTGCGCGACCCGTCGGCGCTGTCGGGGCTGCTGCTGAGCGCCGCCGGCGCGGCGGGGCTCACGACCGCCGAACCGCCGCTCGTGCGCAGCCTGCCGCGGGACGGGATCGCCGCCGTGCTGCTGCTCGCGCTGGGGCACCTCTCGCTGCACACGATGCCGGAGCGCGAGCTGCTGTTGCTCGACCTGCTGGTGCCGCAGGGGCGCGACCCGCAGAAGGCGATCGACGTGTTCACGCGCAAGCTGGGCGTGACGGACGTGCGCGCGGGGCGGCTGGACCGCGGGTGACGCCGGCTGCGGCGTACGGCGCGGCGCTGGTGGCCGTGGTCGCGTGGACGATCGTCGAAGGGGGGCGCGCGGCGCAGTCGCGCGCCTTCACGCGCCCCCATCGCGTGCTCGGCGCGCTGGTGGCGTTCCTCGTGGCGCCGGCGTTCGTGATCTGGGTCGCCGGGGGCGCGGCGGCGAGCGCGCGCGCCGTGGCCGGGCTCGGGTGGCTGTGGCCGGCGGTCGCCGCGCTCGCCTGCGCACAGTCGGTGACGGTGCTGGTGACGCGCGCCGCGCCGGTCGCGACGACGCTGCCGGTGGTCGTCTGGAACGCGGCCGTGCTGGCGGGAGCCGTCGTGCTGTACGCGACGCGCGACGGCCGCGAGCTGCCGGTGGGCGCGATGGCGGTCGCCGGCGCCCACGCGTTCGCGTTGGCGCGTCTCGCGGGCGCTTCGGCGCTCGTCGCGCCGTGGGCGGTGCCGATGCCGCTGCTGGCCGGCGCGCGGCGCGCGCGGGCGCGGGCGCACAGCGCGTCGCGCATCGCCGTCGCCGCCGTGGCGCTCTGCCTGACGGTGCTCGTCGCCACCGAGTATCCGCACGCGCTCGCCGAGACGGCGGGCTACGATGCGCTCGGCGAGGCCGGCGCGGCGGAGCGAGGTCCCGCGGAGCTCACAGTGGGCCTGCGCATCCTGCCCGTGTTCGACGGTCTCCCGCCGGCGGCGCCGTTGCGCGAGGATCTCGCGCTCGCCGACTCGCTCGACGCCGGGGCGTTGCTCGTGCGCGCCGCCCGGGCGAGTGGCGCGGGGCTCGACTCGCTCGAGCGGGCGCTGGAGCCCACGCGCCGCGACTCCACGCTGTTGCTGGCCTCGACGAGCACCGGCGACGACGCCGTCGAGCGCGTGGTCCGGCGTCTCCGCCCCGACTACCTCCTGCTCGACGCGCGCGAGGGCGAGCGTGCCGTCCGCGCCGCCAGCGAGCGCGCGCACGTCCTGCGTCCGGCGACGCGGGTCGCGCTCGTCATCACGCGCTTCGGCGCCGCCGACAGCGCGCTCGCCGCGATGCCCGCCGGGCCGGCGGGCGGGATGGACGCGGTGTCTTTCACGATCGCGCCCGCCCTCGGCGGTTCGCTCCGCGACGCCGCGACGCTGGCGACGATCGACCGGTGGATGAAGAGCGCGCCCGCCCGGCGGGAGTATTGGATCGTCGCCGCGGCGGCGCCCGCGGTGTTCGGCGAGCGCGCCCAGCGCGACCTGATGCGGCACGTGATCGCGTGGGCCACGCAGCGCCCCGCCGTCCGTGGCGTGATCGTCGCCGATGGCGCAGACTATGAGGAGATCACCGGGATCCGCACGGCGACCGGCCGCTGGCGCCCGGTGGCGAGCGACCTCGCGGCGATCGTGCGCTCGCTCGCCGACTCCCCCCTTCCCCCGACCCCCTGATGCCACGCCTCTTCACCCCGGCCGCGTTCACCTTCCTGCGCGCGCTCAAGCGCAATAACCGCCGCGAGTGGTTCGAGGCGCACCGCCCCGAATACGAGCGCGACCTGCTCGCGCCGCTGCGCGCGCTCGCCGAGGAGTTCGACGTGCGCTTCGCGACGCTCGCGCCGGAATTCGTGGGCGACCCCAAGCGCTCGCTGTTCCGCATCTACCGCGACGTCCGCTTCTCCAAGGACAAGACGCCGTACAAGACGCACGCGGCGATGTGGATCTACCATCGGGCGCCGGGGCGCGGCGTGGGGAAGGAGATCGATGGCGGCGCGGGATTCTATTTCCACGTGGAGCCCGGCGCCTCGCTCGTCGCGGGGGGACTCTGGATGCCGCCGCGCCCGTCGCTCGCGAAGGTGCGCGCGCATCTCGACGAGGATCTCGCGGGGTGGCAGGCCGCCGTCGGGTCGCCGGCGATGCGAAAGCGGTTCGGTGGGCTCACCGACGACGAGCCGGGGGTCAAGCTCAAGCGGCTGCCCCGCGGCTACGACGAGGGGCATCCGGCGGGCGACTGGTTGCGCAACAACTCGTTCACGGTGAGCCGCCCGTACACCGATGCCGAGGTGCTGTCGCCGAAGGTCGTCGACGCGGCGATGAAGGATTTCGCCGCGATGCTGCCGATGGTGCGGTGGCTGAACCGCGCGCTGGGCTACCTGCCGTCGAAGAGCCGCTGAGCCGGCGGGCGGCGCGCCTCAGCCGCCGCGTCCGCGCACGATCCCCTCGACGCGGCGCGCGGGGTCGAACCAGCGGCGGGCGACGCCGCGCATCTCGCGCGCCGTGACGCCGCGGACGCGGTCGGGATACTCGATGAGCTCGCCGAGCGCGCGGCCGTAGAGCCACGCGTCGGCGATGTCGCCCATGACGGCGCTCCCGCTCTCGCGGCGGATGGCCCAGGTGCCGAGGGCGTAGCGTTTGGCCTGCGTGAGTTCGTCGTCGGTGACGTCGTCCTCGCAGAGCCGCGCGAACTCGGCGAGGAGGCCGTCGCGCGCCGCCTGTTCCTTCTCGGGCGACATGGCGATGTACGCGGCGAACGCGCCGGCCTCGTAGCGGACCAGCGGCATCGCCATCACGGTGTAGGCGAGCGAGCGGCGCTCGCGCAGTTCCTCGAAGAAGCGGCCGCCGAGTCCGCTCGCGACGCCGGCGAGCATGGCGGCGTCGAAGCGCGCATCGTCGCCGCGCGCCGCGCCGGGGAAGAGCATCGCGAGCGCGCTCTGCGCCTTGTCGCGGGTGTCGCTGCGCTCGACGACGGCGGCCGGCCACGGCGGCTCGGCGACGAGGCGCCCGGGCGCCGGCGAGAGCGCGCCGAAATAGCGTGCGGCGAGCGAGGCGACGTCGTCGGGGTCGGCGTCGGCCACGCACACGAGCACGCCGGGCGCCTCGAGCGCGCGGGCGGCGTGCCACCGCTGGAGATCCGCGGCGCCGAACGACCGCAGCGTCTCCTCGGTGCCGAGCATCGATCGGCCGTACGGATGGCCTCCCCAGGCGCCCGACGTCGCGAGGAGCAGCGGCCAGCGGTACATGTCGTCGCGCAGCGAGGCGACGTTCGCCAGCGCGACGGCGCGTTCGGCTTCGACGGCGGCGTCGCCGAACGCCGGGCGCTGCACGACGTCGGCGAGCAGTTCCGCCGCGTCGCCGAGCTGGCGCACGGGCACGGAGATCGTCCACTGGAACCCGTCGGCGCTCGACGACGACGACAGCACGCCGCCGAGGAATTCCGCATCTTCGGCGAGGCGCTCGGCGCTGCGCCGCGCGGTGCCCTTGAGCGCGGCCCGCGCCATCAGCGAGGTGATGCCCCCCTCGGCCTCGGACTCGTCGGTGCCGCCGCCGCGGACGAACCATCCGAGATAGGCGATCGCGCCGGGGTGGCGCTGCACGAGCACCGGCACGCCGTTCGACGTGCGGAACACGCGCACGCCCGCCTCCTCGCGTTCGGACACCCAGGCGCGCGAACCGGGGACCGGCGTGGGTGCCGGCGGCCGGCCGATGGGTTCGAGCGGCGCGGGGCGCTCGCCGTCGAGCACGCGGCGCACGTGGTCGGCGTCGGGCGCGAAGGGCGGCGCCGTCGACGGCCGGTAGGCGACGAGCGCGGCGCGTTCGGGGGCGAGCCAGCGGCGCGCCACGTCGGTGACGCGCGCCTGGTCGGCGGTGAGCAGGTCGTGCGCGTACTGCGTGCCGAGCTGCCAGTCGCCGAGCAGTTCCCACGCGGCGAGGTGGTTCGCCTGCCCTTCCATGGTCTCGAAGCGCCGCAGCCAGCTCGCCTCAAGCACGCGGCGGGCGCGCAGCACCTCGCCGGTGGAGATCTCGCCGTCGCGGGCGCGCCGCAGCTGGTCCCACGCCGCGCGGAGCGCGGCGAGCGCGGTGTCGGCGCGCGCCGTCGCGTGGACGACGAACACGCCGAGGTCGGTGGGCGTGTAGTCGTACGCCGACACGGAGGACGCCAGGCGGCGTTCGCGCACGGCGCGATAGAGACGCGAGGCGCGCCCACTGCCGAGGACCGTGGCGAGCAGGTCGAGCGCCGGCGTGTCGGCGTGGACGAGTTCCGGCGTGCGCCAACCGAACAGCAGCTCGGCCTGCTGGATGTCGCCGTCGAACTCGCGGTAGCGGAATGTCGCAGTGGAGGACTCCGGCTCATCGGGACCGGTGTCGCGCTTGACGGCGCGGTCGGGGATGAGGCCGTAGTGGCGCTCGGCGAGCGACATCGCCTCGTGCACGTCGACGTCGCCGACGATGGCGAGGACGGTGTTCGACGGGCGGTAGAAGTTGCGGTAGAAGCGCAGGACGTCGTCGCGCCGGAGCGCGCGCAATCCTTCGGCCTCGCCCATGCGCCACCGGCGGATGCGGTGGCGGTCGTGGAGCACCTCGAACAGCGTCTCGGTGGCGAGCGCGGGGGCGTTGTCGCGCTTGCGCTTCACCTCCTCGATGATCACCTCGAGCTCGCGGCCGAGCTCGCCGGCGTCGATGAGCGAGTTCGCGTAGGCGTCGGCTTGCACGGCGAGGCCGGCGGCGAAGCCGCTCGACGGGAGCACCGTGTAGTAGTGCGTGTGGTCGTAGATGGTGCCGGCGTTGAGGTAGCCGCCGCTCGCCTTCGTCTCCTTGGCGATCTGTCCGACGCCGCGGGCCGGCGTCCCCTTGAAGTACATGTGCTCGAGGACGTGCGCGATGCCCACGACGTTGTCGGCCTCGTCGAAGTAGCCGGCCTTCACGTAGGTGACGATCGCAACGACGGGGGCGCGCGTGTCGCGGCGCACGAGCACGCGGAGGCCGTTGGCGAGCGTCGTCCGGTGCACCGACTGGGCCGGGAGCACCACGTCGAGGAGGCGCTTGGGGGCGGTCATCGCTGCAGCGGGAGCCGCTGGAGTGCGACGACGCCGAGCACCCACGTGAGCGCGCCGTAGCCGGCGACGTGGGCGAGGGCGTGCGCGTCGAGGGGGCCGCCCGCATAGAGCGAGGTGCGTAACGCATCGAGCTCCAGCACGGGGGGCGTGACGGCGGCGATTCCCCGCATCCACACGACGGCCGCGCCGCGCATCACGGTGACGTAACCCTGCGTCAACGAGGCGAGCAGGTACACGACGGCGAGCACGGCGCCGTCGGGCTTGAGGGCGGCGCCGAGGAAGAACCCCAGTCCGCCGACGAGGAGCCAGGTGAGCGCCGCCGCTTCCATCGCCCGGTGCACCGACTGGTGCGTGGTGACGGCGCCCCAGATCACCGTGGCGAGGCCGAACAGCGCCACGAACGCCGCGCCGTGCACCAGATACTGCTGCAGGTAGAAGCGGGTGGCCGAGAGCGGCTTCGAGAAATAGAACCGCACGTAGCCGCGGTCGCGGTCGCCGGAGAGCACGTGCGCCGTGGCGAGGAACGCGCCGAGCGGGAGGAAGAGCGCGACGGCCTGTACGAAGAGCATCCGCGACTGCGCGAGGCCCTCGGGGCTCGACCAGAGGATGGCGGCGTCGTGCGACAGCGCCAGGCGCGGCGCGCCGGCGGCGAGGAGCACGAGCGCCAGCGGCAGGATCCCGCGCTGCAGCAGGTAGTCCACGAGCTGCCAGCGCGCGTAGGCGGCGAGTCGCGCGGTCACGGGGCGACCGTCACGGCGGAGTGGAAGGCGCGCTCGAGCTGACTCTCGCGCGGCGCGAGCGAGGCGACGAGCGCGCCGTCGGCGATCGCCGCGGCGAGGCCGGCGTTGAGCGTCGCGAGGTCGACGGCGGGGACGTCCACGTCGCCGTTCGCGGCGATCGTGGCGCCGGCGAGGTGCGCGCACATGGCCGCGGCGCCCGTGGCGACGCGCACGCGGTACGGCGTGCGCTCCGACGCGTCGCTCGCCCTCACGGTGACGACGCGCTGCACGCGCCCCTGATCGACGATCACGACACGGTCGGCGAGCCGCTCGAGCTCGTCGAGGTTGTGCGACGCGATGACGATCGCGCGGTCGGCGCGGCGCAGCGCGCGGACGAGGTCGCGGAACTTGAGCGTCCACACGGGATCGAGCCCGTGCGTCGGCTCGTCGAAGATCACCACGGGCGAGTCGAGCAGCAGCGCCTGCGCGATCCCGAGGCGTTGGTAGTTCCCCTTCGAGAGCGCCTTGATGCGCTTGTCCCGGTGCTCGCCGATGGCGAGCGCGTCGATGACGCGGTCGACCTCGCCGCGCAGGCGGTCGGCGCGCACGCCGCTGAGCGTCGCGAGGCGGCGGAGCGCGTCCTGCACGGTCCAGCTGGGCGGGAGCGCCATCAGCTCGGGCACGTACGCGATGCCATGGCGCTCGACGAAGTCGCGCGGCGGCAGGCCGCCGATGCGCACGCGGCCGGCGGTGGGCGCGACGAAGCCGAGCAGCAGGGAGATGAGCGTGCTCTTCCCCGCCCCGTTCGGGCCGGCGATGCCGACCACCTCGCCCGCGGCGATCCCGAGCGAGACCTCCTGCACGGCCTGCACGCGGCGGCCGAGGAGGGAACGGTAGGTCTTGGAGACGCCGTCGAGGACGATCACGGCGTGCCCCGCGTGGAGAAGACGGTCACGTGATGCGGACCGGCCTATCGCACGATGCGCAACAGACCCGCGTCCGCGCTGCCGCGGATGAAGCTCTCGGCGTCGGCGGTGGAGATGAGGCGGCCGGTGACCGAGAAACCGCGTCGCGCCTCGCTCTGCATGAACTCGAGCGCACTCTTCCACGACGCCGTGGAGCGCTGCCGCATCTGCTCGACGATCTCGTCCCACGTGCCGTCGTACTCGCTGCCGTCGCGCCCGACCACGGCGTGCGACACGGGCTGCCGCTGTTCGCCGAGGTCGGCGAGCAGCGCGCCGAACAGCTCGAGTTGGCCGCGCACTTCCTGCTCCGCCGCGGCGCTGGCCGCCTGCTCGATCTCGCCGAGCATCTCGTCGATGTCGTCCTGCTCGGCGGCGAGTTCCGACAGCCGATCGTCCCACGCCTTGAGCGACGGATCGCCGTCGACGAGCCGGTAGGTGCTCTTGCGCAGCTCGATGAGGCGCCAGATGCCGAGCTCGTCCCAGTGGTCCTCGGGCGTCGTGCGCTCGAAGTGGTAGAGCGCCGCTTCGTATTCCGCGCGGTCGTACAGCAGGTTCGCGAGGTAGATGCGCGCCTCGGAGAACTCGGCGTCGAGCTGGAGCACACGCCGCAGCGTGGCGATGGCGGCTTCGTCGTGACCGAGCCGGTGCTCGGCGTACCCCACCATCGCGACCGCCTCGACGTGGTCGGGCGCCTGCTGGAGCGCGACGGCGAAGAACTCCTTCGCTTCGTCCATCAGGCCGTCGCGGAAGAGGGCGCGCCCCACCTGCAGCATCAGCTCGACGTCGTCCTGGTAGCCGAGCTCGAGGATGCGGCGGAAGGCCTTCATGGCCGCGGCGGGCTGCCCGAACTTGAGCAACGTCTCGCCGAGGCCGGCGAGCGCGTCCTCGTGGTCGGGGTCGAGGATCAGCGCCTCCTCGAAGCTCCGCCGCGCCCAGGCGAACTCGTCGCGCGCGAGCCGGGCATACCCGACGCCGACATGCAACTCGACGGCGTTCGGGTAGATCGTGAGCCCTTCGCGCAGCGTCGAGAGGGCCTCGTCGTAGTTGCCCTCGTTGTACAGCTGGTGCGCGCGCTCGTCGTACTCCTCGGAGCTCAGGAACTGGGAGGACATATGTCGGCGGACCTCCAGCTGAGAGGTGTATGCGGCAACCTAACGTCCGGGGCGGGTCACTATCAATACACCGCCGGTCACGCCGTGACGCCGGCGAGGGCGACGGCGATGTCGGCCGCCAGCGCGGCGTTCGCTTCGAGGAGCGCGAGGTTGGCGCGCAACGACCGCCCTCCGGTGGCCCGTTCGACCGCGGCGAGGAGGAACGGGGTGACCGCCGCCCCGCGCACGCCGGCCGCGGCCGCGGCGGCGAGCGCGCCGTCGACGGCGCCGGCGACGACGGCCGCATCGAGCGCGTCGGCGGCCGGCGGCGCTTGCACGACGAGCAGCGCCGAGCCGCGGCCGAGGGCGCGATGGGCGCGCCAGGCCTCGGCGATCTGCGACGCCGACTCGGCGACCGCGCCCACCTCCACGCCGCTCCGCGCCGTGAAGAACCCCGGGAAGTGCCCGGTGCGATAGCCGATCACCGGGACGCCGAGCGTCTCGAGGCGCTCGACGGTGGCCGGGAGGTCGAGGATCGACTTGGCGCCCGCACACACGGTGACGACGGGGGTGCGGGACAGCTCGACGAGGTCGGCGGACTCGTCGTACGGCGCGCCGCGATGCACGCCGCCGATCCCGCCCGTGGCGAACACCTCCAATCCGGCGGCGGCGCTGAGCGCGAGCGACGCCGCGACGGTCGTCGCCCCGTCGCGGCGCGTGACCATGGCCCACGGGATGTCGCGGGCGGACACTTTCGAGACACCCTCGCGCCGGAGGAATCGTTCGAGGTCGTCGCCTTCGAGTCCGACGGTCGGGACGCCGCGCACCACGGCGGTGATCGCCGGCACGGCGCCGCGCGCGGCGATCGCGCCGCGCATCCGCGCGTCGGCCTCGCGGTTCTCCGGCACCGGGAGCCCCTGCGCGAGGACGGAACTCTCGAGCGCCACCACCGGCTGCCCGGCGCGCCGCGCCGCGAGGACGGATTCGGACAGCGCATGGACCCGGTCACGAGGGGAAGACACGAGGGCACGATACCGCGCGGCGATCGATCCGACAACCGTTCGTGCGAACGCATTCCGCGCGTGATAGTTTGGGTGTTCTCCCCCTTGCATCCGCCTCGTGTCCCCAACGCCTGAACACGACGAAGCCTTCTTCCGGCGCCTGGTCGACAGCGCGTCGGATCTCATCGTCGTGCTCGACGGCGAGGGGCGCGTGGCGTTCGCGAACCCGTCGGTCGGCCGGGTGCTCGGCTACGCCCCGGAGTCGGTGCTGGGACGCTCGGCGTTCGAGCTCGTGCATCCCGACGACCTCGCGACCGTCGAGGAGGCGATCGCGACGGAGTTCGCCGGGAAGACCTCGGTGTGGTACATCGAGATCCGCATGCGGGCGGCCGACGGGGAGTGGGTGCCGCTCGAGGTGAAAGGGCGGCGGGACCGCACGTCGCCGACGCCGCGGATCGTCGTGCATGCACGCGACCTGCGCGAACGCCGGCGCGTGGAACATGCGCTGCGCGACCAGTACGCGTGGACGCGCGCGCTCGTCGACGCGAGCCCGCTCGCGATCGTGACGCTCGACGAGGCGCAGACGGTCACCTTCTGGAACCCCGTCGCCGAGCGGCTGTTCGGCTGGACGGCGCAGGAGGTGCTCGGCCGTCCGCTGCCGATCTGGGAACCCGACGCGGCGGTGGAGGGGGAGCGCATCCACCAGGTGCTGACGGAGGGACAGAGCTTCTCGATGTACGAGGGGCGCCGGCGGCGGCGCGACGGACGGTTCGTCGACGTGAGCATCTCGCTGGCCCCGTTGCGCGACGCGGAGGGCGCCATCCGCGGCGTGATCAAGACGCTGAGCGACATCGGTCAGCAGAAGCAGCTCGAGCACCGGTTCCGCCAGGCCGAGCAGCTCGACGCGACGGGGCGGCTGGCCGGAGGGATCGCGCACGATTTCAACAACCTCCTCGGGACGATCGTGACGTCGGCCAGCCTGATCCGCGAGGAACTCCCCACGGGGTCGCCGTTGCTCGCCGACGCCGACGCGATCCTCGAGGCGGCGCGCCGGGCGAACGTTCTCACGCGGCAGCTCCGCACGGTCGGTCGCCGGCACGCCTCGCGTCCACGCCGCCTCGCGCTCGACGCGGCGGTCGCGGCGATCGAGGTCGAGGGGCGCGCGAAACTCCCCGTCGGCGTGCGCAGCACGTTCAGCGCGGGCGCGCCGGAGGTGCACGTCGTCGCCGACCCGGAGCAGCTGCGCGAGGCCGTGCTGCAGCTCGTCGCGAACGCCGCCGACGCGATGCCGAACGGCGGGCAGCTCGCGCTGGAGACGCGCGTGCTCCGGCTGGTCGGCGCCGACGCCGCTGCGTCGGAGGTGCACCCCGGCACGTATGCGCTGGTGGCCATCTCGGACACCGGCGTCGGCATGCCGCCCGACGTGCTCGAGCGGTGCTTCGAGCCGTTCTTCACCACCAAGCAGCGGCGGGACAATCCGGGGCTGGGGCTCGCCGCCGCCTACGCGATCGCGCGCCAATTCGGCGGTGGACTCGTCGCGTCGAGCGAGCCGGGAATCGGCACGACGATGCGCCTGTACGTGCCGGTGGCCGCCGACGAGGCGCCGCGGCGCACGTCCCAGGAGTTGCCGGCCTACTCGGGCCGTGCCACCGAGACGGTGCTGCTCGTCGAGGACGACGCGACGTTCCGCGCGGTGGTGAAGCGCGCGCTCACGCAGCACGGCTATACGGTGCTCGACGCGGCGGCGGGCGCCGAGGCGCTGCTCGTGCACGAGCAGCATCCGGGCACGATCGACCTGCTGGTGACGGATCTCGTGATGCCCGACATCAGCGGACGCGAACTCGCGCTGCGCCTGCGCCCGCTGCGCCCTGGGCTGCGCGTGCTCTACATGTCGGGGTATTCGGCCGACGTGTTGCGCGGCGCCGGCGGGCTCAATGCGCACGAGGCCTTCATCCAGAAGCCCTTCGCGCCGGCGGATTTCGTCGGCGCGGTGCGCGGCCTGCTCGACGTGCTCGCCTGAGCGACCGGCTCAGGCGTCGTCGAACTCCTCGGCCTTCTTCGTCGCCACGAGCTCGCGCTCGCGAGCGTCGGGGTCGAACACGGCGAGCAGCTTGACATGCTCGCCCGCGTAGACGTCGAACGACTTGCCGACGCCCCGCTTCACGACGATCTCGTGGCCGTCCTCGAACCGCAGCACGACGTTCGGGTAGTCGGTGTTGACGTACTGTTTGCGCAGCTTCTCTGGGGTCGTCGGCATGTGGGGGATGTGAAGGTCAACGCGAAACTACGCGCGGGCCGCACCGCGTGCCAGATGTCTCAGGTCACGGTCGGGCGATGGCCCTCGTGGGCGCGCCAGGCGCCCGTCGCGAGGATGTCGTCGATCTCGACCGCGACGCGCTCGACCTCGGCGTCGGTCGTGTAGAAGTGCGGCGCCACGCGGATGCCGGCGCCGGGGCGGAAGTCGATGATGACGTCGCGGGCGAGCAGCGCCTGCGCGACTTCGGCCGCGTGCGGCACGTCCATCGCGACGGTGCCGCCGCGTCGCGCCGCGTCGCGCGGCGCGTGCACGCGCCACCCGCGCGCGTCGGCGAGCGCGATCAGCCGCTCGGTCTGTCGCGTCGACTTCTCGCGGATGGCGGCGATCCCCGCCTTCTTCACGAGGCGCGGCCCCTCCACGTTCGCGTACAGCGCGGGGATGACGGGGGTGCCGCCGAGCCAGCGCGCCGCGCCCGTCGCGTATTCCATGTCGCCGGCGAACGCGAACGGGTGCGCGTGCGCCTGCCATCCGGTGAGCGCCGGGGCGAACCGCTCGCTCATCGCCGGTGAAGCATAGAGGAAGCAGCCGCCGGGGCCGCCGCACAGCCACTTGAGCACGCCGCCGGTGAGGAAGTCGGCGCCGATCGCCCGCACGTCGACGGGCACGACGCCCACCGAGTGGTAGGCGTCGAGCGCGACGAGCGCTCCCATGCGGTGCGCGTGCGCGGCGACGCGCGCCACGTCGACCACGTACGCCGACCGGAAGAGCACGTGCGAGATGGCGACCAGCGCCGTGCGCTCGTCGACCGCGGCGCACAGCCGCTCCTCGTCGAGCGTGACGCCATCGTCGCTCGGCACCACCACCACCCGCGCGCCGAGCTTCGGAGCGAGCTGGTCGACCATGTAGCGCACGCTCGGGAAGTCGAGCGCGCTCATCACGATGGTGTCGCGCCCCGACCGGAAGTCGAGCGCCGAGAGGATCGCCGCTTGCGCCAGCGTGACGGTCGGCGCCATCGCGACCTCGCCGTTCGACGCACCGAGCAGGGGTGCGATCTCGTCGCCGACGCGCAGCGGCATGTCCCACCACCCCTTGGCCCACGCCATCACGCCGAACTCGGCCCACTGGTCCACGTATTCGGCGAGCCGCTCGGGGACGGCGCGCGGCATGGCGCCGAGCGAGTTCGAGACGAGGTACGTGCGCCGCTCGAGGATCGGGAACTCGGCGCGGAAGGCGAGCAGCGGATCGGCGGTCATGCGGGGGCGTCTCCCTTGCGCCGGAAGAGATAGAGCACGGCGGCGACGGCCACGGTGCCGCCGACGGCGCGCAGCTCGGCGGCGGTCGCGTTCGAGAGGAGGAAGAGGATCACGAGCACGGAGAGCCACGGGATCACCGTCCCGAACGGGACGCGGAACGGCGTGCCCCCTTCCTGCACGTTCCGGCGGCGCAGTTCGAACGCCGCCACGCTGCAGAGGCCGTAGAGCAGCAGCGCCGAGATGTTCGAGAGCACGGCGAGCTTCTCGAACGTGCCGCTGAGCCCGAGCAACGTGACGACGGTGGCGTGCGCGTAGATGGCGGCCGCCGGCACGTGCGTGCGCGGATCGACCTTCGCCAGCGCGCGCGGCAGGTAGCCGTCGCGGGCGAAGGCATAGAGCGAGCGCGGCGCGGCGAGCATCATGCCGGAGAGGTAGCCGGCCATCGAGACGGCGGCCCCGACCATGAGGATGAGCCCCCCCGCCGGACCGATGACGCGCGTCGCGGCCGTGGCGAGCGGCGCGTCGGGGTGCGACGGCAGCTCGGCGCCGAGCACGCCCTGCGCCACCACCTGCACGACGATGTACAGCACCGTGACGAGCACCATCGCGAGGAGGATCGCGCGCGGGACGGTGCGCGACGGCTCCTTGACCTCGCCGCTCGGCACCAGCGCGCTCTCGATGCCCGAGAACGCGAACACGAGGATGATCGAGGTGCGTCCCACGGCGGCGACCGAGGGCATCGCCGGCCAGACGAGGTTCGATGCCTTCATGGCGAACAGCCCCGTGCCGACGAACAGCAGGAGCGGGAGCAGCTTGGCCGCCGTCGCGACTTCGATGACGCGCGCGCCCTGCCGCACGCCGCGCGCGTTGATGAACGCGAACAGCCCGAACACGCCGATGATCACAGCGGCGCGCGCCAGGCCGACCCCCATCCCGGGGACGAGCGCGTTGAGCGCCTGCGCGAAGAGGCTCGCCACGGCGGCGTGCGCGATCGTGCTCAGCATCCAGAGCAGCACGTTGCTCACGTACCCCACGAAGGGACCGAACACGCGCTCGACGTACATGTACGGGCCGCCGGTGAGCGCGATGCGGCTCCCCGCCTCGGCGAAGCAGGCGACGATCAGTCCGAACGCGACGGCGCAGACGAGATAGGCGAGCGGCGCCGCGGCGCCGAGGTTCGTCGCGACGATGGCCGGCACGATGAAGATGCCCCCGCCGACCGTGACATTGACGATGCTCGCGGCGAGCGCGCGCACGCCGAGCGATCGCTCGAGCGCGCGCTCTGGGGAGCCGGTGTCGGAACCAGGAGTAGGCATGCCGGTGGGTTGTCGCGGGAGGAGGGACAAAGGTATCGTGAAGGACCACCGGCCGCATCGCGGCCGGCCCTACCGAGACAGGAGCTGCCATGTCCGTCCGTGCACGCATCGCCCTGCTGGCGCTCGTCGCCGGCATCGCCGTTCCCGCCGCCGCGCAGTCCGGCAGCAACGCCACCGCTGAACCGCAGGGGGCCCCAGCCGCGGCCGCGCCGGCGCCCGCGTCCGCGCCGGTCGCCGTGGCGCAGCCGTCCGCGGGGCCTCGCGTCGATCAGGCCAGAGCGGGGATCCGCGAGGCCGCGCCGGCGCCCCTCCCCGCTCCCGCGCCGCGTCCGGTCGACACCGGGCACAACCGCGCGCTGATGATCGTCGGGGCCGCCGCACTCATCGTCGGCGCGGTGATGGACAACACCGCCGGGCACGTCATCATGGCGGGTGGTGCCGTGATCGGCCTGTACGGGCTCTACAAGTTCCTCGAGTAGTGACGCTCGCGCCGGCGGCGGCTCGCCGCCGGCGCCCCGCGGCGCTAAGATGACGCGCGATGACGTCCGCCGCGCCTGCCCCCACGCCGATCCAGCTGCCTGAGCGCATCGCCCTCGTCCTCGGCGGGGGCGGGCTCAAGGGATTCGCGCACATCGGGGTCATCCGCGCGCTCGAGGAGCGGGGGATCCGTCCGTCGCTGGTCGCCGGCACGAGCATCGGCTCGCTCATCGCGGCGTCGTACGCGGGCGGCATGAGCGTGCACGAGATGACCGAGCACGCGCTCGCGCTCACCAAGCGCGACCTGTTCCGCATCGACCACCTGCACATGGTCACGCGGCGGATGCTCTCCCCCTCGCTCTACGTCGAGTCGCCGCTGCGGACGATCATCGAGGGACTCGTGCCGCACGGCACGTTCCGCGAGCTGCCGATGCCGCTGCTCGTCAACACCGTCGACCTCGAGCGCGCCTCGCAGGTGGTGTGGGGGCTGCCGGGGCTGCAGGACGTGTCGGTGGCCGATGCCGTGTACGCGTCGTGCGCGCTCCCCGGGTTCTTCCCGCCCGGCGTGCTCGGCGGACGGACCTGCGCCGACGGCGGCGTGATGGACAACCTGCCGATCGGCGTCGCCGGGGCGGCGATGGACGCGGTGATCGGCGTCGACGTCGGCAGCGCGAGCCTGTCCAGCGCCCGCCGCATCAAGGAGAAGGGGTTCGCGGCGATCTACATGCGGGCCGCCACCGTGATGATGAAGTCGCTGCAGACGTCGCAACTCGCGAACTGGGCGGGCCCGCCGCTCCTCCTCGTGCGCCCCGCCGTGTGGCACTTCAATTGGTTCAGCTTCGTGCACACGAAGCGTATCATCCAACTCGGCTACGAGGCCGCGGTCGACACGCTCGCCCGCGCCGGCGACTCCCTGCTCTCCTCGGGAGGCGTGTACCCGCTCCGACAGCTCGAACTCAGCGTGGACCGCGCGAAGTGCACGGGGTGCCGCCTGTGCGCCACGCTCGCCCCCGACGTGATGGCGATGGATGACGAGGGCAAGGCGACGGTCGTGACCCCCGAGGTCGAATGGTCGCGCGCCGACGGCGACTTCGTGCACCAGTGCCCGGTCGACGCCATCGGCGTGACGGTGGTCGAGGGCGGCGCGCGGCGCACGACGTCGAGCTTCCCGGTGCCGAAGGCCGTGCGCCGGTGAGCATCGTGCGCCGCATCTCGCCGGTGCTCGTCGTCGACGAGGTCACGCCGTGCGCGCGGTTCTGGGAACGGCTGGGCTTCACGCGCACCGTCGAGATCGCGCTGGGCGAGACGCCGGGCTTCGTGATCGTCGAGAAGGACGGGCTCGAAGTCATGTACCAGTCGGTCGCGAGCGTGCGCGCCGAACTCCCCGCCTCGGTGAGCTCGCTCGTCACCGGCGGCGGATGCCTGTACGTCGAGGTCGCCGACCTCGACGCGACGCTCCGCGCGGTCGACGGGTCTCCCGTCGTCGTGCCGCGGCGCACGACGCCGTACGGGATGACCGAATGCGGCGTGAAGGACCCCGGCGGACACGTCATCGTGTTCGCCACCCGCCCCTGACCCTCGGAGGATCCGATGCCGACCTCTCGTTCGCCGCTCTGGCTCGTCCTGCTCGCCGCGCCGCTCGCCGCGCAGGCGCCGCAGCGGCCGATGACCTTCCTCGACGTGCAGGAGATGCGGCAGGCGACCGCGCCCGTCGTGAGCGCCGACGGGCAGTGGGCGCTGTACACGATCTCCACGCCGGACTGGAAGCAGGCGCGCCGGCAGTCGGACATCTATCTCGTCGGGATGCGCGCGGGGCTGCCGAGCACGCGGCAGCTGACGTTCACGAAGGACAAGGACGAACTCTCGCCGCGCTGGGCGAGCGACGGCGGCTTCGTGTTCGCGTCGAACCGCGACGCGGTGGCGGCGGCCGGAGCGGCCGCGGCGCCGGCCGCCGGCGGCCGCGGCGGCGGTGGCGGACCGGCGAGCGCGTCGGGGAACCAGCTCTACTACATGCGCACCGACGGCGGCGAGGCCCGCAAGATCACCGACGCCGCCGGGGGCGTGGCGCAGTTCCAGTTCACGCGCGACGGCAAGTGGCTCGTGTACACGGCCGGTCGCGCCGAGGCGCAGCAGCTCTGGGCGCTCCCGGCGGCGACGCTCGACGGCACGCCGGTACAGCTCACGAAGCACCCGACGCCGGTCGGCCAGTGGCAGCTCTCCAAGGACGGCACGAAGGCGTTCTTCCTCGCCCCCGACACGATGCTGACCGACGAGCGCCGTCGCACGGAGGCGCACTTCGGGGTGATGATCCGAAACGCTCCCGAGCCGCGCGTGCACCTGTGGGAGCTCGATCTCGCCACGCGCGCCACGCGACGCCTCACCGGCGACGCCGCCTACAGCGTGACGACGGTGACGTTGTCCGACGACGGCCGGTGGGCCGGCTTCAACGCGACGCGCGACGACCGCTACTACCGGGGCACCACCGACGAGCGCGACGCGAGCGACCTCTACCTGCTCGAACTCGCGACCGGCAAGGTGGAGCGTCTCACCGACAACGTCGACATCGGCGAGAGCGCGCTCAGCTTCTCCCCCGACAGCCGCACCATCGCCTACAGCGCCGAAGACGATTTCAAGCTGATGCGCAACCGCAAGCTGTACGTGCGACCGGTGGAGGGCGGCGCCTGGCGCAAGCTCGGCGCGGGGTGGGACGCCGACCTGAGCGTGGGCTGGTGGAGCGCCGATGCGCGGACGATCTACTTCAACGAAGGATGGCGGGCGACGAACCAGCTGTTCGCCGTCGACGTCGCCACGGGCAAGGTCTCGCCGCTCACCGACCTCAAGGCGTCGGTGAACGTCACGCGCGACGAACGGAGCGGCGCGCTCCTCATCGCGTATACCGATCCAACCACACCGCCGTCGACGTACACGGTGGCGTCGCTCGCCCAGGTCGGCGACAGGAGCGCCTGGGTGCGGCTCACCCAGCCGAACCCGCAGGCCGACCACTTCGCGCTCGGCGAAGAGACGGAGACGTGCTGGAAGAGCACCGACGGCGCGCCGGCGTGCGGCGTGCTCCTGAAGCCCGTCGGCTACCAGCAGGGGACGCGTTATCCGCTCATCGTCGCGATCCACGGCGGACCGGCGGCCGCCGACCTGCTGTCGTTCAACGGCGGCTACGGCGCGCAGATCTACGCCGGCGCGGGCTACGCCGTGCTCATGCCCAACTACCGCAACTCGACCAACTACGGCGAGAAGTTCAAGACCGAGAGCCAGGGCGATTACTTCACCAAGGGCTATCAGGACATCATGACCGGGGTCGACCAGCTCATCAAGGACGGGCTGGTGGACGGCGACCACATGGGCGCGCTGGGCTGGAGCGCGGGCGGCCACTGGTCGAACTGGATCCTCACGCACACCAACCGGTTCAAGGCGATCAGCACCGGCGCCGGCACCATGAACTGGCTCTCGATGTACGCCGAGAGCGACGTGCAGCGGGTGCGGCAGTGGTACATGGGGGACAAGCTGCCGTACGACGACTTCGACCACTGGTTCGCGCAGTCGCCCATCAAGTACATCCGCAACGCGAAGACGCCGACGATGATCCACGTCGTGCAGGGCGACCCGCGGGTGCCGCGGCCGCAGAGCGAGGAGCTGCACATGGCGCTCAAGAAGCTCGGCGTGCCGACGGAGTTCTACGTCTATCCGGGGAACACGCACGGCATCCCGGCGGCGCGCGACCAGTTCACCAAGTCGATGGCCGAGTTCGCGTGGATGGAGAAGTGGGTGCGTGGCAAGCCCGTGACGTTCGAGTGGAAGGAGCTGCTCAAGACCCTCGACGCGCCCCCCGCCCCGAAGATGTGAGCCCCGCGGGACGCACGGCGGCGCGGGGGATTTCCCCCCGCGCCGCCGTTTGCGTTAGATTCAAGGCAGCCTGGCTGGCGCGACGCGCCGGTCAGTGGCTCAGGCCATCACCCGCCCGCACACCTCCTCTCGCGGGCAATGCTCACACGGCCATGACATCCAAGAACAGTTTCGGTTCGCGCGCGTCCCTCTCCGTGGACGGGCAGTCCTACGTCATCTACCGGCTCGACGCGCTCGCGTCGGTCGCCGGCAGCACCGTCTCCACCCTCCCCTTCTCGCTCAAGGTCCTGCTCGAGAACCTGTTGCGGAACGAGGATGGCGCGTTCGTGAAGAAAGCCGACGTGCAGGCGATGGCGACGTGGAACGTGAAGGCGCCCGTCGACAAGGAGATCGCCTTCCGCACGTCGCGCGTGCTGCTGCAGGACTTCACCGGCGTCCCCTGCGTCGTCGACCTCGCCGCCATGCGCGACGCCCTCGCCGCCCTCGGTGGCGACCCGGCGAGGATCAATCCGCTGCAGCCCGTCGACCTCGTCATCGACCACTCGGTGCAGGTCGACGAGTACGGCACCGACGCCGCGTTCATGATCAACGTGAACCTCGAGTACGAGCGCAACTTCGAGCGCTACAAGTTCCTCCGCTGGGGGCAGACGGCGCTCAAGAACTTCCGCGCCGTGCCGCCGGGCACGGGCATCTGCCACCAGGTGAATCTCGAGTACCTCGGACAGGTCGTGTTCACCGGCGAGGAGGACGGCGCGAAGGCCGCGTACTGCGATTCGCTCGTCGGCACCGACTCGCACACGACGATGATCAACGGCCTCGGCGTGCTCGGCTGGGGCGTCGGCGGCATCGAGGCGGAGGCCGCGATGCTCGGCCAGCCGGTGTCGATGCTCATCCCCGAAGTCGTCGGCTTCAAGCTGCACGGGCACCTCCCCGCCGGCGCGACGGCGACCGACCTCGTGCTCACCTGCACCGAGATGCTCCGCAAGAAGAAGGTGGTCGGCAAGTTCGTCGAGTACTTCGGCGACGGACTCGGCGGACTCTCGCTCGCCGACCGCGCGACGATCGCCAACATGGCGCCGGAGTACGGCGCGACGATGGGCTTCTTCCCGGTCGACGCCGAGACGCTCAAGTACCTGCGCCTCTCGGGGCGCAGCGAGCATCAGGTGAAGCTCGTCGAGGCCTACTGCCGGACGCAGGGATTGTTCCGGGAGCCGCGGATGCCCGATCCCGTGTATTCCGACACGCTCGAACTCGACCTCTCGACGGTGGTGCCGAGCATCGCCGGGCCGAAGCGGCCGCAGGACCGCATCCCGCTGACGAAGTCGAAGGCGGCGTACGCCGAGGCGTATGCGGCGCAGAAGGCGGGCGCCCCGCTCAAGACGCCCGTGGCGAACGCCGCCGCCGGCGCGGCGATGGTGGCCGAGGGCGGCGCGTCCGTCGTCGAGCCGCCGCGCGTCAGCTGCTCGCACCGCGGACGGACGTTCGACCTCACCGACGGCGCGGTGGTGATCGCCGCGATCACGAGCTGCACGAACACGAGCAACCCGAGCGTGATGCTCGCCGCCGGCCTGCTCGCGCAGAAGGCGGTCGCGCGCGGCCTCACGAGCAAGCCGTGGGTGAAGACCTCGCTCGCGCCGGGTTCGAAGGTCGCCAAGGATTACTTCGACAAGGCGGGGGTGCAGCCGGCGCTCGACGCGCTCGGGTTCCAGATCGCCGGCTACGGCTGCACGACGTGCATCGGCAACTCCGGCCCGCTCCCCGAGGCGATCAGCAAGGCGATCGACGACGGCAAGCTCACCGTCGCCGCCGTGCTCTCGGGCAACCGCAACTTCGAGGGGCGCGTGAACCCGCAGACGCGCTTCAACTACCTCGCCTCGCCGCCGCTCGTCGTCGCGTACGCGCTCGCCGGACGCGCCGACATCGACTTCGCGTCGGAACCGCTCGGCACCGGCACGGACGGCAAGCCGGTGTTCCTCAAGGACGTGTGGCCCACGCCCAAGGAAGTCGAGGACGTGGTGCTCTCGAGCGTCAAGCGCGAATACTTCGAGAAGCAGTACGCCGACGTCTTCGGCGGCGACGAGCAGTGGCGTGCGATCCCCGTCCCCACCGGCGACCGCTACACGTGGGACGACGCGTCCACGTACGTGAAGCACCCGCCGTATTTCGAGGGGATGACGATGACGCCGCCGGGGGTGCAGCCGATCGCCGGCGCCCGCGTGCTCGGCATGTTCGCCGACTCGATCACCACCGACCACATCTCCCCCGCCGGCTCGATCGCCGAGAAGTCGCCGGCCGGGCAGTGGCTCCTCTCGCTCGGCGTGCAGAAGAAGGATTTCAACTCGTACGGCGCCCGCCGCGGCAACCACGAGGTGATGATGCGCGGCACGTTCGCGAACATCCGCCTCAAGAACGAGCTGACCCCGGGGATGGAGGGCTGGTGGACGCGCACCGCCCCCGGCGCCGAGCCGACGAGCTTCTTCGAGGCGAGCGAGGGCTACCGCAAGGCCGGCACGCCGCTCGTCATCATCGCCGGCAAGGAGTACGGCACCGGGTCGAGCCGCGACTGGGCGGCCAAGGGGACGATGCTCCTCGGCGTGCGCGCGGTGATCGCCGAGAGCTTCGAGCGCATCCACCGGTCGAACCTCGTCGGGATGGGCGTCATCCCGTGCGAGTTCACGAACGGCGAGACGCGGCAGTCGCTCGGACTCACCGGCTTCGAGACGATCACCATCGAGGGGCTGAGCGACACGATGGCACCGCGCGCCACGCTCACCGTGCGCGCCGTCGGCGCCAACGGCGCGTCGACGACCTTCCAGGTGCGCAGCCGCATCGACACGCCGGAAGAGCTCAACTACTACCGGAACGGCGG